>JAKAZV010000032.1 GCA_021826505.1 Acidobacteriota bacterium | reverse complement strand
TGCACGGTATAGATTTCCGGGTAGCCGGTATGGTGCAGATCGGCGGAAAATGCCAGTTTTTTCCCGTCGGGAGACCAGGCTGGGGTGGCGATAAAGCCGTGCCAGCGCGGAAACCGCACATAGCGATTGGAAATCAGCGAATAGATCCAGATTTCCGGAGTCCCGCTGGCATAGCTGATGAAGGCGATTTTGTGGCCGCTGGGGGAAATCCGCGGCGAATAGCAGATGCTGTGCAGATGCGTGATCTGCCGCTTGTTCTGGCCGTCGTAGTCCATCAGCCAGACTTCCTTATGGCCGGTGCGGTTGCTGATGTATGCGATTTTCGTGGTGGCAATGCCCACGCCGCCGCCCAGCGCCGCGACAATGGCGTTGGCGAATTCATGGGCCATCATTTCCGCCGCCGCCGGCGAGGGCTGGTCGGTATAGCGCTTGCCCAGCACGAAGGGCGAGGCCGGCTGGGTCACATCGTAGAGATAGCCTTCAATCTGCAACACCCCGTTCACCACCATCACATTGCCAAACACCAGCCGCTGTGCCTCGGACGGCGGACTGGCCCAGCTTTGCAGGCTGGCCGCATTCAGATCCGACGGCTGCCCGGGATTGCCGGCGGGATACAGGCTGGGGCTGATCATCACCACCAGGCCGCTCTGGTACAGATCGTTCCACAGGGTTTTATGAAATATCTGCTGCATGGCCAGCGCCTGATTGCCGCCCTGCGGGGTGGTGAAATCCGGCAGCGCCAGGCTGATTTTTTTGGTGCCCGTAATGGCCAGCGTCAGCTGCGAGCCGTTCTGCGCCCGCACCGCCGGGACGACGGCGCCCAGGCAGATCAAAAGGCAAAATAAGGCCGCCCCAAAGCGGCCCATTCCCGGTGAAGAAAGTTGTTTCGGTGTCATGGTTTGCCGAGCTTTCATTGCAATTCAAACGAGACTTCCACCCGCAGCGTGCCCGGGGCATAGCCGGCCGGCAGGGGAAAGCGCTCGCTGGCCGCCATCTGCTGCACCGCGTGCAGCGCCATTCCATCGAGCGAGCCAATGCCGCTGCGCTGGCCGAAGCCAATATCATAAATCTGGCCGGCGCGATTCAGCGTAAAGACAATAAATACCGGCCGCCCTACCGGGGCCGAGGGATCTCGATATTGCTGGTTCCAATAATAGCCCAGCCGGTTGCGCAGTTGATTGACCCAGGCCGTGTAGAGAGTGCCGAAGGTGGCGTCGCCAAACGACATGCCGCCACCGCCGCCCACTCCCTGGCCCGACATGCTGTAGGTAAACGAAGCCGGTCCGCCCGCGCCATACATGGCCCGGCGGTGCCGCCTTCGGCGCACCTCCGCCTGCTGCATGCGGCGCAGCTCCTCGGCCGCCTGCCGGCGCGAGTTCAGCCGCGGCGGCTTGGGCGCGGGCAGCCGGACCGCATGGGGCCGCGGCCGTGGCGGGGGATGGGGAATGGTTTTGGTCAAGCCGGGAATTGAATTGGCCAGCCGGTTGCGCGTGTCATTCACCGTCGGCGCCGGCATCGGCACCGAGCCGCCGGGGATTTTCGAAACCAGGGTGGCCTGCAGCGCCGTGCCCCCCGCGCCGCCCGGATGCTTTCCGCCAAATGGAATCTTTTCCAGCCATAGCCCCGCCCATAACCCCAGAAAAAGTAAGCCGCCGTGGGCCAGGCACGACAGCAGCAGACTGCCCGCCCACCCGGGCTCGCTGCGGCTGCGGTGTGTCGTGGGGGTGGGCATGGAAAAAATTGGCGTGATACGCGGCCGGGGGCCTCAGGAAACCGGATGGTTGTAGGGCTGCGTCACCAGGCTGACTTTGGGCACGCTGCGTTTGATCTGGTCCATCACCTGCGCCAGCATGCCCCAGGAAACCCGTTCATCCGCCCGCACGTACACGCTGTGCTGTCCGCTCCTGGCGAGCTTGGCGTTCAGCAGCGCGGGCAGTTTATGTATGTTGACCCGATGATTCCCCAGATACACATTGCCGCCCTGATCAATCGTCACCACCAGCTTGACTTTGACCAGCGTGCGCGTGTTGCGCGTATGCGGCACCGTCACCGTAATTCCCGATTCAATGACCGGCGCGGTGATCATGAAGATCACCAGCAGCACCAGCACCACATCCACCAGCGGCGTCACGTTGATCTCCGCCAGTCCGCTCTGAGTTCGGCCGTTGGGCAGGGAAAAAGCCATGGTTTTTGCTCCGGTTGATCAATCGTTCACTGGTTCACTGAGCCATCCCGCGGCGGCAAGAGAAGCGAGCCGTGCCCGGTGGAATGCGCGCGCCATCCGCGGCCAGCTTGGTGCGCGGGGAGGGCCGGGCGGATCGCAACGCCGCTCCGCGAGGCTGATCCCTTCGCCACTTCAATCGCGTCCCCGGGCATGCAATGTGACGTTGGCCGCTTCGCTGACCGCGCCGCTGGCGGCGAGTTCTTCCATGCGGTTCTGCAGTTCCAGCCCGAACTCATCGCTGCCGGCGGCAAATTCCCGCACCCGGTGCGACAGCGCGTTATAGCCGATCAGCGCCGGCACCGCGGCAAACAAACCGGCCGCGGTCGTCACCAGGGCTTCGGAAATGCCCGGCGCCACCGCCCGCAGCGTCGCCGCGCCCTCCGCTCCCAGCCCGTGAAAGGCGTTGATGATGCCCCACACCGTGCCGAACAGCCCGATGAACGGGCTGGCGCCGGCAATCGTCGCCAGCCAGTTCAAACCCGATTCCAGGTAGGTGACCTGCTCGGTTACCGCCGCTCGGATCACGCGTTCCACCGCCGTCAGGCTCCGGCCGCCCGCCATCTGCCGCACCCATTCCTCATAGCTGGCCTCGAAAATCTCGGCCATCGGCGCCGGCCGGAAGGTTTCCGCCACCGTGTGGATTTCCGACATTCTTCCGGCCTTGTGAAAGGCCTTCAGAAACCGCCGGGACTGCTGCCGCATGCGCCGGAACAGCCGGCTTTTGCGGTACATAATGGCCCACGAAATCACCGAGAGCACGAGCAGAATCACCAGCACCGCCTTGGCGACGGGACCGGATTGGCTGAGAAATTCAGTAAAGGCGCCTTGGCCTGGGGTCAGTGGTGGCATAACGGGATGAGCTTTCTAGCACGCAAGTGTCGAGTCCATATTTTAAGACGCGGAAGCGGCAATTGCGGTTCTCTGTTTCGCTTTTGGCCTTGTCCGGATTGGTTCCCTGCGCCCTGGCCGGAGGGGCGTGTATTTTTCGTTTATCTTCTCAAAAATTATCATAATCCACCTCGCGGATATGGCCCCTGAGGAGTTTTCTTCCGGAGCTTAATGTTTACTCCTGACCATGGCTTTCCCTTCCGGTTGGCCGTATTCTGAATTGCGCATGCTGCTGCGGATGCAAATCGAAAATTACGCCGTGATGGATCAGGCGATGGCCGAATTCGGCCCCGGCCTTAACGCCCTGACCGGCGAAACCGGTTCCGGAAAATCCATTGTGGTGGAAGCCCTGGGTTTGTTGCTGGGCCAGCGCGCCGACTCCCAGATCGTCCGCCATGGCGCCGAGCGCGCCCTCATCGCGGGCATATTCAGTCTTTCTCCTGAAGCCCGCGCCCAGCTCGAAGTCCGCATCGAGACCCAGGGCCTGCATTGTGACCCCGGTGAAGACCTCACTTTACGGCGCGAAATTGCGGCCAATGGTAAATCGCGAGCGTTTATCAACGATCAGCCGGTCAGCGTGGCCCTCCTGCGCGAGATTGCTCCCATCCTGGCCACGCTGCACTCCCAGAACGAAGCCCTGGTCGCGTTTGCTCCCGCTTCACAACTGGCCTGGCTCGATCAATATCTGGAAGCGCGGCCGCGCGAAAAAAATTCTCTCCCCGCGCGGGAATTATTTGCGCAGTTGGCGCAGGCGTACACCGCGTGGCAAGCCGCGCGCGCGCGCCTGGAAGAGTGGGAAGATCGCGACCGCCAGCGCCTGCAGGAACTGGATCTGTGGAAGTTTCAGCAAAACGAGCTCCGCCAGGCCGCGCCCCATCCCGGTGAAGACGCGGCGCTGGAGGCCGAGCGCCTGCGTCTGGCGCATGCAGAAAAAATTCAGGCCCTGGCGCAAGCGGCCTACGCCGAGCTCTACGATCATCAGGATGCGGCGCTTGCCTTGATGAAAAATGCGGGCAAGCGGCTGGCTGAGCTGGCCCGTCTCGATCCTCGCGCCGCGGCGCTGCCCGGCCGCCTCGAAACCCTCCGCGGCGAGCTGGCCGATATCGCCGAAACCCTGCGTCCCTGGGCCGAAGATGCCGAGCTCTCGCCCGGGCGCCTGCAGGAAGTCGCCGACCGGCTGGCCCTGCTTGACCGTCTCAAGCGTAAATACGGACCCGAGCTTGCCGATGTGCTCCAGCATCAGGAAGCACTGGAGTCCCGTCTGGCCGCGGCGGAAAACGCCGCCCACGCCCGCGCCGAACTGGCCGCGAGCCTGGAAACCGCCCGCGCCGCCTATCAGCAGCTGGCGGCCGCGGCCAGTTCGGCCCGCCAGCGCGCGGCCGTCCCGCTGGCCCGCGCCTTGATCGAACAGGCAGCGGAAATGGCCATGAGCCCGCGGCTTGAAATCGCCGTTCTTGCCAGTCCCGAATCCGAATCGGATTGGAGCCCGCGCGGCTGGGACCGGGTCGAATGGCGGGGCAGTCTGAACCCGGGCGAACCTGCGCGCCCGCTCCAGGAGGCCGCCTCCGGCGGCGAATTATCGCGCCTGTTGCTGGCCCTGCAGCTCGCTTTGCAAATGGCCCGTGAGCCGAAGGCGGCTGCCGCTCGCGCCCAGACCGCGCCGCGGCCCGAACATGCCCCGCGCACTCTGGTCTTCGACGAAATTGACGCCGGCATTGGCGGCCAGGCGGCCGAAGCCGTGGGCCGCAAACTGCATGCCCTGGGCGCGCATTGGCAGGTGCTCTGTGTCACGCATCTGGCCCAGATCGCCGCCTGCGCCCGGCATCAGCTCCAGGTCAGCAAATCCGTCGCCGGCGGCCGGGCCCGCACCCGCCTGCTTACGCTCGAAGGCGATGCGCGGGTGCGGGAAATTGCCCGCATGCTGGCCGGCGATCCCGATGACCCCACCGCCCGCCGCCACGCCGCCGAGCTCCTGGCTCGCCGCTGAAATGCCTTGCTATACTGAGTGCAAGCGAGCCATTCCGCTGCCGCCATTTTGCCCCGCTTGATCCCATGGCCACTCCCGCAACCTCCGGCAAGACGTTTTTTATCGAAACCTTCGGTTGCCAGATGAATGTCCACGACTCCGAGCGCGTCAGCGGCGTGCTGCACGCCCGCGGTTATGCTCAGGTCGAACGCATGGAAGATGCCGGCCTGATCCTTTTTAATACCTGCAGCATTCGCGATAAGGCGGCCCAGAAAGTCTTCAGCCGGCTTTCGCAGTTCAAGGCCCTGCGGAAGCAGGGAAAACAGTTCGCCGTTTTGGGCTGCGTGGCCCAGCAGGCAGGCGAAGCCATCTTCGCCAAAGCCCCGCATGTCAGCCTGGTCGCCGGCTCGGCCAGTTATCCCCGTTTGGGTGAACTGCTCGACCGGCTGGAGGCGGGCGAAAACCGCGTCACCGGCCTGGCCGCGGCTGAAACCTCCGCCTTTGAAACGGAATTTACCCGCCGCGACCATCCCTGGCGCGCGTATATCACCATCATCGAGGGCTGCGACAAGCACTGCGCCTATTGCATCGTCCCGTATACCCGCGGCTTTGAACGCAGCCGCGACAGCCAGGCCATTCTGCGCGAAGCCGCGCAACTAGCCGCCGCCGGTTACACCGAGGTGCAGTTGTTGGGCCAGAACGTAAACTCCTGGCGCGATGCCGGTCCCGCCCGTCTGAGCTTCGCCCAACTGCTCACCGCCGTCGCCGGAATTCCCGGCCTGCGCCGGGTCCGCTATACCACCTCGCATCCCCGCGACTTTACCTCCGATATCGTCACCGCCATGGCCGGGCATCCCGGCCTCTGCGATCACGTGCATCTGCCGGTGCAATCCGGCAGCAACCAGGTGCTCGCGCGCATGCGCCGCGGCTATACCCGGGAGCAATACCTCGAAAAAATCGCGCTCATTCAAGCCAGCCCGCGGCCTTTGGCCATCACCACGGATCTGATCGTGGGCTTTCCCGGCGAAACCGATGCCGATTTCGAGGCCACGGTCGAGCTGCTGGAGCAGGTGCATTATTCCGGCGCGTTCATTTTCAAATACTCGCCCCGCCCGCACACCGAGGCCGGCGCCTGGCCGGACGATATCCCTGACTCCGTCAAGACCGAGCGGCTGATGATCCTGCAGCGCCGCCAGCAGGAAATTCAGGCCCGCGATAATCAGGACTGGGTGGGCCGCCGGCTGGAAGTGATGGTTGAATCTTATCTGGAAAAGCTGAATCAATGGCAGGGCCGGGCCAGCTCGCATCGCATTGTCAACTTTACCGGCGACCTGCGGCTCGATTCTTCCGGCGCGCTGCCGGTCTTCAGCCGGCCGCTGCGGCCGGGGCAATATGCCTGGGTCGAGATTGAGCGTGCCGGCGCCAACAGCCTGGTGGGCCGGCTTTGCGCCGCGCCCGATGCCGCGGCCCTTCCTTCAATCCCGCCGGGGACAGCGGCCGCCTTGCCGATGGCGGCGTCTTCGAGGTGAGTCATGGCAGCCGAAATTGAAATGAAAATCCGGGGCCTCATGCTCGACTCCTCCACCAATACCCCCATCGTCATTCTTAAAGACGCCGAAGGCAAGCGCGTGCTGCCCATCTGGGTGGGAATGTACGAAGCCAACGCCATTGCCCTGGAAATTGAAAAAATCAGCGCGCCCCGGCCCATGACCCACGATCTGGTGCGCAATTTATTTCTGGGCATGGATTGCCGCCTGCGCAAAGTCGTGGTCAATGAGTTAAAAGACGACACTTTCTACGCCCTGGTCTGGCTGGAGCGGCAGGGGGGCGAGTTGATGGTGCTCGATGCCCGCCCCAGCGACGCGCTCGCCCTGGCGCTGCGCATGGATTGCCCCATCTTCGTGGCGGATGAAGTGCTGCGTTCCTCCAAAGTCGCCGCGGCCGCCGCCGATCCCGGCGCCAGCGCCGAACTCCGCCGCTGGCTGGAAAATCTTGGCGAGGAAGACACCGGCCGCTACAAAATGTAATTCTCGCCGCTGTCCTGACCCGCCGCCGGCCGGCAGCGCACCCCGCTTTATACTGGAAACCATGGCGTATGCCGACCTGCGGGAATTCATCGCCGCGCTGGAACGCGCGGGCGAGCTGAAGCGCATCCGCGCTTCGCTGTCACCCTTGCTTGAAATTCCCGAAGTGGCCGACCGGGTCGTGAAACGCTCCGGCCCGGCGCTCCTGTTCGAGCAGCCGGAAGGCTACCCCAACCGCCCGCTGCTGATCAATCAATTCGGCACCGCCCGCCGCATGGCCATGGCCCTGGGCGTGGAAAATGTGGATGAAATCGCCGGCCGGCTGCGCGGCTATCTTGAGATGCGCCCCGCCGAGGGCCTGCTGGGCAAATTGAAAATGCTGCCCCAGCTAGCCGAAATGGGAGCCTTCTTTCCCCGCACCGTCAGCCGCGGCCCCTGCCAGCAGGTGATCCGGGAAAAAGATTTTTCCCTGCTCGAGTTTCCCGTCCTGCAGTGCTGGCCCGAAGATGCCGGCCGCTTCATCACCCTGCCCTGCGTTTTCACCCGCGATCCCCTCACCGGCCGGCGCAATGTCGGCATGTACCGGCTGCAGGTTTTTGACCAGACCACCTGCGGCATGCACTGGCAGATCCACAAGCATGGCGCCGAGCATCAGCGTGAAGCCCTGCGCCAGAATCCCGGCGCGGTCCTGCATCTGGGCCGCGATCATGCCCTGGGCGCGGACGCGCTGCCCCCCGTTCCCCCCGGCGGCCAGCGGCTTCCCGTCGCCGCCGCCATCGGCACCGACCCCGCCGTCACCTTCGCCGCCGTGCTGCCCGCCCCTCCCGGACTCGATGAAATGCTGCTCGCCGGCTTTCTGCGCCAGCAGCCGGTGGAAATGGTCCGCTGCCATACCGTGGACCTGGAAGTTCCCGCCAGCGCCGAAATCGTGCTCGAAGGCTATGTGGATCTCGACGAACGCCGCCTCGAAGGCCCCTTCGGCGATCACACCGGTTTTTACTCCCTCGCCGATCAATATCCCGTTCTGCACGTAACCTGCATCACCCATCGTCAGGACCCCATTTACGCCACCACCATCGTGGGCAAGCCGCCCATGGAAGATGGCTTCATGGGTCAGGCCATCGGCCGCATTTTCCTGCCTCTATTGCAGTTGCAGCTGCCTGAAGTCACCGATATTCACATGCCGCTCGAGGGTTGTTTTCATCACCTGATGATCGTGGCCGTAAAAAAATCCTATCCCGGCCAGGCCCGCAAGGTCATGCACGGCCTGTGGGGGCTGGGCCAGGCCATGTTCACCAAATGCATCATCGTGGTGGATCACGATGTGGATATTCACGATCCGCGCGCCGTCGTCCTCCACGCCTGCAATAACATTGACCCCGAACGCGATATCCAATTTACCCTTGGCCCCATTGACGCGCTCGACCACGCCTCGCGGCTGCCCAACTACGGCAGCAAAATGGGCATTGATGCCACCCGCAAATGGCCGAGCGAGGGCTTTGCCCGCCCCTGGCCCGCGGAAATGATCATGGACCCGCAAACCCGGGCGAAAATTGACGCCCTCTGGTCCTCTCTCCAGCTTTAATTTTCTTGTTGATTGCGCCCGCGCTTCGAAATCAGCCGTGCGTTTTTACTGTTTCTTCCCACGCCTTGGGCTGGCGGCCTTCATCGCGATGCCAGACCCGGTCATAGATATAACGGTCGCTGACCGAGCCCAGGCTCTGGTTATAGAGCACCGGCGCGCCGGCGGCATACCGCAGCTCGCGGTTGAATTCATATAACGCGCGCAGATCCGCCGCGCCCGCCGGCACTTCGCGATCGGCGGTTTTTAGAAATTTCTGATAGCCGCGGTCAATCAGCCGCGCCAGCTCGCCCGCCACAATCCGTCCCGGAGGCGCGAAAAATTCGATCCCGCCCTCCTCCTTGCGCTCCAGCCCCGCCGCGCAGCCATGATGCCGCACAAAAATGCGGCCGGGCTGATCCGCCGGCAGAATTTCAAACCCCAGCGCCCGCAGCTTCTGCCGCAGCGCCTCGAGTGGATCCGTTTTGCGTCCTGGCATATTCCTTCATTATCGTTCAATCCGGCGCTTCGGACGGCACACCGGCCAAGTCGCTGATATCACCAAGGCCGGACTCTGGAACGGCGAAGCAAAACGTGACCCCGGCACCCGGGCCATTCGCGCATCCGGTTTAAATGCGCGGGCTGTTGCACTCCCCCCGTAGTGATTCTCGTATCCACTGGATGTTGGATAACAATTCACTATATAATCGCGTCACTGCCCAGGTGAGCCCAACGTGATTGCGCCGGAAATTCAGTTTCCGGCAAAGCGGGTTTGCGATGCGTTCTTTTGTTTTGGATGGCTTGCTGGCGCTGGTGTTATGCATGGCGCTGACCTGGGCGCTGCGCCGCCTGGCCCATTATTTTGGCTGGCTCGATCATCCTGCCCCGCCCCGCAAGCTGCAGGCCCAGCCCATTCCCCGCATCGGCGGTGTGGGCGTCATGCTGGCGGCCGGACTGGCGGTGGTGACGCTGCGCTGGTGGCAGTACCGCTACGACCGGCCGCATTACCTGCAAACCACCAATCTGCATGTCCTGCTGTTTCCGCTGCTGCTGGTTTTTATCACCGGACTGCTCGACGATCTCATCAATCTGCGCTGGTGGATCAAGCTCGCGGCCGAAGCCGCCGCCGCGCTCTGGCTCGCATATTCCGGCTTGCTCGTTCACCTGCCGCTGTTGCAGCGCATCAGCCCCGGGCTGGCGAACCATCTCGGCGCTCCGATCACTGTGCTCTGGCTGCTGGTCTGCGCCAACGCCATGAATTTAATTGACGGCATGGACGGGCTGGCCTCGGGCATCGCCCTGCTGGCGACACTGACGCTGATGATGGCCGCCATCATTACCGGCAATTTTGCTCTGTTGATGCTGACCTTGCCTCTGGCCGGAGCATTGATTGGATTTTTAGCGTTTAATTTCAACCCGGCCACGATCTATCTCGGCGACTCCGGCAGTCTGACCATCGGCTTCCTGCTCGGAGCCTTCGGCATCATCTGGTCGGAAAAATCCACCACCCTGGTGGCCATGACCGTGCCGGTCATGGCGCTGGCGCTGCCGTTGTTCGATACCGGCCATGCAATCGTTCGCCGCTGGCGCCGGGGTAAATCGTTGTTTGCTCCCGATCATGACCACATCCATCATCAGTTATTGCGTCTGGGCGTGGGGCCGAAACGGGCAGTGGTATTGCTCTACGCCGTGGCCGGCGCGCTGGCCCTCGGATCACTCGCCATTCAGCGGCGCTTTGACGCTGAACTGGCTCCCGCCGTGCTGGCATTAAGCGCGGCCGCCTGGTTCGGCATTCAGGCCCTGGGCTTTGAGGGCATGCAGCCGGAAGGCGAGCGCGCCGACCGCATCAGTTTGCGCCGCGCCCTAGCCCGGCTGGCCACCGTTCAAACCACGGCGGCGCGCCTCGCCGATGCCGCCGATGGAGAAACTGCCTGGCTGGGCATATGCTCCATGGCCTCCCAGGTAGGCGCCACCTACTGCGCCATGGAATGGAAATCCGGCTGGTACCGCCAGGTCAATTTAGCCGAAATGGAAGCGGCTGCCCCGCATTGGAAAATGGAAATCCCGGTACTGGATGCTGCCGGCGCCCGTCTGGGCCTTCTGGTTCTGGCCTTCGGCCGCCAGGCCAATCTGAGCTCCATCGCCGCCGGCAAGGTGGTGGAATTATTTCAATCCAGCCTGGCCGCCGCGGGCGGCCGTTTGCTTGTCGCTCTCCATCAGCAAGCTGCCGCCGCGGGTAAAGAGTAAAATCATTGCGAGCCGTCGCATTGCTGCGCGCTCTTCCGCATGGCCAGCGCTCCCTCTCTGAATACCCCGGCCGTATCCGGCGATTCCCGCTTGCGCTGGGTGCTGCCCGGTTTCATTCTGGCTGAAATCGCCACCCGCTTGCTGCTTCTGGTGGGGAATAGCGGCCCCCTCCGCATCGTCTTCCGTTTTGGCGTCTTCGGTTCCAGTCTGGCTTTGTTATTCTTGCTGCCCTGGCGCGGCCGCCGTCATCCTTCCAGCGGCGCCTTGCTGTGGGTCATGATCGTGGTCGGATTCGCGCTCCTGAATCCGCAAACCAATACCCTGCTTTCCGGCATGGCGCAAGCCATGATGTATCTGGCCATCCTTTCTCCCGCCTGGTGGGTGCCGCGGCTCGCGGTGGATGAAGCCATCATGCGCAGGACCATCATCCTGCTCTGGCTTTTTTACGCCCTCAGCGCTTCTTTCGGAGTCTTGCAAGTCTATTTCCCCGGCCGTTTTCAGCCCCCGCTCTCGCCCGTGGTGCAGGCCCTGGGGGCATTTAAAAATGGCTTGAAAATTCAGCTGGCCAATGGCAAATATATCTACCGTCCCATGGGTCTGACCGATACCCCGGGCGGCGCCGGCGTGGCCGGCCTGTGGACGATTCTCTTCGGCCTCGGCTTAACCCTGACCACACAAACCAAATCCTGGCTGAAAGCCGTTGCCCTGGGCAGCATGAGCGTGGGCGTGCTCTGTATTCTGCTCTGCCAGATCCGTTCGGTCATGGTCATGCTGGCCATCATGATGGCGGTGCTGGCTGGCACCATGGCCTGGCGCCAGCAATGGATGCGCCTGGCCCGCTGGGCCATGCTTCTGGTCGTGCTGCTGGGGGGCAGCTATCTCTGGGCGCTGCAGGTCGGCGGATCGGCTATAACCCAGCGCCTGCAGACCCTCACCGGCAGCCACGGCAAAAGTCAAAAACAGAATCTTTATGAAGTGGACCGCGGTGAATTTCTGCAGGACACTTTCTCCATCTTCATGGCCAAATATCCCTTCGGCGCCGGTCTGGGCCGCTGGGGCATGATGAACATTTATTTCGGCACCCAGAACAACCCCAACAGCAAGCCTTTATATTCCGAAATTCAATGGTCGAGCTGGCTTTTCGATGGCGGCGTGCCCCTTATGGCCCTCTATACCCTGGCTATTTTTCTAGCCATGCTCTTTGCCCTGCGCATGTCGGCCGACCGCCGCATCAGCCAGGATCTGAATTTCTGGGCCTTGATCGTTTTGGCTTATAACATCGCCTGTTTTGCCGATTGTTTTGATTACACCTACTTCGCCGGCCAAAGCGGCATGATGTTCTGGTTTCTCAACAGCATGATTTTTACCGTCTGGCTGCAGTGCCGCAAACAGAAACCCCGTCGGCAGACCCCGCCGGGCTCGGCCATGTTCTGGCCCCAGACCTGGCAGGGCTGGCGGCCGCAGCCGTTCAATCCGCCGCCCCCAGCCCCGGCGGATTCAGTGACTCACGCATGACTCCCCGCCGTTCATTTGATTATTTTCATCATTTGGACTATATTCGAGCCAGTGTCCGTTTTCCTCCCTGACCACAACCGGATGGGAGATGCACATGACTTTAATACTCGCGATACTCCTCTTCGGCGCCGGTGCGCAGTCGCGCCCGGCCGTGCGCTCGCTGGCAATCCTGTCCCTGGGGCAGTTCGGCCAGAGCACGAATCAGAATCAGCCGCAGAACCAGCATCCCGGGGGGTTCGGCGGGTTCAATGCCAATTCCAGCCAGAATCATTGGTCATTGGGTAATAATAATTCCAACAGTAATAATTCCGGCGGCCTCGGAAATTTAGGCTCTCATTCGTTCTCCTTCAACAGCAACGGTAGTGATAACGGCTGCGGCAATGACTACACTGACAGCGGGGGCGGCCAAGGCAGCAATGGCGCGAATGGCGGGAACGGAAATGGCAATTGCCATCATCATCACCACAAATGCAGTGAAGACCACCCCTCGCCCGAAAACCCCACCTGGATCCTGGGCTTGCTGGGCTTCGCCGGCCTATATTTCACCTTCACCCGTAAAAAGCTGAATTAATTTTTCGTTCTTTTTTTACTTGAAGCGGGCATCCGCATGTGGCGCCCGCGTCCGGTATTGCTTCAGTCCAAGCCTGGTTTTCTATCTCACGCCCGCGGCGCGCCGCACTTCCCGCAGCAGTTTTTCCGCCTGTGCTCGGGCCTTTTCCCCACCCTCATCCAGGGCGGCATGCAGCCGTTTGCGGTTGCCCAGCCAATCCTGATACCGCCGCCGCGGCTCGGCCAGCTCGCGCTCCAGCACCTCCGCCAGCGCTTGTTTCACCGCGGCCCATCCAGTACCACCCTGGCGCAGCCGTGCCGCCATTTCGTCGCGCTCGGCCGGCGTGGCGAAATGCCGAAAAAGCTGAAACGGCAGCGCGGTCTCGGGATCTTTCGGCGCCTCCACCGGCGTGGAATCCGTGGGAATGCGCATAATCAGCTTGCGCAACGCCTGGGCCTCGCCAAACAGCGGCAGCACGTTGCCGTAGCTTTTGCTCATCTTGCGGCCGTCGGTGCCGGGGATGGTCTCAACCTCGGCTTGAATCAAGGCTTCGGGCACGGTGAGAATTTCACCATAGGCGCGATTGAAATTCATCGCCAGGTCGCGGCAGATCTCCACATGCTGCTTCTGATCGCGGCCCACCGGGACCCACTGCGCGCGAAAGGCCAGAATGTCGGCCGCCATCAGCACCGGATAGGTGTACAGCCCGGCGGAAATCTCCTGCTGGCGCGCCGCCGCGTCTTTATAGGCATGCGCCCGGTCGAGCAGGCCCTTGGGGGTGAAACAGCTTAAAATCCAGGCCAGTTCGGGCAGTTGCGGAACATCCGATTGCCGGTAAAACAGCGTCTGTTCCGGATTCAGGCCGAAGGCCAGCCAGGTCGCCGCGATCACATCCGTATATTCCCGCAGTCTGGCGCCGTCATGCACCGTGGTCAGGGCATGATAGTCGGCGATGAAATAGATCGTGCGGTACGTTTCGGCCAGCCGCAGCGCCGGCCGGATGGTGCCGAGATAATTGCCCAGATGAGGTTCGCCGCTGGGTTTAATGCCGGTTAAGGCGACCGGCGCGATTTCGGATTTCACCTGGATATTTTACCAACAGGGTGAACGGTCGAACGATGGGACGTGATCTGCTGTGGCGGCCGCGCCGCTCTTCAAATGGTACGCCTGGCAGGATTCGAACCTGCGACCTTTCGCTCCGGAGGCGAACGCTCTATCCAGCTGAGCTACAGGCGCACGGATATTTCATTTTACCGCACCCTTCCACCCATCTGGCCTTTATCGCGCCAGTGCCGCATACGCCGGCCGGTAAAACCCGATCCAATCATGCGCGGCAAGTTGCCGGAATACGCGCCGGTAGCCGCGGATGTGCCAATGCGCCAGCACCCGGGCCGCGCTCAGTTGCAGCGGAGCATCGGGCGAAGCAAAAGCCTGCTCCACCAGTTGCAGCGAGCGCGGCGTTCGGGGCCATTCGCCCAGCGCCGTAATGGCCGCGCTCCGCGCCGCCGGCGGACGCGTAACCGCGGCCCAGGCCTCGAGCATCGGCGCCGCTCGCCTCCGCGCCGCCGCCTGGTTTGCGCCCCAGCGGCCCAATACGCGCAAACATTCGCTTTCCACCTGCCAGCGGTAGCTGTGCATCCGCAGCCCGGCCTGTATATATTTCCAATCCCGGGCCGCGGCATTTTTTGTCCTTGGGCGCAGCAATGCCCGCAGCGCCGCCACCCGCACCGCGGCGATCGGGTCATGAAAATAGAGCCTTCGCAACCCGGCCAGGCTGGCGGGAGTGGCGGGCAGGCTCGCCCAGACCTCAGCACCCGCCTGCCGCATCGCCGGATGGGGATTGCACAGCCATCTCAACCCTATCGCCCCGGCCGCGCCGGGCTGCCGCCGCGCCAGTTGGCGCAGGGCAAAACGCCGCAGCGGATTCGCATGGTTCCTGTTTGCGGCCGCCGCTTGCAATAGGCCGGTTACCGCCTGGGTGCCCACCCCGCCCGGATGCCGTTCCAGATGCCGCAGCGCGTCCTCCCGGTCCAGGGTGAAGGGCGCCCGCCGCGCCTGATAGAGCCACGCCCGCGCGGGTTGTTTCCAGCTCAGCCGCTTGAGCCATTCATGGCCGGGGTCGAGCAGCACCATCTGCGGCCGCGAGGACTGGGCCATCAGAAACTTCTGGTTTCTTTTCGACAATTGCAGCCTGAGCTCGGCTTCTTTCCCATCGCTCCAGATGCCCACCGTGATCGCGCCGGTGTACACGCGCGGAGTTTTTTGTTTCTGCCGCAGCCGGATTTCCAACTTTTGCTCTTTCCGGCGCCAGCGCCAGCGTCCCTGAAAAACCGGATATCCGGCGCGATAGAGCCACTGCTGAAAAAATGGCCGCAGGTTGCGGTGCGTGGACTGCTCAATCACCCGCTCGAAATCGCGGGTATCGGGCGAGCGGAAGCGATAGCGCAGCAGATACGCGTGGATCGCCCGCCAGAATTGCTTCGCTCCCAACTGGTAGCGCAACTGCCGCAGCACCCAGGAGCCTTCGTTATAGGTCACCGGATCGAACATGCCCCAGGGGCTGGTATAGCGGTCATCCACGATCGGCCGCCGCACCTGGCGTTCATAGGCGAAAAGCTGCAGGGCATCGCGATGCCGGTCCAGCACGGCGCGGTCTTTGCCGTTGGCGTGCTGGTCCCAGATGTACATCATGAAATTGGCGAAGCCCTCATTCAGCCAGAGATCGGACCAGTTGCGGCAGGTCGCCAGGTCGCCGAACCACTGGTGCGCCAGCTCATGCGCGATCTCAATGTCCCTGCGCCGCGCCTGCGCGCGCAGGTTGGCCCGGTCGGCGTTTTGCGGATAGTTGCCCGGAAATTCCGTGGCGCTGGCGTTTTCCAGCCCGGAAAAAAATCCCGGGTTTTCCACCTGCGCGTATTTGGCCCAGGGAAAGGGCACCCCGGTCAGGCGCTCAAAATAGGCCATCATGCGCGGCGTGCGGCCGTATTGCGTTTGCGCATCGGCCGCGGACTCATCCGGCCGCACGTCGTAAAACAACGGCACGCCGCCTGGGCCGGCGGCCCGCGCCTGCCTCCAGCGTCCCATATAAAACGTGATCAGGTAGGGCGCAATCGGCTGTGCCTGGCGCCAGTGAAACTCGCGCCAGCCATCGGGCAGCGCCCGCGTGGCCATCAACTGGCCGTTGGCAATGGCGGACAGCCCGGGCGGGGTGTCCAGATAAAAATCCACGCTCAGCTTGGCATCGGGGTGATCGTAAATGGGCAGCCATCGCCGGTTGCACTCCGGCTCGCCCGAAACCCACAAATTTGTAATGCGGTTTGGGCGCCGCAAATCTCCCGGATAAAAGATCATGCAGCCATCGGGCCGGGCCTGATAGCGGATCCGCAGCGTGATCTTTTCGCCCGCCCGGGCCGCCTGCGCCAGCCGGATCTGCAGATGCCGCTTTGTCTGTTGATAATGCAGCCGAATCCGCCGGCCCTCCGCCGCCTCGCTCATTTCCTGAATCACCGGCCCGCGGGCATCCAGCCTGACCCGGCGTAAGCCGGCCTGCCTGGATTGAATCGTAAGGGTTTCCCGGACCGCGATCGTGCGGGCAGCGAAATTCGGCCGCACCCGCAAAGTTAAATGCCGCAGGCGATCATTCCGCCGCGGCGCCGGATGGGCCGTCGCATGGCGTGAAAAATAAATGGATTGGGCCGCTCCCGCGATGGACAGGAGGGCGCAGGCCAGTCCCAGCCGGCCGCGGGATAAAAACGGCGATAGAATTTGCATTCCGCCACTATAGCTTGGCGGACAGTGGATTCGCTTCTGCGCTGGTTGCGGGGCGTTGCTGAAACTCCAGGCCCACCATGCTGCCCCGGCCATAATCGATCACCCGCGCAACCCGGGCTTGCAGTCCGGGCGCGGCCAGGGGCCTAAGCTCCGTCTCGCTGGCCAGTTCGCGGACGGGTATTTCCAGATGCAGCGAATCACAATCGGGCAACGGCTCCCGCACCACCACCAGGCTGCCGCCCCGGCTGATATCCAGCGTGCTGGCTTCGCGGCTGAATCTCGCGCCGTTCCGGTCCACTCCATGCAGGCGGATGGGCATCGCCGTGGGTTGGCGCGGCCAGCGCCGGCGATCGCCAGTATCAGCTCTGGAAACAGATGCGGTCATAATCGGGGTCCTGGCGCGTGGCGCAGGATTCCCGCTTACTTTACCTTGGCTGGATTGCGCGGAAGAATATAGAAACCGCGGTGTCCCGTTACTTTCAGGGTTCCACGTGGAGTCTTGCCATGCGGAGGGCGGTTTCCCGCCGCTCCACCAATTATTTTTCTTCTGCTGCTTCGGCTTCCACGGCCTTCAGTTCCCGCTCCAGCCCCCGCTGCCGCGCCGCCAGGGTCAGCACATAAACCCCCAGGGCCAGCCAGGCCACCGTGAATGCCGCCACTACGCTGATCATCGTTTCTTCTCCCTTGGCGCCGCTCTGCGGCGCTGTGTTCCACATCGCCGCCATCAACTGGCGCGCAGCGCGGCCGCGCGCCGCAATTCATCCAGCCGCTGCCGCTGCCGCGCCTGCCGGTAGCGCAGCCGCATCAGCACCACCATCCAGACTAGAAAAGCGGCCCACCCCGCCCAGAATGCCACCCACATCGCCGGCGCCATCCCGGCATTAGGCCCGCCCAGAATCACCGGCTGTGGATGCTGGGTGCGCCACCAGCGGATCGCCATGTAGTCAATCGGCGTGTCGAAAAAGAAAAATACCGCCAGCGCGGCCGCCAGCCGCGGCTGCAGCTCGCCGGCGGGCGTCAAATGCCGCAGCAGCAGATAGCTGGCATACATCACCCACAGCACCAGCGTCAGCGTCAGCCGCGCATCCCAGGTCCACCAGATGCCCCACACCGGCTTGGCCCAGATGGGACCGGTGATGAGATTAATGCTGAGAAAGGCCAGGCCCACCTCGGCCGAGGCCACCGCCCAGGCATCGGCCCGCGGCGAACGCCGGAACAAATAGATCACGCTGGCGATGAAATTGATGAAAAATGCCAGAAATCCCGTAAACGCGCCCGGCACATGCACATAAAATATGCGCTGGTAGATGCCCATGGTGCGTTCCGTGGGGGCGATCAGCCAGGCCTCGGCCAGGGCCCAGGCCATTAAAATCATGCCCGCGCCGATCCACCAGGCCACTTTCCCCGGGCCGGTTTTCGCGGCCCGCGCTGATAAATTTTCCGCCGTTTTTTTCTGCTCCATAGTTACAGCCATTGTGTTTGCTATTGAATCGAGGCCATCTAAGTGAATTTCAACGCCGCTCTGCGCCGCTGATCCCTTCGCTCTGATATTTCTTACCCTACTTCCAATACTACATCCGCCAATAACAACCCCAGACAGGTGAAAATCACGTCAAAGCCCAGCAGCAGTTCAATCCAATAGCCCGCCCCGCTGCCGCCGTTTAAAAAGATCTGGGTGGACTGCACCATGGCGATCACCGCCGGAATTGCCAGCGGCAGCAGCAGCAGCGGCAGCAGCAGCGCGCGATAGCGGGTGTGCACGCTCATGGCCGAAAAAAAAGTTCCGGTCGAGGCCAGCGCCCAGGTTCCGGCCAGAAGCACACCAATCACGGCGCCCCAGCGCGCGCCGGGAGGCACATTGAAAAAAATCGCGAACAGCGGCAGCAGCAGCAGTTCGATCCCGGTCATCAGCAGGAAGCTGGAAACCATTTTCCCGCCCAGCACCGCCGGCCTCGCCGCCGGGCTCAGGCGCAATCCGGTCAGGCAGGCTTCGGGAATTTCCCGCAGAAAGGCGCGGTCTAGCGCCACCAGCCCGGCAAATAAAAATGCGACCCACAGCAGCCCGCCGCCGGCATGAATGGTCAGCTCCGACTGGGCTTCAAACGCAAAGCTGAAAATAACAATGATCAGCAGCGCATAAAACAGCATCGCGTTCAGGGCTTCGCGCCCGCGCAGCTCCAGCCGCAGGTCGCGCGCCAGCACCCGCGCGAATACCCGCGCCGAAGCCGGCAGCCGTTCGGGAGTTGCCGTCTCCGCGCTCATGCCGGCGGCCTCGCTTCGGCCGGCGGCTGCGCCGCCGTCCGCAATCGGCCGCGTTCCAGCTGGATTCTCTGGTCGGCCATATCGTGTATGAATTCTTCCGTATGGGTGCTGAGCAGAATGGCATGCCCGGCCTGGCGCAGTTCCCGCAGCACTTCCCGTAAATCCGCCACCGTGGCGCGGTCCAGGCTGGCAAAAGCCTCGTCCAGCAGCAGCACTGGAGGCTGGTGCAGCAGGGTGCGGGCCAGCGCGGCTTTCTGCCGCATGCCCTGCGACAGCTCGCCGCATTTTATTTCCGCCAGATGCGGCCCGCGCACCCGCTCCAGCGCCTGCCGCGCGGCTGCCGCCGGACGGTCCAGCCCGTACAGCACCGCATAGAACTCCAGGTTTTCCCGCACCGTCAGCAAGGGCTGCAGCAGGCTTTCATGCCCCAGCAGCCCGATCCGGCCGCGCGCCCGCGGGTCCCGGATGGGCAGCCCGGTGATCAGGATTTCTCCCTGGCTGGGGTGCAGGGCGCCGGCCAGCAGCCGCAGCAGCGTGCTTTTCCCCGCGCCATTCGCGCCCAGCAGCAGCGTCAGGCTGGCCCGGGGCAGTTCCAGGGTCACCCCGCGCACCGCGGCCCGCACGCCAAAAAAACGTGTCACATCCCGGCAGATCACCGGGGCGCGTTCCGGCGCCATGTGCGGGCGATCTGGCCCTGGCTTCATTTACATGGTTCCTGGCGTGCTTTTCTGTCCCGGCAGTTTGGGTGCGTACTTCGAGGCGCATTTGGCTTGAATCATCGTCGCCTCCAGTGTGCCGTTGGGCTGGAACCGGCCCATGGCCAGTGCCTGGGCGTTGCCGGTAAATGTATCCGGCGGCGGAGATTGACCGATATAGCGCACCGGCAGCGTCAAATTCCCCTGCTTCAGGCTGAAGCTCATATACCCGGGAAAACGCTGGATGCTGCCGGGCACCACAATGCCCGCCACCCGGTACTTGCGCTGGCTCGCGATTCTGCGCGGATTTTTCGCCTGCGCGATGGTGATGTAATAGCTGGCGCTTTTATGAATTCCCGTCCACGCCAGCCAGCCCAGGGTGGCCGCCACAATCGCCAACACCACTCCGATTTTCCAGCGGGTTTGATTCATGGGATACGTCCATTCTCATTATAAATCCGTTGCCTGGACGCATCCGTGACCTGCGTCACGTAGTCAAAATGGCCGGGACGGCCGAAGTCGAAACCGGGTTTTGCGAATGCGGATGGCGGCTGCGCCGCCTCGAATGCGCCCCTGGCCTTCTTACGGCACCTTGAGATCCATGTGTATGCGCGTCTGCGAATCGTATGCCGAAACCGTGCGCGTGCCGCCCCGCTGGCCGCGATACTCGGCATGCAGGGTGTAGTTGACGTCGGGCGCCAGGCCATGAAACACAAACCGGCCATTGCGGCTGGTGATATAAGTTCGCACCGTGCGGGAACGGCTGTTGCGCAGGTACACAATCGCGTGCGCCACCGGCTTCTGCCGCGCGTTCAGCACCGAGCCATGCACGGTGCGCGTATGTTGCGCCATGGCCGGGAACGCCAGCAGCAGGCCCAGCGCGCCGAGCCCCAGAAGATTGCGCGGTGAGTTCATACCGCATTCTCGCATAACCCCGCCGCGGCTGTCTGAACTTCCATGTAGTTAATGCCGGGGTTTGACCGCCAGCCGGTGTAAATGCAGGAATACCGTGACCACTTGCGGGCCGGGAACCTGCACTACGGATGCTCCGGGCGCGAATCCGCGCAGTTGAGCCCTGAGCCGGTATTGCGCCGGCCGGCTGGAAACCTTCTGCAGAAAATCCCCCGCGCCGTCGCTATATACGGTCCAGTGGCGGCCATGGGGCAAGGTTTGAATGCGAACCCTGGCATTGGCGGCCAGGAAGCCATCGGGCAGAAAAACCACGCCATGGATGGCCGCGACCGGCTTGGGCGGATGGCGGGCCGCCGCGGTCATGCCGGCGGCCAATATCAAGATCCCCAGGACCCGCCCCATGCCCTTCGCCGTTATGTGATGCTGATCTCCGAGCGTGAACCCCAGGCGGCGCCCGTTTGGTCCCTTATGCGCGGCCCTCATTCGTAGTCGTCATCCTCGTCATCGTCGAAATCGTCGTCATCTTCGTCGTCATCGAAATCGTCATCCTCGTCGTCGGAATCTTCATCCTCATCGTCGAGCTCATCGGTGTCGTCATCAATATCATCCTCATCGTCGTCGTCTTCGTCGTCGAGCTTATTCAGCTCGAGGGGCTGGGCATTGACGATTTCAAATGCAGAACCACAATCGGGACAAGTCACGATCGCTCCTTCATCCACTTCCGTCTCGTCTAAATCCAAATCCGCGTCACAATCCGGACACATGGCCATGGCGCTGCCGCAATCCTTTCCGGGATATTCGGGACAAGCGTATGGTACGCGAGTTGCCATCAAATTCCAATCCGCCGCCCTCGGCCCGGACTGGCCAACCGTTGCCCCGTTCCCCGCACAGATCACGTCCATCATATCCTTCTTTCTTTCGATTTCTGCCCGCATGACCGCGCGCCGCAAGTGGTGCGGATATGGATGAGCATTTGCCAGATCGGGATGTTTCCCCGGCCGGACTTTTCTTAGGGTTTCGTTTGCTTCGCCGCTTCTGCTTCCAGGTATTCAACGATGGGCAGGTGTATGGGAAACAATTCCTGCCGCAGCTGCTCAATCGGCACCCGCACCACCCGGCCCTCCCACGACCCGCGCGGCGTTCCCGTGGTTTCAGTTTCATAGACGGCGACCGAGGACGGCAGGTAATGGCGGTTATGGTAGCGCCATAGAAATCGGCACCGTGTGACCTCGAGCCCGGTCTCTTCCCGCACCTCCCGGCGCAGGCTGGCGGCCTCATCTTCCCTCCAGAAGGCCATGCCGCCGGGAAAGCAGATGCCCCGGCCGTCGCTGCGCTCGACCATGATGAAATCGCCGCCGCTGCGCACAATGCCGGCCGCCGATCGCAATTCTCCCAACAGGGGAAACCGGCCATAGGTGGCGACGAAGATCCGCGAGGCCAGGCGAAATATTCCCGGTCCCCAGCGCCGCCATAAGTTGGAGCGAGTTTCGGTCATGGCGCCGCGGCTTACCGGGCTGGCGACCGTTCGCGCGGCCGCTCCCGCACCCTCAGATTTTCACCGGGCCGCAGATAGCCTTTGCGGCGAAACCAGTCTTCCAGCGCCCGCGCCAGCTCCGGCAGCGGCACTTCCAGTCCGGCTTCCATTTCCCCCGCGGCCCGCGGCAGCGTGGCGTCAAACCGGCTCTCTCCGGTAAATCCGCGCATGGCAAAAGAATCCAGGTGGGCCAGCGGAGCCGGCCGCCGGCCCTCGGGACTTTCGATGATGACCTCTAAAAGCCGGGCAAACATGTCGCGCTCAATTTTTTTTCGGCTGAAATGAAAGCGTCTGCGCCGTTAGTCCAGACGAGCCTTGATGCGCGCTTGTGCCAGTTCTGGGTTCGCCTGTCCGCGCGAGGCCTTCATGACTTGTCCGACCAGAAAGGCCAGCAAAGCGACTTTGCCTTTTTTATACTGTTCCACCTGCGTGGGGTGCGCGGCCAGCACGCCATCGAGAATGGCGTCAATCGCGGCGGGGTCGGTGATCTGGCGCGCTCCCGACTCTTCCACGATCTGCCGCGGCGAGCGGCCCGTCTTCCAGGCCTGCTCAAAAACCTCCTTGGCCATCTTGCCCGAAATCGTGCCCGCGTCCAGGATCCGCACCAGCTCGGCCACATGCCCGGGCGGCATGGGAACCCGGTTCCAGTCCAGCCCCTGCGCGTTCAATCGGGCGCTCAACTCGCCCATGATCCAGTTGGCCGTGACTTTGGGGTTTTCGCTGGCCTTCGCGGCGGCTTCAAAGTACTCCGCCTGCGCCGGCGTGCCGGTCAGGACCTCGGCATCATAGGCGGTCAGACCCCATGCGCTCTGCCAGCGCCGCTGCCGCGCCGCCGGCAGCTCCGGCAGGCTGGCCGCGACTTCTTCGCGCCAGGCCGCGTCCACGATGAGCGGCGGCAGATCGGGTTCCGGAAAATAGCGGTAATCGTGCGCCTGTTCTTTCGAGCGCATCGGGTGGGTGCGTCCGCTGGCCGCGTCATACAGCCGTGTTTCCTGCCGCAGGCGCCCGCCGTTTTCCAGGGTTTCGATCTGGCGCTCGATCTCATACTCCAGCGCCTGTTGCAGATAGCGGAACGAGTTGAGATTTTTAATCTCGATCTTGGCCCCGAATTTCGGATCATCGCGCCGCCGCACGCTCACATTGGCGTCGCAGCGCAGGCTGCCTTCCTCCATATTGCAGTCGGAAACATCCAGAAACAGCAGGATCTGCTTCAGCCGGCTCAAATAGGCGTGTGCTTCGGCGGGCGCGCGCAAATCCGGCTCCGACACAATTTCGATCAGCGGTACCCCCGAGCGATTCAGATCCACATAGGAAAAACGCTCGGAATCGGCAAAACCTTCGTGCAGGCTTTTGCCCGCGTCTTCTTCCAGATGGATGCGGGTAATGCCGATCCGCCGCGCCGGGTTTCCCGCCGCCGCCGGTATTTCCAGCCCGCCCTCTTCGGCCAGCGGCCGGTCGTATTGGCTGATCTGGTAACCCTTGGGCAGATCGGGATAGAAATAATTTTTACGGGCAAATATGGAGCGCTCCCGCAACTGGCATCCCAGCGCCAGTGCGGTCCTGGCCGCTTTGACCACCGCTTCCCGGTTTAACACCGGCATCGCGCCGGGCAGCCCCAGGCATACCGGACAGGTCTGCGAATTTGGCGGTGCGCCAAAAGTGGTGGAGCAGCCGCAAAACGCCTTGCTCCGGGTATTGAGCTGGACATGCACTTCCAGCCCGATCACCGGCTCGTATCCTGCCCGGGTAGCCGCATCCAATCCTGAAACCGCACTGGCCATGCAAGTATGGTATCCCAGCCGTTCGCCCCCGCGGCTCACGGTTCACAGTCGCACTTTTCAGATATTCTTCTATTCTCAACTCCATGCCCGCCTTCATCTGCATCCACGGACATTTCTACCAGCCGCCGCGGGAAAATCCCTGGCTGGAGCAGGTTGAAACCCAGCCCTCGGCCGAGCCCTATCACGACTGGAACCAGCGCATCACGCGCGAATGCTACGCCCCCAACGCCGCCGCCCGTCTGCTCGACGAATCCGGCAGCATCCGCCAGATCGTCAGCAACTACGCCCGCATCAGCTTTAACTTCGGCCCCACCCTGCTGTCCTGGTTCGCCGCCGAGCGGCCCGAGCTGCTGGACGAGCTGCGCGAAGCCGACCTGCTCAGCCGCCGGCGTTTTTCCGGCCACGGCAGCGCCCTGGCTCAGGCGTACAACCACATGATCCTGCCGCTGGCCAATGCGCGCGATCGCGAAACCCAGATCGCCTGGGGCCTCGAAGCCTTCCATCATTACTTCGGCCGCCCCGCCGAAGGCATGTGGCTGCCCGAAACCGCCGTGGATACGCCCACGCTTGAGGCGCTGGCCGCCGCCGGGGTTCGCTTCACCATCCTGGCGCCGCATCAGGCAGGCCGCGTGCGCCCGCTCGCGGGCGGCGAGTGGGAAGATGTCTCCGGCGCCCGCATTGACACCCGCCGCGCTTATCAGGCGCTTCTGCCCTCCGGCCGCTCGCTGGCCCTGTTTTTTTACGATGGCCCCGCTTCGCGCGCCATTGCCTTCGAGGGCCTGCTCGCCGATGGCGGCGCCTTCGCCCGCCGCCTGGTGGATCTGGCCGGCCCGGAAGATGGCCAGCCGCGCCTCGCCCACGTCGCCACCGATGGCGAAAGCTATGGCCATCATCACGCCCACGGCGATATGGCCCTGGCCTATTGCCTCGATCAGTTGGATACCGCCGCGGCCGCCGATGCCCAGGCGCCGCAGCTGACCAACTACGCCGAGTTTCTGGCTCGCTTTCCCCCGCGGGACGCAGTGGAGATCATTGAAAATTCTTCCTGGAGCTGCGCCCATGGCGTCGAACGCTGGCGTTCAGACTGCGGTTGTAACTCCGGCGGCCAGCCGGGCTGGCATCAGCGCTG
>JAKAZV010000031.1 GCA_021826505.1 Acidobacteriota bacterium | reverse complement strand
TGGGCGCTGGAGCGTGAGCTGCGGCTGTTGCAGCCGGGCCCGGCCAATGGCCGGCGGGTGGCCATTCTCGGCGCCGGACCGGCCGGCATCGCGGCGGCGGCGGCGCTGGCGCGCCGGGGTTATGCGGCGATCCTGTATGACCGCAATCCGGGCCTGGGCGGGTTGAACACCTATGGCATCGCGGCTTATAAATCGCGCGCGGAAGAGAGCCTGCGCGAGCTGGCCTGGCTGCAGCGGCAACTGGGCTTCGAATTGCGGACGGGTGTCGAAGTTGGCCGCGACATCAGCCTGGAAACACTGGAGCAAGATGCCGACGCCATCCTGATTGCCTGCGGCCTGGGCGACAGTGAAAGGCTCGGCTTGCCGGGCGGAGAGCTTGCCGGCGTGCTCAGCGCCATGGAATTCATAACCCCCACCAAAACCCGGCCCTGGCGCGAGCTGCGGGTGGGCCGGCGCGTGGTTGTGGTGGGCGCCGGCAATACCGCGATTGACGTGGCCACAGCGGCGCGCCGGCTGGGAGCCGGGGAAGTGACGATTCTCTACCGGCGGGGCGAAGCTGAGCTGCCGGCCTTTCGCTATGAGTACGAGCTGGCTCTGCGTGATCAGGTGCAATTTCTCTGGCATGCCCAGCCGGTGCGCATCCTGGGAGAAAATGGCCATGTTACCGCAGTCGAATGCCAGCGCACGCGGCTGCGGGGAACGGGGCGGGAAGCCCGGGTAGAGGCAATTCTTGGCTCGGAGTTCCAGCTTGGCGCCGACCAGGTGGTTTCGGCGATTGGCCAGGCGCCGCTGGCCAAACTGCTTTCCAGCCTGCCCGGCGTGACTGTGCGGCAGGGGCGGGTTCAAGTCAATCCCGATCATTTTCAGACCCAAAATCCCCGCTATTTTGCCGCGGGAGATTGCGTCAACGGCGGCGCCGAGGTGGTGGATGCGGTCGCGGAAGGAATGGCTGCGGCGCGCGGCATTCATGACTGGCTGGTTCACATGCGCGGACAGTAGTTTTTTAGCCCATGGCACTGGAGATCAATTTCGCCGGCATCCGCAGCCCCAACCCCTTCTGGCTGGCGTCCGGCCCGCCCACCAATACGCTGGGCCAGGCGGTGCGAGCGTTTGAGGCCGGCTGGGGCGGCGTGGTCTGGAAAACCATCGGCGAGCAGGTGGTCAATACCGTTTCGCGCTACGGCGGCCTGGACCGGGGGCGGGAAAAGCTCATCGGCTTCAACAACATCGAGCTGATCAGCGACCGGCCCACCGAGGTCAACCTGCGCGAAATGGCCGAGGCCAAGCGGCGTTTCCCCAAGCATGCCGTGATCGCTTCGCTGATGGTGGAATCACGGCGGGAAGCCTGGCATGAGATCGTCAGGCGCGCCGAAGACACCGGCTGCGACGGGCTGGAGCTGAACTTCGGCTGTCCGCACGGCATGAGCGAGCGCGGCATGGGTGCCGCGGTGGGCCAAGTGCCCGAATATACGGAAATGATCACGGCCTGGGTGAAAGAAGCGGCGCGCACGCCGGTGATCGTTAAATTAACCCCCAACATCACCGATGTGGCGCGCCTGGCCGAAGCGGCCGCGCGCGGTGGCGCCGACGCCATTTCGCTGATTAACACCATCAACAGCATCATCGGCGTGAATCTCGACACCCTGGAGCCGCTGCCCACCGTGGGCGGCCTGGGCACCCATGGCGGTTACTGCGGTCCGGCGGTCAAGCCGATCGCGCTCAACATGGTCGCGGCCTGCGCCCAGCGGGTCAAAATTCCTATCTGCGGCATCGGCGGCATCGCCACCTGGCGCGACGCGGCCGAGTTCATCGCCCTCGGCGCGGGAGCGGTGCAGGTCTGCACGGCGGTCATGCATTACGGCTTCCGCATCGTCGAAGACCTGTGCGACGGGCTGGAGCAGTATTTACAGAGCCGGGGGCTGGCCGGAGTGGAAAGTCTGCGCGGCGCGGTGACACCCAAGATCACCGATTGGGGTCACCTCGATTTGAATTACAAGATTGTGGCCCGCATTGATGCCCAAAAATGCATCGGCTGCCATCTCTGCTATATCGCCTGCGAAGATGGCGCCCACCAGTGCATTGAACCCAATCTCGGACCCGGCATGGAGCGCGCCCGGCTGCATCCGCGGGTCAGCTATCCCGCCGGATTGCGCGTGCCGCGGGTGCGGGAAGACGAATGCGTGGGCTGCAATCTCTGCGCCCTGGTCTGCCCGGTCGAGGGTTGCATCGAGATGGCGCGGGTGGAAAACGGGCTGCCGTTTGAGAACTGGAACCAGCGGCAAAGCGGCGGGGCCGTGCCGCCGGCAGGCAGGCAGTGAATCCCCGTCCTCAAATCTGTGCGTGCAAAATATTTGATGCCACCACATATTTGATACGCCTGAGCTCCACCGCGCCATTCTGCCCCGAGCCAAGTTACTTTTAGCCCATTCCATCAAACATTCAGTGGCTGCTCTGCTTCCAACCCCAGAGCATGAATTATTTTCGCGCCTGGAAGCAGTGGCGCAGGGAAAAACACCGTCTTCCGGTCATTGCCCGGGATCGCCGCAAGCCCGACCCGACGCTCATGGCACGACGGCAATCGAAGGCGCCTCATCACAGGTCGCGGCAGGCTTTCCGCTCCGTGGGCATGGGGTTGATTACCGGCGCCGCGGATGATGATCCGGCGGCGATCGGCACGTATTCCGCTGCCGGGGCCGCGCTGGGGCCGGGCATTCTCTGGTCCGCGCTCTGGATCCTGCCGCTGACCTTCACGGTTGTCTATCTGGCATCCAAGGTCGGCCAGGTGACGGGCCAGGGATTGTTCGAGGTGATTCGGCTGCGGTATTCGCGCCGGGTGTTGTTCGCGCTGCTGCTGGCGGCGGCGCTTGGGAATCTGATCGAGGCGGGCGCGGATCTGGGTGGCATCGCCGCGGGCATCCATCTGCTCTGGCCGGTGAGGCTGAGCGTGGCGGCGCTTGGGGTGGGCGCGACCGCGCTGATTTTGCAGATTCAAGGCTATGCCATTCTGCGCAATATTTTCCGCGTGATCACGCTCAGCCTGCTCGCCTATATCGGCTCGGGCTGGCTGGCGCGGCCGGACTGGCGCATGGCGCTCGCGGCCACCTTGCTGCCTCATCTCAAGTTCAACCGGGAATTTTTCAGCCTGCTGGTGGCGATCATCGGCTCGAATCTGTCGGCCTATCTATTGACCTGGCAATCCAATCAGGATGTGGAAGAAGACATCCGCATGGGCCGCCGTCGGCTGAGCGACCGGGCCGGCACCACGGCGGGGGAACTGCGCCGCGCCCGGTATGACATCGCGCTGGGCGTATTTTTTTCCGACCTGGTGATGTATTTCATCCTGCTGGCCGCCGCTTCGACCCTGTTTCAAGCCGGGGCATACCGAATCCAGAGCGCGGCCCAGGCGGCGCGGGCCTTGCAGCCGCTGGCCGGACCGGCGGCGGGCTGGCTGTTTGCCGCGGGCATGATCGGCGCGGGTTTTCTGGCGCTGCCGGTGATGACGATTGGCGCCGCTTTCGACATATGCCAAAGCCTGGGCTGGAAGCACGGCTTGCGGGCCAAACCCCGGGACGCGCCGGCATTTTATATCATTGCCACGCTGATCACCCTGGCCGAAATCGCCATGAATCTGCTGGGGTTGAACCCCATGCATGCCCTGGTCTATGCCGGCATCGTGCAGGGCATTTCGACGCCGTTTCTCATGCTGGCCGTATTGCGCATTACCCAGGATCCGCAGATCATGGGGCCCTGGGTCAACACCCGCGCCATGAACCTGATGGGCTGGATTACGATTCTGGTCATGTTCGGCGCCGCGCTGGGTTTGCTGATCAGCTTTTTATGAGGTCCGCGGCAGCGCCGCTACTTTCCCGCGGCGCGGAGGAGTTGGGCTCAATCAGGAGCATGGCATTTCCGGGATTGCGGGGGTCAAATTTGATGCTGATGGGCGTGCCGGGCAACAGCCCTTTCGCGGCCGGGTCGGCCAGTTCCTCATCCTGTGAACTTTCGTAACATACTCCGGCCACTTCATAGCGATAAATCAGCCGGGTGCATGGGGGCGGAACGGAAACCGGTCCACGGCGGCGGGGTTTGAGCTTCGGCGGCGGGGGCACCGCAAACCATTCGAGGATTTCTCCGGCCGCCAGCCGGCCGTGCTGCAGTAAGCGCTGGCGCCGCAGCCGTTCTTTCTGCAGAGGGGAGGGCCGGCGCAGCCGCGCCGCTCCGATGCCTGCGGCGGTCAGGCCCAGTCCCGCGGCGACAGCGATCCAGGGCACGATCTGCATAGGCTCCATCTTGCCATGAGTTGCCGCCGCGGCCGCGAGGAAAAATGCCCCCGGCCGCGCTCCCAGACCGGTTCACTCCATGAAAAAAAGCGGCCCGGCCACCTGTCATGATTCTGTCATCAAAGCCGGAATTGAATGTTGTTACCCTGAATTCGAGATCGTCAAGGAGACCTCATTCATGCATTGGAACCACCCCTCTCGCTTCACCCGCATTCTGACCGGTTTGCTGGCCCTGGCGCTGGCGCTGCCGGTGCTGTTCGCGGCCGACCCGGTCGTCAACATTCTCGAAACCGGATCCAGCCTGCTCTATCCGCTCTTCAATTTATGGGTTCCGGTGTATCGCCGGCAGCACTCGAATGTGCGCATCACGACCCAGTCCACCGGCAGCGGCACCGGCATCTCCCAGTCCATCGCCGGACTCGCCCAGATTGGCGCTTCGGATGCCTATCTCAGCAATGCCATGGAAAAAATGCACTCCAACATGCTGAATATCCCGCTGGCGATCTCGATGCAGATGGTGAACTACAATCTGCCGGGCTTGAACTATCGCCATCTCAAGCTCAGCGGCCCGGTGCTGGCGGGAATTTATACCGGTTCGATTCGCTATTGGAATGATGCCCGGATCCGCAGCTTGAATCCCGGCGTGAAACTGCCCCATCACGTTATTATTCCCGTGCACCGCACCGACGGCAGCGGCGACACCTTCATCTTCACGCAGTACCTGTCGTTCAGCACGCCCAGCTGGGCCAACCAGACCAGCTATGGCACCAGCGTGAGCTGGCCGGCGGTATCGGGCGGATTGGGCGCGGAAGGCAATCCGGGCATGGTGACGGCGATCAAAGACAACCCGTACGCCATTGCTTATATCGGCACCAGCTTTGAGAACGCGATCCGCCGCGACCGGATGGGCATCGCGCTGCTGAAGAACCGGGCCGGCAACTTCCTGCTGCCCAGCGCGCGCACGGCCGATGCCGCGGCCGCGGTGATGGTGCCCAAAACCCCCAGGGATGAACGCATCAGCCTGATCTTCGCCCCGGGCCGGATGTCGTATCCCATCATCAACTACGAATACGCCATCGTGAACCGGCAACAGGGGTCTGCGCAGACCGCGGCGGCGCTGCGCCAGCTCTTCGGCTGGGCCATCAGCCGCAGCGGCGGCAATGCCCCCAGTTTCATGCGCCGGGTGCACTTTGTGCCGCTGCCGGCGCCGGTGGTGAAGTTAAGTCAGGCGCAGATCGCGGAAATTCAATAAGCGGACGGCGATGGAGGTCAAGCATGCGGGCGGCCGAACCTGGCCGCCCGCATGCATTTTACGACCCACCGGCCACATCGCCGCGCCGGATGCTGGAATGGCAAAGCAAAAAAAGCGGCCCCGCCCGCCTTCCCCGGTAGAATAAAATGGAAGCGTCTGCAGGTCTGGCGCGCAGGTTTGCCGCCGAGGCCGGACGCTGGAATGGCGAAGAAAAAAAGCGGCCCCGCCACCCTTAGTTGATATGAAATTTCGCCACTTGATCGCCGTTTTAGCCAGTGTGGTGGCGCTTGCCCTGCTGGCGATCGTGGTTTTTCTGGCCGTCTATTCCTGGCCCGCCATCCGCATGAATGGCGCCGGGTTCCTGCGCCGCAACACCTGGAATCTGGGCAATCTTTACAGCGACCCGATTCTGCGGCACGGCCGCGAAGTCATGCCGGGAGCCAGCTACGGCATCTTATTTCTGATTGCCGGCACGCTGCTGAGCACGCTGATCGCGGTGATCCTGGCGATTCCGGTCGGGGTGGGGGCGGCGATTTTTCTGGCCGAGGCGGTGCCGGCCGGCATGCGCTCCTGGATTTCTTTTTTTGTGGAAATGCTGGCCGCCATTCCCAGCGTGGTTTTCGGTCTGTGGGGATATGTGGTGGTGATTCCATTTCTGGGCCATCATCTCTACCCATGGATGGCCCATCATCTGAAGTTCATTCCCTTTTTTGCGGGCCACTCCGGCAGCGGATACGGCTTGCTGACGGCCGGCCTGGTGCTCTGTCTGATGATCGTGCCGTTGATTACGGCCACGCTGCGGGATGCCCTGGTCACGCAGCTGGCCACGCAGCGCGACGCTTCATTGGCGCTGGGCGCCAGCCGCTTTGAAACCCTGTGGTCGGTGCTGTTGCCGGGCGCGCGGCGGGTGCTGATCGGCTCCAGCATTCTGGCCACCGGCCGGGCGCTGGGCGAGACCATGGCGGTGTTGATGATCAGCGGGAACGCGCTGAATTATCTGCCGCGCAATATTTATTCCCCCATCTCGACCATGGCATCGTTCATTGTTTCGCAGCTCGACAGCGCGCTGCAGGATCCGACCGGCATCGCGGTGCGATCGCTGGCGGAAGTGGCCCTGGTGCTCTGTGTGATTTCGGTGGTGGTCAACGGCGCCGCCCGCCTGTTGATTTACTATCACGGCCGCTGGTCCGCGAGGATGGCGTAAATGGCCAGTCTGAACCCAGCCTTGTCCACGCTCCCGCTCGCGGCGCCGCGCCGGCGCGCCTGGCGGCGGCGGATCTTTGATGCATGCGGCTGGGGTTTGTGCGGGCTGGCTTTTTTATGCCTGGGCGCGGCCACGGTCTGGATTCTGGCCACGGTGGTGCTGCACGGGCTGGGCGCGCTGAACTGGAAGATGATCACGCAGGGCACCGTGGGCACGGGCGGTGGCCTGATGAATGCCATTGAAGGCACCCTGATCCTGGCCCTGGGCGGAATCGCGCTGGCGCTGCCGCCGGGACTGGCGGCGGGCATTTATCTGGCCGAGTTTGACACCGGCTGGCTGGCGCCGGTGATTCGTTTTTTTTCGGATGTTTTGGTGGGCGTGCCTTCGATTGTGATCGGCTATTTCGGCTACGTAACACTGGTGGAAGATCTGGGCTGGGGCTTTTCGGCCGCCGCCGGCGGCATTGCCCTGGCCATCATTGCCCTGCCTTATATCACCCGCGGCAGCGAGATGGCGATTCGCCAGGTGCCGCGGGAAATGCGCGATGCCGCTTACGCGCTGGGCGCCAGCGACAGCCGGGTGGTCATGAGCATCACCGTGCCGCTGGCCTTGCCCGGGGTCCTCACCGGAGTGCTGCTGGCGCTGGCCATCGCGGTGGGAGAAACCGCGCCTCTGCTCTATACCGCGGGCTGGTCGAATTTTCTTTGGAACGGACATTTGATCCAGGAACCCGTGGGCTATTTAACGTATGCCATCTGGGCCTTTATCACCGAGCCTTTTGCCAGCGCCCATGCCCTGGCCTATGCGGCGGCGCTGCTGGTGACGGGATTTGTCCTGGTGATCAGCATATTTGCCCGGCTGGCGCTCGATGAAAACACAGGCTGGCGGCGGCGCATGCGGGGCTGAAGCGCAGCGGCAGGTTTGTTTATTTCTCCCGGAGCTGAACGCTTTATCGCGTATTCAACATTTGAGCGACTTCCGCGCGAGTGGGCGCGCAGGCCTGGGCGCCGCGGCGGGTCACCGAGAGTGCGGCGGCGGCATTGGCAAAGCCGCAGGCGGCGGCCAACTCCTGGCCTTCGGCCAGAGCCACGCCCAGCGCGGCATTAAAAATATCTCCGGCGGCGGTGGAGTCCACCGCCGCGACCCGAGGGGCGGGCAAATGCTGGGGCGCGGCGCCGGCCTCGGCTAATAAACAGCCTTGATCGCCCAGTTTCACAATCACATGACGCGCGCCGCGTTGCTGCAACTGCCGGGCCAGTGGTGCGGCTTCCGCCGGTGTGAGCCGGCCCGGCGGCAGCCCGGCCAGAATGGCGGCTTCGGTTTCATTAGGCGTCACAATATCCAGCGCGGCCCATAACTCGCGCGGCAGGGGCTGGGCCGGGGCGGGGTCGAGTATGACCCGCGCACCGGCGGCACGCGCCGCCCGCGCGGCGGCCACAACGGTGGGCAAAGGATTTTCGAGCTGCAGCAGCACTACGCGCGCGCCCGCCAGTTCCCCCGCCTGGACCATAACATCTGCCTCCGTGAAGCGGTCGTTGGCGCCGGGCACGATGATAATCGTGTTTTCGCCGGTATCGGCGACAAAGATGACGGCAATGCCGCTGACGCAGCCTGGCAGAGTCAGGATGCCGGTCACCGAGCAGCCGGCCTGGCGTAAATTGTCGCGCATGCGGCGGCCAAACTCATCATCACCCACGCGGCCCAGCATGGCCACCGAACCTTCCAGTCTGGCCGCCGCGTAGGCCTGATTGGCGCCTTTGCCGCCGGGCTCGTCAAAGTATGTATGCCCTACCAGGGTTTCACCCGTTACCGGCAGGCGCGGCGCGCAGGCCACCAGATCCATGTTCAGGCTGCCAATGACCACCAGTTGCGCCATAACGATTCACACCTCAGGCTGCTTCGTTCACGGCCGTGCCGCATTGTAGTACAAGTGCCGGGGTCTCCGTAAATGCTTTGCTGAGGACTTTGCCGTGGACGAGTGAAACACCGGGCCGAGTTGGGCTAAGGCCAGTCCGAATAATGCAAGCAGACAAAGCACAACCAGACATCCCATTTTGGGGCGCAATGAAGCCATGATGAATCTCCTTAAGGAATGCTAATGGCAAATGAAAACAGAATCAGTATCGTAGAGCCCGCCCGTCTCGTGACGACGCACCGGCCGAGTTGCAGGCAGAGCCATGCGAGATCGCGGGCACCGGAACGGCGAAGCAAAAAAAGTGGCCCGCTATTTTTATGCGGAGCAATAACCACTCGGGTGGTTCAGGCGGGATCGGTGATATCCACCGTATCAATCACGCCGATGGCCGCGGCGTCAATAGGGGAATTGGGCCGGCCCACGGCAGTCATCGCGGAAAAGCCTTCGAGCGCCAAAAGCACCCGGTCGCCGATGCCGGCGTCCACGGCATCCAGCGCCAGCACGGGCGGCCCGGGCTGATCGCCGCCATCCAGGGTGAGCGGCTGAACCATCAGCAACTTGCGGCCCTCGTGGCTGGGGTCTTTTTGTGAAGCCACGCATTCGCCCACCACTCGCCCCAGAATCATACGGTTTTGCCTTTGTTTCCGCCCGCCTGCCAGCGCGACTGCCAGGCTTGATTGGCGGCTGGGTCGAGTATGCCGACAATGGCGGCATCGGTGGGCACCTCGCGTGGACGCCATACGAAGCTGGCTTCCTTGCCACGGCAGAAATAGACCCATTCGCCGGGACCGGCGCCGATGCCGTCGAGCGCCAGGAGCGGCTTTTGCGGGCCGCGCGGCCCCATCGGCTCAATCAGCAATAATTTAAAGCCTTCGAGCTGCGGGTCTTTGACGGTGGCTACCACGTTGCCGATGACGCGGGCGATGCGCATAAAAACCCCCGTTATGCCACCACCTGAACCGTGTCAATAATGCCGACAATGGCCGCATCCACGGGACGGTCTTTGAGTTCGCCGGCCATGCGCGCCGAACTGCCCTGCACGATCATTACGGTTTCCCGCACGCCGGCGCCGACCGTATCTACCGCAATCAGATATCCGCTTTCGTCTTTGCCTTCCGGCGACACGGGCCGCACGACCAGCAGCTTCATGGATTCCAGCCGCGGGTCTTTGCGGGTGGCGACAACCGTGCCGATAACGCGGGCAATAATCATGGAATGAAGGGCCTGCGTGGCAAGCCGGAATGATCAGACTCCGCCTCCGGACCGCGGGGGCGCAGCTTCAGCCGATGCCGCCTTTGCCCGTTCCGGCGGTTTTACCGATGGGCAGCACGTCTTCCAGGCTGGGGTGGGGGCGCGGAATCACATGCACGGAAATTAGCTCGCCCACGCGGCGGGCCGCGGCGGCGCCGGCATCGGTGGCCGCCTTGACGGCCGCAACATCGCCCCGCACCAGCGCGGTGACGTAGCCGGAACCGATTTTTTCCCAGCCGACCAGATTGACCTTGGCCGCTTTCACCATGGCGTCGGCGGCTTCAATCATGCCGACCAGGCCCCGGGTTTCAACCATGCCCAGCGCTTCACCCAATATTTCAGCCATGCGAATTCTCCTGACGATGAAGACTCCAGCGCATTGTACCTTTATTTTGCGTTCTGAGGAACAGCCCGCCGCGCGCCGGTTGGGTCAATTGCGGATCAGGCTGGCAAAGTAGCCGCGGCGGGCGCGGATGCGAATGCCGCCGAATTTTGGCTCAATGCGGACGCGGTGAAAGGCCCCATTGGGCACGAAGTTGTTGGGTTCGTAGGTGACCACGTATTCATGCCGCAATTCGTAGGAAATTTTGGTGAACATGCGGCCCAGGGCGTTGGCGCGAAAAGGGAAGAAGAAAAGCCCGCCGGTGGCGGCCGCAAAGCTGTTCATGACTTCGTCATTGTGGGCGTCAATGCCGGTGGGGTCGGTGCTGATGGCGAAGATGACGACACCGGTGCTTTCCGCTAATTTCAGCGCGCGGTCGAGGGAAACGGTGCTGGCGTCGTCGGCGCCATCACTGATGATCACCATCACCCGGCGCACGTGCGGTCCGCCGGACTTCAGCAGTTCGTTGCGGATGGTGTAATAAACGGCGTCATAAAGTGCCGTGCCGCCGTTGGCGGAAAGGCCGCGTATGGCATGCGCGAGCTGATGGACATTGTCGGTCATGGGCTGTTCCACCGTGACCCGGGTATCGAACGCCACCACCATGGCCTTATCCAGGCCCTTGCGCACAATGGTTTCCAGGAACGAGATCGCCGCCTGCTGCTCAAAATGAAAACGGACTTGAACGCTGGTGCTGGTATCGAGCACCAGCGCCAACCGCAAAGGCACGTCGTTCTCGGTGAAAAGCTGTTTGATTTTCTGCAGCTTATTGTTGTCGTACACCTTCAGGTACGCTGGCTTGATCCCGGTCAAATATTTGCCGTGTTTATTGGTCGCGGCGAAAACGATGTTGACTTCGTTGACATGGCGGACGAAGGTCGTATTCGGCGGGGTGGGCTTCTTTTGGACCGGGGTTTGTGCCGCCAGCGATGCGGCGCAGGCGGCCATTAGAAACAATACAGCACGGGTTCGGAAGGGCATAAAAGAGTGAGAAAACGCGCGGGAGCATTCAGAATGCTTCCTTGGCGAATTATAGCAATTACAGGGCCGAACCCGGCCCGGGCATGCGCCGGGGGCATCGGTTCACGAATTTTCCCGCAAAAGCCGCAACTGCCGCAGAAAGGGCTCGAGTTCGGCCGGCAGCGGCGAGGTAAACTCCACTCGATCGCCACGCCGGGGGTGGGTAAAAGCCAACCGGGCAGCGTGTAAAAATATCCGCTCCAGTTTGCGGCCGCGCCATTCAGCCAGCGGCTTCGGAACCGCGGCCTCCTGCCGCGACCTGGTGGCGGACGCCGGGACCAGGACCGCGGGCGCGCCATAGGCGCGATCACCGGCGATGGGATGTCCGAGCGCCGCCAGATGCACGCGGATCTGATGCGTGCGGCCGGTGAGAATGCGGACTTCCAGCAGGGAAAATCCGCCCCCGGGCAGCGCGGGAACCGGCCAGGATTCAACCACGCGATACTCGCTGCGCGCGGCTCGTCCTTGCGGGTTGCGGGTGGTCATGCGGGTGCGGCGCACGCGGTCGCGGGCGATGGGCTGGTCTAATACCCCATGATCCGGCCGCGGACAGCCGTGAACCAGGGCCAGATAGGTTTTTTCCACCTCGCGTTGGGCAAAAGCACTCGCCAGTTGGCGGTGGGCGGCTTCGTTGCGGGCCACGACCATCAACCCACTGGCCAGGCGGTCCAGCCGGTGAATAATGCCCGGCCGCTGCGCTTCCGCTCCCGGTAATAACGATTGCGAAGAGCCAAAATGATGCAACAACCCATGCACCAACGTCGGCTCGTCGCGGCGCCCGGCGCCGGGATGCACCAGCAGGCCGGAAGGTTTGTTGATCACCGCAAGATCCTCGTCCTGGTAAACGATATCAAGCGGCATGGCTATGGGCTTCAACCCGCTGGCAGGCGAGGCGGGAGACGGTTCGGGTTGAATCAGAAAAACTTCACCCGCGTGAATGCGTCCTGCGGCGGCATGCAGCGAGGCGCCCGAGAGCGTGGTGACCCGTCCATGGGCAATCCATTGCTGCAATCGCGCCCGGCTGTGCCCCGGCAAAACGCGGGCCAGAAACTGGTCGAGCCGCAGTCCCGCGTGCTCGGGTGCAGCCTCGATCCGCAGGAATTGGGATGGCGCGGGTTGGGGCGAATCGGTCATATGGCAATCATGTTGAATCATAGCTTCAGGAGTGCTAATCTCGGAACCGTTGGGAAGGCCCGCCCGGGTTTTTCCGGCACAATTCATGCAGAGAACCAGCGGGAAAGGCTGTCCCGAGGTTCTCGGAGGGTAGCGCCATGAGCTTCGAAACCGGCCAGGTTCGCCAGGACCTGTTCGCCCAGGATGAAAACCTCCGCCAGCTAGCCGCCCGTCACCACGCACTTGAAGATCAATTATCCAGCTTGCAGCAGCGCCGCTTTCTCACCAGTGAGGAAGAGGCCGAGGAACACCGGCTGAAAAAATTAAAACTGCAGCTCAAAGACGAGATGGAACAGCATCTGCGCCAGCGCATGATGCCGCCGTCTCGGGCCGCGAACGTGGCTTAGCCGCGGCACATAGCGCAAACGGCATTACGACGCCCAACGGCCGCGAGGAAGCCTGATTCCGCGCCCGCAGGAGTGGTGTCCAAGCTTTAAATCGAAAGCATTCACGTCGCATCGCACAGTGGAATCAGTGCGAGACCACGGGCGAGATATCCATGGGCGGATCGTCCATGGGGGGCGCACAGGTTATATTCCGCCACTAATCTTCATCCTCAAATAAAAGCGGCTGCGCCGGTTCGGGAAACGGCGGCACGGGCGCGCGCCGGCTCCGGGACAGCGGATCAAAAAAGTTTGCCAGCCCCACGCCGGCCAGGCGGAAGCGTTGCCGCGGCCCCAGATGAACGCGTTCGCGCAAGGCCAGAACCCGTTCAATAAATTCGCTGGCGGTAGCGGGAAACTCCGCCGGGGTCATGCTGCGGGTGAGAATCTTAAATTCACTGGTTTTCAGCTTCAGCATCAGGGTGCGGGGCTGGCGGGGCTCACGGCGCGCGGCCAGCCACACTTTTTCCCCCAGGCGGCGGATCGCGGCTTCGGTTTCCGCCAGCAGCAGATCTTCCGTAAAGGTATCTTCGGCGGAGATGGACTGCGTGGGCCGGTTGGGCACGACCGGACTGGAATCCTGGCCGCGCGCCAGCTCATAAAGCCGGCGGCCGAAGCGGCCAAAAAGTTCTTCCAATTGCGCTGCCGTCAGCATCCGCAGCCCGCCCACGGTGGTCACGCCCAGCTCCGCCAATTTCTTTTCCGTGACCGCGCCCACGCCGGGCAATCGCGCCACCGGCAGCGGCGGTAAAAAGGCTTCCACCTTGTCCGGCGTGATCACGAACAATCCATCGGGTTTGCGCCAATCGGAGGCGATTTTAGCCAGAAATTTATTGGGCGCCACGCCGGCCGAGGCGGTGAGCTGCAATTCATCCCGAATTTGCTGGCGAATCGCGCGCGCGACTCTTGTTGCCGTGGGCAGGCCGGTAAGATTCACCGTGACATCCAGATAGGCTTCATCGAGCGACAAGGGCTCGATCAGGCCGGTGTGGCGGGAAAAAATCTCGCGCGTCTGGCGCGAAACCGCGCGGTAGCGGGCAAAATCGGGAGGCAGAAAAACCGCCGCGGGACAGAGCCGCTCGGCGCGCAGGGCGGGCATGGCCGAGCGCACCCCGTAGCGGCGGGCCTCGTAGGATGCCGCGCAAACCACCGAGCGCGGCCCGCGCCAGGCCACCACCACCGGCCGGCCGCGCAGGCGGGGATCATCGCGCTGCTCGACGGAGGCGTAAAACGCGTCCATATCTATATGGAGAATTTTCCGAACCATAAACCGCGCTTTACGCCGCGCTGGCCGAGGTCCCCATTCCGCATTGTGGGATGGGCCGGATAGCAACAGCCCTTCCTTTTTATCACCGATTTCGTTTTCTGGAATGGCGAAGCAAAAAAGTAGCTCCGCCATCGTATCCGGCAACACGGCCGTGACCGGGGATCATATGAAGCGTGCGTGGCGAAGCGGATGTTTGTAATGGGATCCATTACATTGTAATATTCAAGCATGGCTGCTGCTACTGCAAGGAAATCGAAGGTCTACACGATCAGCTTGCCGCCTGAACTGGCGCAGCGAGCTGAGGAGCTGGCCCAACGGGACAGCCGCACCATGAGCGAGTTGTTTCGCGAAGCCTTTCGCGCCTATTCCGCGCAGCAGGCGCGGCGGACACTATATGAGTTGGGTGAATATGCGGCGGACCGCAATCCCAAAGGCTACACCGAGGCCGATGTGCCCCGACTCATCCAGGAAGTGCGCGCGGAAAAACTCCGCCGCCGCCGGGCGCAGCCGAACAAGTGATCGTCGTCAACGGCACAAACGTCCCGAAATTTCCGCACTTCGCTCAATGCGGTTGAATATATTTAATGAACTTCAACCGCATATTCATCCCGCAGTTCACGCCCGCCGCGCAGCCGCGCCACCGCGCGCAAATGCAGCGGACCCGCCGCCAGCACCACCTGCGGCCAGCGGAAAACGTGATCGCGGCCGCTGCGCGTGCCCAGCGATTTACCGTTCAGAAATAACTCCACCCGGGCGCAGTTGGAATAAACCTTGAATCCGGCCACGCCCGCCGGCCGGGGATTAAAGCGGCGGCCGCAGATATGGACCAGCGGGCGCGCGCTCCACTGCGCCTGATAAAAGTAAAACGCATCTTTGCGAATGCGGCGGTCGTAGCTGACCAGGCCCTTGTCGTTGAGGCCGCGCACGCCGCCTTCATGCCGGCCGGCGGAGGCGAAATCATACATGCACCAGAGCTGGGTGTTATACAGCCAGGGGCGGGCGCGCATCGCCGCCCAGGCATGCTCATGGACAATGCACTGCCATTCTTCGGGATGGAAGGGACCGCCCGGCGCGGGCTGGGTCACCGGATATTGGTGCTGAAAGGGATTGGCGCCGGCGCCGTATTCGCTCATGCCGATAACGCGGCCCGGGCGCACGGCTTCCACCGCGTCATGAATGCCGTCAAGTCCTTTCGGCCAATCCTCCGGGGTGCCCCGATACCAGCCGTAATATCGGTTGTAGCTGATCAGATCGGGGATGAAATTCATCGGATGCAACGCCGCCTGATCGGTGGCGGCCACGGTCGGCCGGGTCGAATCGAGCTTATGCGCAAGCTGATTGAGGTTGAAGACAAGTTCCCAGGGCACCGGACCGGAAGCGGTGGAGCGTTTGCCGATCAGCGCCTTGGCCCGGGCGGCCGAGCGTATGGGATATTCGTGAAACGCGAGTTCATTAAACAGGCTCCAGAAAAAGACCGAGGGATGATTCTGGTTCTGCCGGATTAATTCCGTCAACTGCTGGCGCGCGCTGGCGGTAAATGCCGGGGTATGGGTAATGCGGTTGACCAGGCCGAATTCCGTCCACAGCACGAGGCCGTTGCGGTCGCAGGCGTCATAAGCCGTGGGCGCATGCTGGTAATGCGGCAGCCGGACCGAAGTCGCGCCCAATTCCAGAATGGGGGTGAAATCCTGGGCGATTTCCGGATAGGGCACGGCGCGGCCCACCACCGGACGGTCCTGATGCACATTCACCCCGTGCAAGGGATACGGCTCGCCGTTGAGAAAAAATCCGCGATCCGAGGTCGCGTGAAAAAAGCGCAGGCCGAGCGGCTGCGTCACCGTATCGATCACGCGGCCCTGACGGCGCAGGCTGGCCACCAGGCGGTACAGATAGGGATCGCGGCGGCCATGCCAGAGATGGGGATGCGCCAGGCTCAGCGGTGCGGAAAATTCCTGATGTCCGTGGGCGGGAAGGCGCGCCGGCAGTTGTTTCGCGGCCACCACTTGCCCGGCATGATCGAGAATCTGCCAGTGCAGTTCACATACGGCGGCGCGGGCGCTGGCATTGCGCAACACGGCGCGCAGTTCGAGCCGGGCAGATTCACGCGACACCTTCTGCTGGATGGCATAAATGCCCGGCGAGGCGAAATCAAGCGGGGAAATGGAGACTGCGGGAAGGCACAGCAGATGGGCTTCGCGATAGAGCCCGCCAAAGACGTTGAAATCGCCGGCGATGGGCGGAATGTCCGCGCTCCAGGTGTTGTCCACCCGCACCGCAATCAGATTTTCGCCATGCGGGCGCCAGGCCGCGCTGGCATCGAAGCAAAAAGCGGCGAAGGCGCCGCGATGGGTGCCCAGGTGCTGGCCGTTGCAGTAAACGTCAGCCACTGTTGCGGCGCCGTCAAAATGCAGAAACCAGCTCGCGCCCGAGGGCGCGTGCGGCAGGGCCGGCAGCCGCAGCCGGTACCAGCCGGGACCGCGATAATATTGGCCTTCGACTTCGGCCGCCTCGCCCGGCCAGGCATAAGGCATGCCATGCGGCAGGCTGACTTGCGGCCAGGCCCGGTCATTGAAATCGGGCCGTTCGGCGCCGGTTACGTCGGCGCGCCAGAAGCGCCAATGCTCCAGCAGCGGCAGGGAGTGGCGCGCCAGGGCCGGAGACTGAACTCCGGCGGCCAGCACCCCGGAAGGCCAGGCCGCGCAGGCGCCTGCCGCGGCCGCGCCGGCTCCTAATTGCAAGGCCTGGCGGCGAGTGAGGGAATGAACCGGACGGGTGGAAGTGGAGGGCCGGCGGGTTGGTGACATAAAAATTGCGTGCCTGACGGCACTGGCGCGATTGTAGGTGATATCAACTGCGCCGCGCAATGTGCGCCGGGGCATCGTCCGGCGTGGCGAGATAGGGCGGATAGCAACATCACTTCCTTATTTTTTCAAGGCGTATGAGCGCCGGTTTTTGTGTACATGAAGATGCCGAGCCGATTCCAACGCCGCTATGCGATGCTGATCTCTGAACGGGATCCTTATGCATAGCCCGCGGCGACCGCAGGTTGAATTTTTCGTCACGCCGCACCGGCCGCGCCGCTGGCCAAGACATGCGAGATCGCAGGCCCGAAGCCTCCGTCCCGCGTAGCTCGATGAGGCCAGCAACTGCCCATCCTTATTGATCACCGAGGCCGGACACTGGAACGGCGAAGAAAAAAAGCGGCCCCGCCACTTTTTCCCTCATGATCATGCCATGACCGCAACCTCGCCCACCCCCCATCTGCGCCGCGGCTTCGGCACCCGCGAAGCGCTGGCGCTCAACATTTCCAACATGGTGGGGGTAGGGCCGTTTCTCACCATTCCCTTGATGATCGCCAGCATGGGCGGGCCGCAGGCGATTCTGGGCTGGATCGCCGGCGCCGCATTGGCCATCTGCGATGGCCTGGTGTGGAGCGAGCTGGGAGCGGCGCTGCCGGGCTCGGGCGGCAGCTACCACTTTCTGCGCGAGGTCTATGGACGCGAAAGCTGGGGCCGGCTGCTGGCCTTTCTGTTTATCTGGCAGTTTGTGCTGAGCGGTCCGCTCGAAATCGCCTCCGGCATGATCGGATTTGCCCAGTACACCGGCTTTCTCTGGCCGGGCATGGGCGCCTGGTCCGCCAGATTTCTGGCCGCCGGCGTGGGCGCGCTGGCGCTGGCGCTGCTCTACCGGCGCAATGCCAGCCTGGGCAAAATCACGATTACGATCGGCATCGGCACGGTGCTCACCATGGCGGCCATCCTGGTGCTGGGGCTGCCGCATGTTCAATTCGCCCAGGCCTTTGCCTTTCCCCCCGCGGCCTGGAACTTCGACCGCGGATTTTTCTACGGCCTGGGCAGCGCCACGCTCATCGCCATGTACAACTACATGGGCTATTACGACGTGTGCTATATCGGAGACGAGGTCCGCAATCCCGGCCGCGCCATCCCGCGTTCGATTCTGGGCGCCATTGCCATCTGCGTGGCCGGCTATATCGCCATTTACGTGGTGCTGCTGGGGGTGGTGCCCTGGCGGCAGGCGGAAGGTTCGGCGTTTATCGTCTCGAGCTTCATGGCCAGGCTCTACGGCCACACCGCCGCGGTGGCCATCACGCTGCTGGTTTTGTGGACGGCCTTCGGCTCGGTCTTTGCCCTGCTGTTCGGCTATTCTCGTATTCCTTATGCCGCCGCCGTGGATGGCACGTTTTTCCGGGTCTTCGGAAGGCTCCATCCACGCAAGGAATTTCCCCATGTTTCGCTATTGACGCTGGGCGGGGTGGCGATGGTGGCGGCATTTTTTCCTCTGGGCGCGGTGATCAATGCCCTGATCACCACCCGGCTGCTGGTGCAGTTCATGGGCCAGGCGGCGGCAATTCCGCTCCTGCGCCGGCACTGGCCGCAGGCCCAGCGGCCCTACCGCATGTGGCTCTATCCGCTGCCGGCGCTGGCCGCCTTCGTGGGCTGGGGACTGGTGTTCGTCAGTTCGGGCGCCAGCTATATCGCGCTGGGTCTGATGACTCTGGCCGTGGGCACGGGCGTCTATTTCTGGCGCGCGCGCCGCGCGGGCTATTGGCCGTTTGTGATGAAGAGTGACGGCATGACGCCAACGGTGACGGCATCTTAAAAATGCCGTCACCCCTATATTCATGAAAATAAACGGCTTCTCACGTTTGTGACGGCATGACACCATTTTCGCTCCAAACTTTTTGGACAGTGTTATTAAAATGATATAAATAATTTACTTGTCCTTTATTTACTTAACTTTATATTACTTTTCTACTTAAATGTATCTCGTTATTCCACTATCATGTGTTGAATGTTTTATCGCGTGGGAAGGGCCGGAGTCTGTCTAACCCCGGCCTCTCGTCGCCATGCCATTATGGCGCGGGCGGCGGCGTGGGCTGGGGATGAAAACGCTGCCGGATAATGACACGCCGTCCGCCCTGGTTGCGGCGCAATTTGTAGCCGGGGGGAACGGAAAATAAAGAACGCGGCGGATTGGCGGTGCTGATCTGGGTCAATTGATAAGAGTGGTTGCCATAGCGCGGATCACTGTGCGTGCTGGAAATCAATAAATGATACGGGTGCGAATACCATTCCTCGGAAACCGTGGTGATGGGCTTTAGATTGCCGATCACGCCGGCTGGAATGATATGAATGGTGCGCAGGCCGGTGGCGGGAATGCCGTTGAAATCGCGCTGGCCCAGCGACTCGACCTTGGTTTCTTCGCCGTTTGAGAGCACGCGGTCTTCGCGCACCACATAAGGCTTGCGCCTGCTTTCCGCTCCGCCGGTGGTCGTAAAAACCTGCCGGGCCATATTGTCACCCGCCGCAAAAAAGTTATGGCCGCGCGTCTGGAATGCGAAATTGCGGCCCAGATTATGATTCATATCGAGCGTCATCGGCCCGGAACAGGGCTGCTCGATGGCGACTTTGTGTCCAGGCTGCAGGATATAGCCATGGTGGGCGACAGGATCGCGGATGAGAATCGGGCGCATCCGGGGCGCGCCCGTGGCCCAGGGCCCAAGGGTGGGCAGGCCCATTTGCCGCCGGGTGCGGCCGGCGCGGTCGCGCGCCACCTGGCTGGAGCTCTGGTGGACTATGCGGTTGCCATCGGCCAGGGTTTGCACGCTGCGAGTGACTGCCACGGCGCTATAGGGTTTGTTTTTTATGTCCCGGCAGCCACCCATGAATTGCAGCCTCTCGGTGAGCAAACGCAATCCCGCAGCCCGGCGGGCCATCCGGATCGCGCGCCTGATTTGCACGCGTACATTGGGAAGGGGCATCGGCGGCGGCGCGGGCACGGTCTGGCTCCAGACGCATACGCTGCCGGCCAATAACAGGAACGAAAAAAGAATGGTTTTCAATCGCATGTTGGTATGGCTCCCGTTCTGATTGGCGCGCGGGATCATTTTTCTTCCCGAGTCTGAACGAAGCGAATCGCGCGGGCGAAGTTATCTTCGCCGATCAAAACCTGGGCCGGAAAGCTGGCGCCCCGCAGCGAACGCGCCGGCGTGGAGACCAGGCCAAGGCTCGTCAGCATGGGGCCGGGAATCCGCACGGTCACCACCATGGCCCGGCCCAATGGCAGCTGCGGATTGGAATCGGGCAGCGGCAGCCAGCCGCGCTGCGCCAGCGCCAGTGCTGGAGACGGCTTTGCGGAATGCCTGATGGAATGCCTGACGAGATGCAATGCCGGTTTTGCCGCCTCCGCCGAGCTTGCTTGTCCGCGAATCAGGTGCGGCTGGGCAATCGTTGATACATGAGCGGCAGGATGCGCCCGGGCCGGGGAAAAATCCACGCGTGCCTGTCGCCGCACTTCCAGCCGCCAAAGACCGGCCACCAGAAGCAGGGCCGCCAGCCCCGCGCTCACCCGCAGCCAGACCGGGAGCACTTTTCCGCGCGATGGCTGCGCCGCTGCGGCCAGCCGGTGCTCGCGCCATTGCCGCAGCAGTATTTGCTCAAGTTCGGGAGACGCCTCGCGTTGTTCGAGCGCGTGCAGCCGCGCCAGCCCGGCCGCAATTTCCGCTTCCATTTCCGGCGCGGCCGGCGCGCGGAGCCGGCGCCATAATTGCCACTTCATGATTCCTCCTTGCGCTGCCGCCGCAGCCGCGATTGCAGCAGTTTATAGCCGCGGTGGCGGCGTGAGGCCACCGTCCCGGGCCGGCAGCCCAGAATGCGGGCTGCTTCGTGATAGTTGATTTCCTGCAGATCGCAGATCACGAGGACTTCGCGATAACGCCAGGGCAGCGCCGCCAGCGCAATCTGCAAGTCCCGCAATTGGCGGCCCTGGTCGCGCTGCTCATCGAGTGCCAAAGCGGCGCGGCCCTGATCGTCGGGTTCAGAGACAAGTTGATCCCAGCTCGTTTCACTCCGGTGCCGCCGCCAGTAATTGCGCAGCAGGTTGCGGCCCATGCCGAACAGATATCCGCGCACCGTGCCCTGGCTGGGCAGAAAATGGCCGGGACGGCGGATCAGCTCGAGAAAAACCTCCTGCACAACTTCTTCGGCGATCTGAGGCCGGGCCCCCATTTGCAGGGCGAAGCGGTAAAGCGCGGGCTGATGGCGCCGGTAGAGCGCGGCAAAGCCGGCTTCGCTGGTGGCCAGCTCCTCCGGTTCGGCCGCCCGGGCCGTGAACTCGAGGTCGCCTGCGAGCATGGCGGTCGGGGCCTTCATACACTTCAATATATATGGGCGGCAGACGGGGGTTTTCTTCCCGAAAATTTAAGATTGGCTGCGGCGGAAAGCCAGACAAAGCAGCGTGCCCGCGATCGCCATGCCCCAGCCCCACGCGTTGGTGGCCGGCGTGGCATGAATCGGCGGCACGGAAGGCAGATGCGGAAAAATCGCCAGCGTCAGGCCGCATGTGAACAGCAGCAGCCCCAGCCAGCTTGCTAAACGCGAATATCGCATGCTTTTAAGGATATTTGGTGGACGTGAGGGGGATCGAACCCCTGACCTCCGCGTTGCGAACGCGGCGCTCTCCCAGCTGAGCTACACGCCCTGAATATTGTGATTACCCGGCAATAAATTATCTCATGAAGATTAGAGTGAGCGGGCGGTCAAAGCCACATAAACCGCCAGAATCAGGCCAAAACTGGCGGTAATGGCGCCCAGGATGACAATCACGCCGCGGGCGGGCTGGAAATCTCCCGACTCCAGCCGGCGCAGGGTATTGCGATACCGGAATAGCGCCGTCAGCGCCATGCCGATGCCCGCGGCCATGAAGACAATGCCGATGCCCATCGTCCAGCCGCTGGAGACCGCGGCATGTCCCTGTAAGCTCAGAAGCTGGCGCAGCGTGATGCCGAACTTGGCAACCACAAAGCCGAAAACAATGATGCTGATGCTGGTGCGCACCCAGGCTAGAAAGGTGCGCTCGTTGGCGAGATGATCGCCGGGCTTGCCGGTTTCGGCCATGAACACAGCATACAGGACGCGTTACTGCCGCTGCCAGGCCTGAAAAAACTCTTCCAGCCGGTGTGTGATTTCGCCGGCACTCTCGCCGGCATCAAAGCGCATCGCCGGGCCAAAACTGACCCGCGCCGTGCCTTTTCTGGCATGTTCGGCGCCGGCGGGAAGAATTTCAAACAACCCTTCCACCCAGATCGGAACCACCGGCAGTTGCAGGGCCTTGACGAAGACTCCCACGCCGCCGCGAAACGCCTGCAGGCGGCCGTCGGAAGTGCGCGCGCCTTCCGGAAACAGCAGCGGACAGTAGCCGGCATCGGCCAGGCGGCCGGCGTGGTGAACGGCCTTTTGCACGCCAATGCGCTCGCTCAGCAGCGCGGCATGAAAAAACAACTGGGTGAGCGCGAGCTGGCGGCGCGCCCGCCGCCGCGCGGCTCCGGGCGCCGTAGCGGCAAATGCCGCGCGGAAATGATCGGGGCTCATCAGCGGGGCCAGCCAGCGCCGCCAGCCGGCGGGCAGGGCGCGCAGTATGACCGGCGCGTCGAGCAGGCTTTGATGATTGGCAATCAATAAAACCGGACGCGCGAGCGCGGTCAGTTGTTCCACGCCCGTCACTTGAACTTTGACCCGGGTGCGCAGCGCCGGCAGAATCACGCCGGGAATCAGCAATCGCCGCAGTCCCTGCACGGCCCGGCTCTCGGGCCAGCGCGGGTATTGATAGGCGGCCAGCACCGGGGCGGCAGACGAGGGAGATAATTCAGTCGAATCCTGCCCCGCGCCGGCTCCGGCCGGTGTTAACACCGCGGTGTTATCCGCCAGCAGCCGCTCCAGATCGGCCAGCGTGACGGCGGCCGCGAGGCTGCCTTCATCCAGATAGGAATAGCCATGCTGCTCAAGCCAGGCGAGCAATTCGGCGCGATCGAGCGACGTCAGCCCCAGGTCCTGCTGCAGCCGGGCCTCCGGACGCAGCCGGCTTGCGGGCAATCCTAAATGCTCCATAAAAAATCCCCGCCAGCCATAAGCCAGCGGCGCGGGCCGGCCCTCTGGGTCGAGCCGAGCCGTCTGGTTTCCTGCCGGCGCGGCGCCCGCGGATGGACTTGCATTTCCGGCCAGCCAGGCGGCGATTTCGTTGCGCCGCAGTTTGTGGGTGGAAAGCGTGCGCGGCAGTTGGGCCTCGGGCCAGATGGAATAGCGCAGCAGGCGCTGGTGGGCTTCCAGCCGGGCATTGGCGCGGTTGAAGGCGCGGTCGAGCGCGTCCGCTTCCGTGCCGGGCGCCGGCGCCAGCACGGCATGCGCCGCGGAACGGCCGCGGGAAGAAGGTTCGGCGACGACGGCGGCTTCTTTGATCTCCGGTTCGCGCTCAAGCTCGGCTTCCACTTCCTGCGGATAGATGTTCATTCCCTCGGCCGAGACGATCACGTCTTTTTTGCGTCCCACAAAGATCAAATTGCCCTCGGCATCAAAGCGGCCCAGGTCCCCGGTGTGCAGCCAGCCGTCGGCAAACGTTTCAGCCGTCGCGGACTGATTGCGAAAATAACCGGGTGAAACGTTGCCGCCGCGGGCCAGAATTTCGCCATCCGGCGCGATTTTAAGCTCAACCCCGGCCAGCTTGCGGCCAACCGCGCCGCGGCGGATCTTAAACGGATGGGTGATGGCCAGCGCCGGCGCGGTTTCCGTCAGTCCATAGCCCTGCACCACGGCATAGCCCAGCGCATGCCAGAGCTCTTCATCCTCCACCGGCAAAGCCGCGCCGCCGGCGATCAAGGCCCAGAACTTCCAGCCCAGCTTGCGATGCAGCCGCCGCCAGCGCCACCAGCGCCGCGCAATTCCGCTCAGCATGCTTTTCCCCAGCCACCGGGCTGATGCGGCGCTGGCGGCCAGAACCATCTGCCGGGCGGTGGTTTCATCCCAGTGCGGCTCAATTTGCCCCGTTGGAATCGGTTCGGGGCGCGGCGCGGCCTCGCGCAGCGCCCAACTGGAAAAGAGCCGCACCTGCCGCGGCACCGCGATCAATACGGAAATCCGGCGGCGATGAATCAGATCGGCCCAGGCCGCGGGAGTGGCGGCATCGGTAAAGACCACAGTCGCGCCCAGCAGGCCGGGAATAAAGGCGCCCATGACCTGGCCGAAAAGATGGCTGAGCGGAATCAGATGCAAAAAACCCAACGGCCGGAAACGCCGCTCCCAGAAGCCGTATTTTTCTATTTCTTTCGCGATCGGCCGCAGGTTCGCCAGCAGGTTGCCATGCGTAATCATGACCCCCTTGGGCTCGGCGCTCGATCCTGAGGTGTAGACGATTTCCAGCAGCGTTGCGGGCGCGGGAGCGGCTGCAGCCGCCGGAGCGCCTATCGCGGGCAAGGCCAGAAGCTGCTCAAAGCTCCATGACGCGGTAAAATGCCGGGCTTCGAGCGTATGCCCGGCGGAGCCGTCGCTGATGCAGAACCGGGCTCCGGTGTGCTGGCGCACCCGCTCGGCATACTCCCGCGAAAATCCCGCATCAAACGGTACGGCCACTACCCCGGCCAGCACGCAGCCCCAGAACGCCACCAGCCAGCCGGCGCCGGAAGCTCCCCAGATCAGGCAGCGGGCAGGGTCATCGGCAGCCTGGGCCGTGGGCTGCGGGGTGTGAGCCGTGGTTTGATCTTCGGGTGCGGCGGTTGATTCCTGGGCTAAACGCCGGCGCAGTTCCTGGGCCAGCGCCTCAGCCTGGCCTATGAGCTGGCTATAGCCGAATTCCCGGGTGCGGTAAGCGCCCGCCTCGACCACCGCCGGCGAAGCCATATGTAAGGCGAATTGGCGGAGCAACTCCGGCAGAGAGGGGATTTCCATGGCGTTTGCCAGAACCCAGAATAATGGATGTGATGGCAGAAGGGCAGAACAGCGATAGGGCGGAAGGAGAAGGAAATCGGGCTCAAAGTCCCGCCGCAAGATCCGGGCGAGACCAGGTATTTACTTTATGAATACCCATGAAAATTCAGTGCATGTTATTGAAATGATTAAAGAAGTGAATATGCAAAAATCATCCCACCGGGGGTGAACCTCGGGTGGGCCGGCGCAAACCCGCGCCAGTATTGACGATTTACCCGTGCTTCCTAAAATGTAACGTATCTTCTCTTTTTGAGAAGGTCAAGGGAAATCCGCGAAAA
>JAKAZV010000143.1 GCA_021826505.1 Acidobacteriota bacterium | reverse complement strand
CCGGACCCAGTACCGGGCGGGGCGTGAGACTGGCCGGATGGGCGACCACGGGGGCGGCGCATACGGCTAGGGCAATCGCGAGAGCCTGGCAGGTTCGTTTCATTACTTCTCCTGAGGTTGTGTTTGGGATGGGACGGAGAGCCGGGAATCCAGCCTCCGTGGCGAGTCCGACTGGAGTCAGCCGCTCGCCAGTTGAGTAAAGGTCAGTATAGCACAGAAAGCCGGCGATGGTATATTTGAAATAAACACTTATTTATCAATCACTTAAAAGTGATTCAACTTCAGGATTTAGGTGGTACATACCCCGGCGGCGGTGCTTGCGCGGATCCGAAGAAAAACCCTTCCATCTGTTCCCGGATCATCTTCTGCGCCTCCGGCGTCCACGGCGCCATGCGGAACTCGTTCAACAGCATCTTGGCGTGGTCTTTCCACATGCCCCATGCCTGGGCGGAAACCTGCTCGTAAATTCGCTGCCCGATTTCGCCCGGCCAGGGAGCTTCTTCCAAACCCGGCAAATCCCGGCCCAGTTTTACGCAATGCACAATGCGCGCCATGGCCTCATTTTACCAGACGTAGGTGCCCACCGACTCCGCCGGTAAACGGGTTTCTGCGCTTCGGCCCAGGCAGCGTATATGGAATCTCGCCGTGAAATTGCCGGTATTCGAGACCACCAGCACAACCTTGCCCTGGGGCGTGAGAAAAGCCACATTGGCGAGCTGTTCCAGTTCATTCGATCCGATCCGCAGCGAGCCCGGCGGCACAAATTTGGAAAAATGCGCCAGCGCGTAATACGCCACATTCCGTTTTACGCGGTTGCCGGTCAGGGTCAGCGCGCCCCAGCAGCCGGTGCAGCCGCCGTGGTTGGTATGCGGGCCGGCCTGCGCGTTGGCCGCCAGATTCCACAGCAATACATTGCGCGCCCAGTTGCGGGTCGCGCCGATCAGCACCCGCTGGACGGGTGCGGCAATCTCCAGCCGTTTGTCCCGCGGCGATTGGGTCACCGATTGTTCGGTCAGAAACAGATCCTTATTGGGATAAAGGTTATGTACGCGGGTGAGTGTGCGGGCGCTGCCGCCATACAAATGAAACGCGGTTCCCTCCACATAGCGATTCGCCGCCGGGTCGGCCAGTATGGACAGCGGATAGGACGCGACATCCGGGTTGTGGTCATAAATCTGAATGCCGGTATGCAATCCCGCCCGGGCCAGCGCCGGACCCAGATATTGCGCGATAAACCGCTTCTCTTCCGGCGCGAACATCACCATGCTGGGCGTGTTTTTGGGATTCAAAGGCTCGTTTTGCACGGTGATGGCGCTGAGCCTGATGCCAGCCTGCCGCATCGCCCGCAGGTATTTCACAAAATAGCGGGCATAGACGCCGTAATCGCCCGGCTTCAAGTGGCCGCCCTTCAGCGCGTCATTGGTCTTCATCCAGCCCGGCGCCGACCAGGGCGAGCCCAGAATCTTGATCTTCGGGTTGATCTTTAAAATCTGCTGCAGCGCCGAAATCACGGTGGTGCGGTCCGGTCCCAGATTGAAATGCGTCAGTTGCGGATCGCTTTCTCCCGCCGGCATATCGTCGTAGGTAAAAGCATGATCGTTCATATCCGACGAGCCGATGCTGACCCGCAGATAACTGACATGAATGCCCGCGCCCGCGGGCGCAAAGAGTTGCCGCAATAAGGCCGCTCGTGCCGCCGGAGCCATCCGCATCAGCAATTGCGCGCTGCCTCCGGTCAGGGCAAACCCGAAGCCCTCCATCTTCTGGTACTGCTCCATGGGGTTGACGTTGATCGTCTTTTTCGCCGGTGCGGCTTGAGAAAATCGCAGCGCCTGCGGTTGCCGGGCCAGACGTTCTTTGCCATTGACCGTGGTCAGCCACAGCCGCGCCGCCCGCGGCGGCGCCTGCGCCCAGGCCATCCCCGTGATCAAAAAGCATCCCAATCCGGCTGCCACGCGTTGCAGTTTCATAAATGGTCCTCGACCTTCAACTTCGCCCGCATGAGTATAAACCCAGCTTAGAAACGATGACAGTAGCCCGTCACCTTCGCGTTGCGGGTGCCAGGTTGCCAATCTCAACCCGGCACCCGATAAATATTTGAAAATAAATGGTTTATAAATTTCGGGTGCCGGGTTGAAATTCCTCCTGGCACCCGTTATCTATTTGAAAAATATAAACTTAACTGTCACGGGTGCCGGGTTGAGGGTGTAAATGATGCCATTTGTTTCAGTTCGATCGTTCTGATGCCGTGGCTGCGTGTCATTTCAATCCCAATTCCTTGGGATTCCAGATTGATCTGCATCCGCCGCAGGTATAAACCCAGTTGCACGGCGGATAATCTTTTCTGCCGGCTTGTCCTGGGCCAAAGCTCTCGCGCTAATTCCTCAATCTGCCCTTTCCATTCCGTCTTGCCCGCCATAAAGCTCACGATCGCGTGTCCGGTCTCATCCCGCTCCATCAGCGCCTCGTTTTTCTGCCGCGCGTTGCGCTCCAGCGCCTCCAGGAATAGATCCGGGTCCGTCTTCATTCCCGCCATCATCGCCCGTCCCCAGGCGGCAAAATCCGCCATCCGCGGCAGGTTCATCGTCCGCGGCATCCGGGCTGTTTCCGTCATCGTCGCGCTCAGCCCGGTCATCATCAGTCCCAGAAATTTAGCCTGATGGCTAAGAAACACATGCATCAGTTGTGTCTCTTCCGCCCGTACCCTCCCCGTCAGCAGCGGCAGCTTCAGCACCAGCGCCCGGTCCAGCCAGTCCGGAGCCTCGGTCGGCGTCTCCAGCGCGGTCAGAATCATCGGCCGCCGGGCGCCCAGTATCACATCCTCGCTGTCGGTAAAATGCCGCCGCTTTATATAGCTCAGCCCCGTCACGCCCCGGCACAGCAGATTCGCCTGCCGCGCCGTCAGCCGGCCCAGGTTGTCGAAGACCGGCACGGCATGATGTTCCAGCACCTGCGCGAAGACGGCTTCTCCCGGCAGTCCCATCACCTCCGCCCGGCTGGGATCAATCAGCATCCGCAGCAGCCTGGCCAGGGTCGTCTTGCCGCTGCCCTGCGGCCCCGTGAATACCAGCATCGGCGCCGGTATCAGCGGATTGTAGGCCGCCATGATCCAGCCCAGCAGCAGCATCAGATCCATCCGGTCCGTCACCGTCAGCATGCCTTCCAGCAGCGTCCGGTCTCCGCCCAGCTCCGGCGCCGGCAAGGGTAGTTGGTGCCGCGGCCGCTTGAAATACACCGGCGCATGGGCCACGATCCGCCAGCCCTGGGGCGAGATCTGTGCTACCCGGCCTTGGGCATCGCCCAGATCCAGCCAGATTCCCTCCGGCGTCCTCGCCCGCCGCAGATGCAGTGTCTCGACGTTTTCTCCATAGCTGGCCTGAATCTCCAGCTCCCGCAGGGCTTCACGAATCGCCTGCCTTTGCGGCGCTTTTTTATGCTGGTTCTGGTAAAGCCCGGAAAGAAACCGCGCGCCTTCCTCCGATCGCACTTCAAACGTCAGCCGTCCAATCGGGGCGTCGAAAACGATGAACGGCTCGTCGTCGGGCTGGCGGAATAGTTTGCCTCGTTTCGCGAAATCCAGCAGAACCTGGGTTTCCGAGCGGACCGGCGTGGAGGCCTTCTCGGCTTTCTGGCTCAGCCGCGCCATCGCTTCCAATAACGCCAGGTCCTGCTCCGCGCCCGGCCGCTTCCGCTTCGGCTCCTGGTGAAGCTCGTCGCGAATCTCTGTTACCCGGCCGGCTTCGCTATGCGAGCTTTCCGGCCTGGACCCAGTCGGTTGTTCCGCCTGCGCCGCGGCTTTTTTATTTTGAAATCGTTGAAACACACTCCCCTCCCTGGCTTCTGGGGGGAGCATTTTTAGCGGAACAGATTTGTTTTCTTTGCGCAATTCCCCTTTTTAGGGGTATTTCACTTTCCGCTTTTGGGAATTTTTATAGGGTCAGGTTCCGTCCGGTGTCGCTCAGCGTTCACGGTCGAGTCGCATGGCAGTACAAATGCGAGATCGCAGGCGGGGTGCCTATGGGCTGAAAGCCCATGGGTCGAGCGGGGTTTCCTGTCAGGTCCCGCGCCTATGAACGATGATAAAATTCCAGCCTCCATCAGGGTTCGCAAACCCCGGTTTCGGCCGGGCATTTGCGAAATTGTTTCGCCTAAAAGAAAAAGCGGCTGTGCCGCTGAATAATTTTGGCCACGTTTTTATGACCGCTTCATCTGATCTTCAGCTTCATCACGATGTTTTTACGAACGTGCGGGATTTTTTTGCCGGATGCTGGTCCCGACTCATCCCGATTCACTCTTCTAAATATCTGAATTTAAAGCTTTAACCAGAGTGGCACCCATTTTGCATGTACCCCGGTGCGGTGGGATTTAAGTTCAAGGAGATAAAAATGAATCGCACACAGAAAGTATTTCAGTCGCTGACTCTTTTCGCCCTGGCGGGAATCACTGCCTGGGCCCAGACCGGTGCTGCGGCCACCGGCACGGCCACGGGAGCAGCGGCTTCGCAGGCGTCTGCCGCCGGTAAAGCGGCTTCCGTCCATGCCCAGTCCGCCATGGCGGCGCGGACCGCGTTCCGCGCCCGGCTCCGCTCGAAGCTCGATACGCGGCATGCCCGCGTGGGCCAGCAAGTCGTGGCCCAGACCACGGCGGCGGTTAAAGAGCATGGCCGCGTGATTCTGCCCAAAGGCGCGCGCCTGCTGGGCCGCGTCACGGCCGTGCAGACGGCGGCCAACTCGCATGCCCGCTCTTCGCTGGGCGTGGTCTTCGATCAGGCGGTATTGCATAACGGCCGGCGCCTGCCCATGCAGGCCACCATCGCCGCCATCTTTGCGGCGCAGCCTTATGCCCGTTTCGATAATGCCGGCATGGCTGGCCCGCCCATGCTCAATGGTGGAGTGAGTTCGGCTCTGAGCGGCGCGGCCGCGGTCTCCGGCTCAGGCGGCGCGACTCCGGCCACTACCGGAGCGGGTGCTTCCGGTGCGGCCGGTCTGGGCTCGGCCATCGGTTCCGCGCTCGGCGCCTCGGCTGGCGCGGCCGGTAATGCGGCCGGCAATGTGGGTGCCTCGGCTGGCGCGGCCGCCGGCGGCATGGCCGGCACGGCGGGAAATGCCACTGCCAATCTGGGCGCGTCCAACGGCTTGGGCGTGGGCCTGAATGGTGCCGCCAATGCCGTATTTCAGTCCAGCAACGGCGTGCCGGTTCGGATTGAGCTTCCCGCCGCGGCCATGAGCACGGGCGCCGCCCATGCCAGCGCCACGGGTCTGGCCAACTCCGCGATCCTGCTGG
>JAKAZV010000142.1 GCA_021826505.1 Acidobacteriota bacterium | reverse complement strand
TACACCGTTTTGGGATGGCGCGGATCCCAAGCCATATTGACAATTCCGGTATAGGCATCGTGATAGAGAACCTGTTTCCAGGTTTTACCGCCGTCGGTCGAGCGATAGACGCCGCGCTCGCCTCCTTTATGAAACAGACTGCCCTCGACGCCGGCCAGCACGGTATTGGGATGGCGCGGATCCACCAATAAAATCGTGATATGCCGGCTGCGGCGCAGGCCCAGATGCCGCCAGCTCAGGCCGCCGTCATCGGAGCGGTAAATTCCGTGGCCGGGCGCCTGCTCGCCGGTGCCCACGTAAACAATATTGGGATTGGAGGGGGCCAGCGCCAGGGCGCCAATGGAAAAATCCTTTTCCTGATCGAAGATGGGCTTGTAAACCCAGCCGCCGTCGGTGGTCTTCCAGACGCCGCCGCCGGGCGTTCCGAAGTAATAGACGGCCGGGTTGCCGGGAACGCCGGCGACGGAGGTCACGCGTCCGCCGCGGAATGGGCCGATCAGCCGCCAGCGCATTCCGGCGTAGAGACTGGGCGAAACGGCTTGCGCGGGCAACCCGAGGGGAAAAAACCAAGCCAGGGCAAATGCGGCAAAGAGGTAAAGGGCGGAACGTTTATCCATTATGGAGATCGCCGATCAATTTAAATTTGCGCCATCAGGCAGGAAAAAATGCCAGCATACACCCAAGCCCGGAGCAATGCACGGAGATTCCATACACATGGATCCATTGTGAATGGCGGTGCGCCATTGGGAGGATTTTCCCCACCTGATGCCGGCGGCAACTCTGGCTTTTGTTAAGCTGTGAGCATACGGACGGAGGCTCCCTTTCTTTCCACACCCGCCGGTGGACGGCGGGAGCGCATAGAATTGTCCTTCATTATGGAAACACCCCAGGAACGCGCCTATCGCTCGGCCTACCGCAAGGTCGAGGCTCTGCAGATTGAACTGGCCCGGCATGTCTATTCCGTGCAGCGAAGGCAGGAAGCCGAACGGAAGCTGGAGACCGCGATGCAGATCCTGGACCGCACGCGAAAAGAAGTGCTTAAATTGCGCAATCAGGCCAAGGCGGCCTAGAGCCTGTCTCATAAATGGTGAATGTCATCGGATCAGGGTATGTTTGCGGCTTTTCCAGCGAAACAATTCCGTGTAGTGGGCGGAATTGTGAGCGAAAGAAAAGCCGCATGCATGATGTGAATTTTAGTAGACATGGCTTTATGAGACAGGTCCTAGAGCAAACATTCATAATTCTGAATTCAGGCAATACCCGCCAAGCTTGGCCAAACCTTTATCAAATGTCACGACTAAGCCTCCCGCGGCTTGGGCCACGGCCATGATCCAGGCATCAGCCCAGATTTTAGGTGAAGCCGTTTTCCTGGACGCTTGTTTTCGAAATATTGGCTCTGCTTCCGCCGATTCCATAAGGAATATAATCCGATCGTCAGCATAGAAACGATCATATACATGCCATGCTTCGCGCATATTCAATGGTTTTCCATCCATGGCAGCTGCCGTGGTTATTAAGCCGAAGAAAACCCAGTTGGGTAAAACGGCAAAATGCGATTTTGCCCGATTCCTGTTGCCACCATCGTTTTGCCACTTGAAAATGCATATGTTCTGGGCTGGCAATTGCCAGCCAGACATTGATATCAGGGATGCTCAATAAGCTCATAAATTTCAGCGTTGGTGATGCGAATCTTTCGGCCGGCCGGCCGGATCAATGGCGGATCGAGCCGTAAACGCCTTGAGGGCCGTGGGGGTGGGCTGGACTGCACTGCCTGCTCGATACTGGTAAGAATCAGTTTGCGCGCCGAACATCCCTTCCTGGCCGCGGCTTCATGAAGACGGCGATGGAGGTCGCGTGGAAGGTCCAATGAAGTGCGTATGGTACTCGGCTTCATGAGCTATATTATGCCCCTATGACTTAAAGTGGCGGGGTGGAAGCATGCCGTTTCACCCGTTATAATTTTGCGATGCCGCGTCCGCGCCTGAGCTGGACGGGCTATGCCGCCCTGGGGCTGGCCCTGATCTGTCTTTTCCTCCCGGCCCTGAGCCTGCGCTCGCCGGTCGCGCCCACCCGCCATTGGAGCCTGGCCGGGTTGCTGCGCTCCGGCGCCTTCGCGCTGGCCCGCCACCGCGTTCATGCGCATTCGCCCGCGCGGCTGCTGCATAATTTACGGGAGATCCGCCGGGAAATCGGCCGCGGGCTGGGCGCCCGGCACGCGACGCCGGTGGTATTCAAGCTGGCGGTGTTCATTGCCCCGGCGCTCTATATCGCGGCCCTGGCCACGCTGCTGGCCATTCTGGCCGGACTCTGGGGATGGCGCCTGATGCTGGCGGGCGCGGCGATCACGGGCGCGGCGGCGGCCGGCTATGCGGCCGGCATCGCGCTCTGGCTGACGGCGGCGGTGCGCCAGGACGTGCGCGGCGTGCTGCACCGCGCGGGCGCGCTCGCGCCGGCGCTCAAGCCCTGGACGCAGGGCCTGGCGCGCCAGGCCGCGCTGCGGCCCGAGCTGGGGCTATGGCTGCTGCCGCTGGCGCTGCTGGCCGCCGCGCTCAGCCCGCCTGCCGAAAAAAAGGCAAAAGTTTAATGCTGCCGGCAGTAGGCCATGAAGTCGGTGCCCGTCACGGGGTGTCCCATCTCGCGCAGCATATAGACAATCTGGCCGCGATGGTAGGCGTGATGGGCGAATAATTGCAGCAAAATTTCGTAGATGCGGCTGGCAACCATCTGCCCTTTCAGGTTGGCGTATTGAATCTCGCCCGTGACTTCGCCCTCCGGCAGCTTTTCCAGATACGCCAGCAAAGCCGCGGTGGCCTCGCGCCAGGCGGCGCCGGCGGCGGCGCGGGTGGGATACGCGTCCGGCTGGGGCATGCCCTGCGCCCGGCCGTGCAGCCGCGCGCCCCAGACCTGCTCGGCGCCCAGCAGATGCACCAGCGTGGCGCGCAGGCTGCCGAAGCTGCCCCCGCGCGGCGCATCCATATCCGCATCGGAAACCTTCTCCAGCATGGCCAGAATGCGCTCGCGGCTCCATTCCATCGAGCCCGCTAACCGCAGCAGTTCGCTTTTTTGCATGCCCACTATTTTATCTTCATGAGGCGGCGCATAAATGCCAAATTGTCATGCACCCGCTTCCATTACAATAATGATGAGCGGGCAAAACCGCCAATTTGCATTCTTTTTTCCCATCATTTTATGGACCCTAACAAATACCTGCGCGCCCGCGTCACCGGCCGCCGCGATCTCTCGGAAGACCTCTGGACGCTGCGCCTCGCGCTCGATGCGCCCTTCCCCTTCAAACCCGGCCAATATGCCACCCTCGCCTTCGAAGACGCCGGCGGAGTGCATGAGCGGGCTTATTCCATCGCCTCCAGCCCGCTGGAGAGCGAGCTGGAATTTTTTATTGAGCTGGTGCCCGAGGGAGAAACCACGCCGACATTGCACACGCTGCACGCGGGCGATGAGCTGTGGGTGCGCAAATCGGCCAAGGGGCTGTTCACGCTCGACCGCAAGAGCGGCCATCATCACCATCTGTTCGTGGCCACGGTGACGGGCGTGGCGCCGTTCATGAGCATGCTGCGCACCTGGGCCCGCGACCCCAGCTTTGCCCCGCCTGAAACCCGCATTTTATTGATCGAAGCCGCCAGCCGCGACTATGAATTTCCCTACGTCCCGGAACTCGATGAGCTGGCGGGAAAGCTGCCCGGAGTCAAGGTCGTGCACGCGGTTTCCCGCTCATGGGAATGCCAGGGCTGGCAGGGCGAATGCGGCCGCGCGGAAGACATTCTGCGCAAATACGCCGACGCGGACGGCTTCACCGCCGGCGACACCACCGCCTACGTCTGCGGCCATCCGCAGATGATTGAAAACGTGAAGGGCATGCTCAAGCGCGGCGGTTTTGCCAAGGAAGCCGTGCACGAGGAAGTGTACTGGATCCCGGCCAAGGCCGCGCCCGCCAGCGCATAAATTAAGGCCTTCACTGCACCAGCTTGATGCCGCCCGAATGAGCCCGGCGCCCATCCAGCGAAAAATGCGCCCGGTCCTCGAGCGAGGGGCAGCAGAGCCGGTCGCCGGCGGCGTAATGCGGCGAGTGTATATGCAGCGAGCGCTGGTGGGAATGGTAGGTCACGCGCCCGCCTCCCATGCAGTTATAGGTGAACTGATCCATCAACAACAGTTTGCCGCGCCGCATTTCCAGCAGTTGCACCACGCCCACGCAGACCTGGGTGTGGCGGCCATAAAATAACGTGCCGAAATTGAGCGCCGCCTGGCCATTGCCATAGGCATAGGGCAGGTTGATAATTTGCGAGCGATAGAGGCGAAAATCCACCGGCTTGCCGTTCAGATCATGGGAGTAGCTGCCATCCTCCAGCGGCAGCGTCAAGGCTTTGTGCACCCAGGCGCCGCGGCCTTCGCCGATGCGGGTGCGGGGCGTGGGGTAAATATAAACCGGCATATTGGCAAACGGCACTTGTGCAATGCCGGCGGCCGGATGGGCCAGCGGCAGAACGTATTCCAGCCCTTCGTGCGTAATCCCCCCCCAGTGCCGGGCATAGGGCCGGCGGATGCCCCAGGCCAGCAGCGCCAGCAGCAGAACACACCCCGGCCAGAATCGTTTCTTCATCGCGATATCCACACTTCCACTGCCAGCAAGCTAAAAAATTCAGTGTACCCGGATGTTGCATCAAGCGAACGTTTGCCCAGGGGTTTTTTGCGGCTGTGCGGCGCGGCCGCAGTCATTTTGCGGCTGGGTCATTCCGTCATTCATAATGCCGCAAGATATTTTTAAATTCAGGCGGAACATGCCGCCTCCAGCGCCGGCCGCGCGGCCCGCAGCGTGAGCTCGATTTCGGCCTCGCCATGGGCGGTGCTGATAAAGGCGGCTTCAAATTGCGAGGGCGGCCAATACACGCCATGAGCGAGCAGCTTCTGGTGAAACCGGGCAAAGGCAGCGGTATCCGAGGCGCGGGCGGCGGCATAGTCGCGCACCGCGGGCTGGGAGGTAAAAAATACCGTCAGCATGGCGCCCGCGCGCTGGATGCACACCGGCGCGCCGGCCCGCGCGGCGGCTTCCCGCAAGCCGGCTTCCAGGCTTTGGCCGTTCGCTTCCAGCCGGCGATAAAGTTCCGGTTCGGCGGCCAGGATCCGCAGCGTAGCCGCGCCGGCGGCCATGGCCACGGGATTGCCCGAAAGCGTTCCGGCCTGGTAGACGGGGCCGAGGGGCGCGACTTTTTGCATCACATCGCGCCGTCCGCCATAAGCGGCGGCGGGCAGGCCGCCGCCCAGAATTTTGCCTAAAACCAGCAGGTCCGGTTTCAGGCCATAGCGCTCGCAGGCG
>JAKAZV010000141.1 GCA_021826505.1 Acidobacteriota bacterium | reverse complement strand
CGCTGCGGCGGGCTGACTCCCGAAGCTTTTCCCTCAACGGAAGCGGTGGCGGATTTTATTTTAGCCGCGGCGCAATCGGACATTGCCTGGAAGGCTACCGCCGGCCTGCACCACGCCATTCGTTCCCGCCATAGCCCCGATCTTGGCCAGCCTGCCTGCATGATGCATGGCTATCTGAATCTTTTCCTGGCCGCCGCTTTGGCTTGGGACTTGGCCGGGAAGGGAATCGTAACCCAGGCAACCCGTGACAAGGTGCGGGACATTCTGGAAGAGAATGATCCCCAGGCTTTTACTCTGAATGACGATGGCGCGCTCTGGCGCGGCCTGTCCATCGGAAATGCCGTATTGCTGGACTCGCGGCAAAAATTCTTATCATCTTTCGGAACTTGTTCCTTTCTGGAGCCTATGCAGGAATTACGCAGGCTGCTCCCGCAATTCCAATCTCCGCTCCGGGTGGGCAATTAAATGCATGATCACGCCAGCAGTTGGATCCCATCGGCCGGCCACAACGGCTTTTCGCTGGACCATCTGCCCTATTGCGCCTTTTTACGTCCTGAAACCGGCGACACCCGGCTGGGCGTGGGGATTGGCGAATATGTCCTCGATCTGCGCGATTTGAACGAACGCGGCCTGCTCTCGGAACTGAGCGCGGATACGCGCGCCGCGCTGCACGCGCCCAATCTCAACTCCCTGGCCGGCCTGGGTCCGCGGGCCTGGCTGCCGTTGCGCCGGCGGCTGCAATATCTGCTCACCGCGCAAGGCAACGGCCTGATCGAACGCGAAACCGCCAAAAGCCTGCTGTCCATGGGCGAGCTGCGCTATCAAATGCCGGTCTCACCCGGCGATTACACCGACTTTTACGCCTCCATTCACCATGCCACCCATGTGGGCCGGCTCTTCCGGCCGCAGAACCCGCTGCTCGCCAACTATAAATATCTGCCCATTGCCTATCACGGCCGCTGTTCGACGCTGGTTCCCAGCGGCACGCCTGTCCCGCGGCCCCAGGGACAGATGGGGCCGGCGGAAGGACCGCCGCAATTCGCTCCATCGCGGCGGCTTGATTACGAACTCGAACTCGGCCTGATCGTCGGCCCGGGCAATGATCTGGGCCAGCCGATCGGAATCGCAGAGGCCGAGGCGCATATCTTCGGCGTCTGTCTTGTCAATGACTGGTCGGCGCGCGACATACAGGCATGGGAATATCAGCCGCTGGGGCCGTTTCTGGGCAAGAACTTTGCCACTTCGCTGGGCTGCTGGGTCACTCCCTGGGCGGCTTTGGAGCCGTATCGCGTGGCCGCCGCTGCCCGCCCGCCGGGCGATCCCAAGCCGCTGCCCTATCTCGATTCCCGCCCTAACCGCGAGCGCGGCGGTCTCGATCTTCAACTCGAAGTCTGGCTGGAAACGGAAAAAATGCGGCGGCAGGGCCATGGCCCGGTTCGGCTCTGCGCGGTGAGCACGCGCGAGCTTTACTGGACGCCGGCCCAGATGATCGCGCATCACACCTCCAACGGCTGCCGCTTGCGGCCCGGCGATTTGCTGGCCACCGGCACGGTCTCCGGCGACACATCCGATGCCCTGGGCTGCCTGCTTGAGCTGACCCAGGGCGGTCAGAATCCCATTCGCCTGCCCGGCGATGAATCCCGCGCCTTTCTTGAAGCCGGCGATGAAGTCACCCTGCGCGGCTCGGCTCGCAGCCCGGCGGGAGAAATGCTGGTTCTCGGCGATTGCGCCGGCCGCATCGTGAACTGAATCCGCGCGCTGCCGGGACCGCGCGCGTCTGTTCAATCTCCCGGTTTTTGAGTCATATTTCAGTGCTATAATGATTTCATTACTGGAATAATGATATGCCAACCGTCGTTACCATCAACCGTCCCGATGTGGTCCAACTGATCGAAACGGCGGCCCGGGCATTGACCGGCGGCAACAAAACTGAGGCAGTGGCGAAAGCGCTGCGCCAGTTGATGGACCGCGAACTTCGCAATCAGCCCCTGTTTGGCGCCCATCCGGGCTCAGTGCGCGTGGCCAGGGGCGTGGATTTGCGTCAGCCCGTGCTTGAAATCATGCCTGATGCGGAAAGCGGGCGTGAGGTGATGCGTTGAATCCGCCATTGCTGCTGGATACCCATATCGTGCTTTGGCTCGATAGCGGGGATCATCGGCTGCGGCCCTCGACCCGGAATTTGATCGAAGAGACTTGGCGATTGGGCGGGAATTTGCAAATAAGCGCCGTCAGCGGTTGGGAAATCGCCTGCCTGTTCGATCGGGGCCATATTGAGTTGGATCTTGCTCCAGAACAATGGCTCAACCGATTTGCGGCACGGCCTGGCATTGCAATGCTTCCGCTGGAATGCCAAATTGCGGCTAGAGCCTATTCATTTCCCGGTTTTAACGGGCGTGATCCCGCCGACCGGCTTCTCATCGCAACCGCCGTGGCAACCGGGAGCGCTTTGGTTACCTATGATCGGCAGATAACACAATTTGCCCGCCGCTACGGCAAGACTCAAGGTTTTCAAGTTCTGACATAAATATCGTCATATAGCGTTCACGGCCGAGCCGCACGGGAGTGCAGGTGCCGGAACCCTCATGCGGCAACGCTGCGCCGCGGCTACGCCAGCGCCGGCGTGGACGGCGTCCAGGCAGTTTCCTGGTCTTTATATTGCAGCCGGTACAGCCGCCAGTAGATCCCTCGCGCCGCCAGCAGTTCCTGATGCGTTCCCGACTCGCGCAGTGCTCCTTTATGCATCACCAGAATGCGGTCGGCGCGCTGGATGGTGGAAAGCCGGTGCGCGATGATGATGCTGGTCCGGCCGGCCAGCAGTTTCTCCAGCGCGGCGCGGATTTTCAGCTCCGTGTCGGTATCCACGCTGGCCGTGGCTTCATCCAGAATCAGAAAGGGCGGGTTGGCGGCCAGCGCGCGGGCAAAATTCACCAGCTGTTTCTGTCCGGTGGAAAGCCCGCTGCCGCGTTCGCGCAGTTCGGTGGCATAGCCGTCGGGCAGCGTGGAGACAAAGTCGTGCAGGTCCACATGCAGGGCGGCATGCTCAATTGCCGCGTCCGCCATCGCCTCGTCGCCCATGCGTATGTTCTGCGCGATCGTTCCGGTAAACAGATACGGATCCTGCAGCACCACCCCGAAGCGCCGGCGCAGCTCGCTTAAATCCCAGTCTTTCACGTTCACGCCGCCGATCCGCACCGCGCCCTGCTGCACATCGTAAAAGCGCAGCAGCAGGCTGGCCAGCGTGGTCTTGCCGGCGCCGGTATGGCCCACCACGGCCACCGTCTGTCCGGGCTCGATCGTGAAGCTCAGGTTTTTGATCACCCAATCCTGATCGTGATAGGCAAAGCTGACATGATCAAACTCGATCCGCGCCGCTCCGGCCGGCGCCGCAACCGGGTGCTCCGGCGAGGCCAGCGTGACCGGCGTGTCAACGAGCTTGAAAATGCGCTCGCTCGAGGCCATGGCCGACTGCAGAAGGTTGTATTTTTCGCTCAGGTCCTGGATGGGCCGGAAAAAGCGCTGCGCGTACTGAATGAAGGCGACCAGGACGCCGATCGTCAGCCGGTGGCCGATCACCCGCACGCCCCCGAACCAGAGGATGTCGGCCACCGCCAGCATGCTCAGAATTTCGACCACCGGATAATAGACCGCGTGGGCGAACACGGCGTCTTTCCAGGCGTCGCGGTGCGTGCGGTTGATTTCGTCAAACTCCTCGGCCGTGCGCTCCTCGCGGTTAAAGACCTGCACCAGGCTCATGCCGGCCACGTGTTCCTGCAAAAAAGTATTGATGCGGGCCAGGGCCACGCGCATGCGCCGGTAGCTGTCGCGCACTGCCCGCCGGAAGACGCTGGCCGCCGCTCCGATCAGCGGCAGCACCGCGAGCGTGATCAGCGCCAGCTTCCAGTCGAAGCGGAACAGAATAATGGCGATGAAGATGAGCACGAAGGCGTCGTCAAAAAACGCCACCAGCGCCGAGGCGATCATGTCGTTGATGACCTGCACGTCGTTGGTCACGCGCGTGACCAGCCGGCCCACCGGATTGCGGTCGAAAAACGCGATCTGCAGCTTCTGCAGGTGCGCGAAAAGCTGCCGGCGCAGATCGAACATCGCGTGCTGCCCCACCCATTGCATGAGGTAGGTCTGGGCGAAATCGAGGCCAAAGCCGGCCACCAGCAGAACCAGATAAATTCCCGCCAGCACGGTCAGGCCGTGAAAGGCGTTGCCCGGCAGCCAGGGATTCAGAAATGAGCCCGCCCCGCGGGCGTGGGTGGGGAAAATATAGCGGTCAATGGCGACTTTTACGATATACGGCCCGGCCACCGCGGTGACCGAATGCAGCACCGCGGCCAGGGTCGAAAGCAGCACAATGCCGCGGTATGGGCGGACGTAGCCCAGCAGCCGCCGCATCAGGCGGCGGTCGTACGCTTTGCCCAGTACCTCTTCTTCTTGTTGTGCGCTGCTCATAGTGCGAATGGATGCGGTGTCGGTCGCCCTTGCCTGCCGGGCTCAATTTTGATGCCGAGCGGCGAACAACGCCGCTATGCGATGCTTATCCCGGAGCGTGATCTTTTCAGCTCACCGCCTGTAGTTCCTCCTCCAGCAGTTGTTTTTCATAAAGGCTGGCGTAATGGCCGCCCAGACCGATCAGCGTGGCATGATCGCCGCGTTCGAGTATGCGGCCGTGGTCGAGCACGATGATCTGGTCGGCGCCGCGCAGCGTGGAAATGCGGTGGCTGATAAAAATGGTGGTGCGGCCTTGCATGATCTGGCGCAGGTTATTGAGGATGGTTTCCTCGGTCAGCGTGTCCACCGCCGAAAGGGCGTCGTCAAGAATTAGAATGCGGGGATCGCGGATCAGGGCCCGCGCGATCGCGACCCGCTGTTTCTGCCCGCCGGAAAGGGTCAGCCCGCGTTCGCCCACCCGGGTATTCAGGCCCTCGGGAAAGTTTTCCAGATCAGGCCCCAGCCCCGCCTTGACTGCGGCTTCGAGGACCGCCGCTTCCGTGGCATCGGGAACGCCGAAGGCGATGTTATTGTGCAGCGTATCGCTGAAAAGAAAAGTTTCCTGCGGCACCAGGCCGATATGGGCGCGCAGCACGGCTAATGGAATTTCCGCGATGGGCCGTCCGTCAATCCGCACCATTCCGGGCGCGGCCTCATACAGCCGGGGCAGCAGCGCGGCCAGCGTGCTTTTGCCCGCTCCGGTGGGGCCTACGATGGCCAGGCTTCCGCCGGCGGGGATGGCCAGTTCAATGTCGTGCAGCACTTCGCGGCCCTCAAAGCTGAAGCTGAGCTGCCGGAACTCGGCTTCGCCGCGCAGGGTGCGGATCGAGCGGTCGCAGCCGGGGCCGTCGGCGATTTCGGCGGGGGCGCGGAGGATTTCCCGCATCCGCGCCCATGAGGCCAGCCCGCGCTGCACCAGATTGATGACCCAGCCC
>JAKAZV010000140.1 GCA_021826505.1 Acidobacteriota bacterium | reverse complement strand
CCTTCGTCTAGCGAAGTGCGTACGGCCCACCATCTGGGTTGATGGCGAATGAATCGCCCGCTTCGCTTCCCCCGCTCCAGGTGTGTTTTTATGCCGTTGTTTTCCTTCAATGCGCAGTCGCTTCCGTTCGTTGGTTCTTTATTTATCTGCTTCATCGCATCTCACTTCAAAAAATGCGACACTTTCCAATTTTTTCATCTCCCCGATTTTGCTTTGTTAAATCTTTCATTCTCATGCAGTTATTTATGTCTGATCGGATGGTTGGCCCATACAAGCGTCGTTTGCTTGTGTGGGTTACTCGTTTACTGCCACTCGATGACTTCCTTGATCGCGCCGGGGGAGATTTGCGCCAGCGGCTGCTGAAACTGCGCCAGCGGATGATGATGAGTAATCAGTTCATTGGCTTTCCCGGGCCAGCGCAGGTGGGCGGCGAGCAGATCATCCACCGCCATCTGAAAATGACCGCGGGCGGCGTTGACGCTGCCAAGCATGGCCAGGTTGTGGAGCACGAGATGGCGCACGATGCGGCCCGCATCCACCGGCAAGGGACGGTCGCCGCCGGGAATGCCGGTGAGCACATACACGCCGTTGAAGGCCATCGCGTCAAAGAGGTTGAATTCGAGGCTGGGGATGCCGGCCGCCTCGACAATCAGATCCATGCCGCCGGCGGCCTGGCCGAGCTGGCCGGAGGCGATAGTGCGGCCATCCACATAATGGCCGCCCAGGGACGCCAGCCATTGCGGCCGCGGGCTGGCGGGATCGGCAATATCGAGGCCGAAGACTTCGGCGCCGCGCAGCCGCAACACCAGCGCGGCCAGCAGGCCCACCGGGCCCAGGCCGGCGACCAGACAGCGGCGGCCCACGATCCAGTCGGGCGCGACGGCGGCATCGGGACGGCGCAACTGCTGCCAGCGCAGAGCCTCGAAGATGGCTTTTTCCACGATGGTCAACGGCTCAATCAATACTCCGACGCCGGCCAGTTGCGGAGGAACCGGCACCAGATGGGCTTCCGTATCGAGCACAAACTCGGCCTGATAGCCGTCGAGGCCCCAGATGCCGCGCTCCTTATATTGACCGGTTTCGCACATATCGGCGCGGTGCATGGCGCAGGAGGCGCACTCGCCACAGCCGCGGCGGACGGTAAAGACGGCCAGATCGCCCGCTTTGGCGCGGGTGACGGCGCTGCCGGTTTCCACCACCTGGCCCAGCATTTCATGGCCGATCACCAGATCTTTTTGCCCCTGCGGCAGCAGGGCGCGGCCGCCGGCTACTTCTTCGCGGTCGGTGCCGCAGATGCCGACGCGCAGCACTTTCAGCTTGACCTGATCGGGGGCGGTGAGGGAGGGTTCGGGGCGCTCCACCAGACGGCTGCCGGCAACGCCGGGAACAACGGCAATGGCTTTCATGCTTCCACTATATGACGGCCGGATCGGGCAGGCGCGGGTCTTTAGCCACAACTGAAAACAATATGGCTATTCAGGAAAGAATTGCGCCATACTGCCAACGTATGGAATTGCGGCAACTGGAACTGTTTCTGGCCGTGATGGATTCCTCGAGCGTGACCCGGGCGGCGGGGAGGGTCTATTTGTCGCCGGGCGCGGTGAGCCAGCAGATGCATCATCTGGCGGAAGAGCTGGGCACGGAACTGTTTGTGCGCTCGGGACGGGCGCTGGCGCCCACCCCGGCGGCGCTGCGGCTGGCCGAGTACGCGCGCGGGGTGATCATGCGGGTGCGGCAGATTGAGCAGGAGTTTGCCAACCAGCCCGCCTCCGATCCGCGCCCCTTCCGCTTCGCCACCGGCGCCACCACGCTGATTTACCGGCTGGGTCCGGCGCTGCGGCAGATTCGCCAGCATTATCCCCAGGCCCAGATCGAGGTCAAGGTCGCGCCCACGGAAGAAATCGTTTCCGGATTGCTCGACCGCCGGTTCGATCTGGGCCTGATTTCGCTGCCCTATGAAGAGCCCGGCATTCAGGTCACTCCTTTATTTGATGAAGAGCTGCTGGTGTTGCAGCCGGCCGCCAGCCGGTGCGCGAACCAGACGATTGGACAGATCGCGCCGGCGGCCGTGGCCAGCGTGCCGTTTGTGGTCTATCCCCGGCACAGCAACATGCGGACGATGATCGAGAAATTTTTCGCTGGCCTGGGAGTGCAGCCGCGGGTGGTGACGGAAGCCGACGATACCGAGGCGATCAAGGGGCTGGTCGAGGCGGGGTTTGGCTATTCGATGCTGCCCGAGTCGGCCGTTCTGGGCCAGATGCGCTATTACCGGCTGCTGCGCATCGCCGGCCACAAGCTGGTGCGGCGGCAGGCGCTGGCCACCGCCAAGACGGAATTTCCCCGCGCCCTGACCAAGGCGGTCGCGGTCGAAATCCGCGAATCGCTGGCGCAGCCGCGCGAGGCGCCGGCGCGGGAATCCAAACGCATGGCGAAGATGGCCGGCGCGAAGGCGTGAAATCTTTATAAATGCGCGATCTTCCGGCCATTGACCTCGAGGCCGCGCGCCCGGACATTTTTTAGATAGCGCACCAGATCGGGCTCTCCGGTCCTGAGAATCCGGCAGTTCTCGAGGGTAAGATCCGTGATCGGATCTCCCGGCAAGCCCTCAAAGTGCAGTCCCATGCGGGCCTGCCGGCAGAGAAAGTTCCGGATGGTCACATCTTCGATATGCGGCCAGTGCCGGCCCTGAACCGCCTGATGGCCGTAATGCAGGGTGAGCTCGAGGGCGGCATGGGTCAGGCGCCCGGCGCGAATGTTTTCAAAGATGACGCGCGAAACCGTGCCGCCGCGATGCGGATTGCTTTTGATGCGGAGCGCGTAGTCGAGGCCGAAGCCGCCGGCCGTGCCGGGCATCCGGCAGTTTTCAATCCGCACATCGCGCACCCCGCCCGACATTTCACTGCCGATGGCCACGCCGCCATGGCCGGCATGCATGACGCAGTTGCGGATCAGCACATGCTCACAGGGAATGCCGATGCGGCGGCCGTCGCGGTCGCGGCCGGATTTGATCGAGATGCAGTCGTCGCCGGTGGTGAAGGAGCAGTTTTCGATCAGCACATGGGAGCAGGAGTCGGGATCGCAGCCATCGTTGTTGGGGCCCAGGCTGTGAATCCGCACGCCGCGGACCAGCAGGTTGCGGCAGAAAACGGGATGAATTTCGTACATGGGCGAGCGGATGATGCGCACTCCCTCGATCAGCACGTTGCGGCAGTCAAAGGGCTGGACAAAGGCCGGGCGCAGATGGGCGCCGGGGCCAAAGCGGCGCTGGGCGAGCGGGGTTTGCAGGCGTCCATATTCGTGCAGGCGCGCGCGGGCCGGCTGCTGCTGCGGCTGGCCGGGGCGCCAGCCAAAGCCGCGGCGGCCCTTGAGCACCCACCAGTGGCCGTCGCTGGCCTGGCCGTCGAGCGTGCCCGCGCCGGTGACCGCGATGTCGTGCTGGCGGTAGGCGTAGATGAGGGGCGAGTAGTTGAAGCACTCGATGCCCTCCCAGCGGGTGCGGACCAGGGGCAGATAGGCGCGGTGGTCGGTGGAAAAGCGCAGCGTGGCATCGGCCGCAAGATGCAGATTGACGCCGGAGCGGAGATGAATCTTGCCGGTATGAAAAATGCCCCCCGGAACCAGCACCCGGCCGCCGCCGGCGGCATGGCAGGCGGCAATGGCCCGGGCGATGGCGTGGGTGCAGTCGCGGCCATCGGGCCGGGCGCCATAGCTGGTAATGGCAAAGTCGCGCTGGGGAAAACGCGGAGGCGTCAGCCGCGCCGCGGACGAGGCCGCTTCCGCGGCCAGCGCCGCGGGCAACGCCAGGGCCGCCGCGCCCAGGCGGCCGAGAAAATCGCGGCGGGGACAGGAAGCGGCGGGAGGATCGAAAGCGGAAGACGGCATAGCAAGGGCTCCGCTCGCCAGCGTGGCCGGAACACAGCCGCGGGTCAAGGCAATATTGCTAAAGCGGAAGATCGCAGCGGGCTAAATGGATGGCGGAGTGAGGATGTCGAATGAGAAGAGGCGCAGCCGTTTTTATTTGCCGGACACGCCCCGACATCCCCTAGCATGCTAGCATGATATCATCCGCTTCCCACACGGTGAACTCTTATGCGCAAATTCGCAGGTAAAATCCTGATCCGCATCCCGCCCGAATTGCACAGCGATCTGGCCCAGGAGGCGTTTACCAGCGGCCGGTCCATCAATCAGCTTTGTCTGGAAGCCATCATGGCCCGCAAAGCGCTGAAGAACTTTGATCCATGGCGACAAGTAGAAGCCATCTGGCGCCAGAACCGCAAATTCAGTCCCCGCCGAGTGCAAGCCGACATTCTGCGCGCGATCGCCGAGGTGCGGCGTGACCGCTAAGCCGCGAGCCGTACTCGACACCAATATCTTTGTATCCGGCTTGATCAGCCCCCATGGTCCGCCAGCCAAAATATTGCAACGCTTGCGGGAACACGAATTTATTCTCATCACCAGTCCGCCTATTAACGAGGAAATCATCGCGGTACTGAACCGGCCATGGCTGCGCGACCGTTATGGATTGGAAGAAAAGATTTTTGATCTTTCCTTCATATTATGGGAGTGGGCCGAAGTCGTAACCCATTTACCTCAGATTCAAATATCGAAAGACCCCAGCGATGATAAATTTCTTGCCGCCGCAATCGCCGGAAAAGCCGATTATCTGATCACCGGCGACATCGAGCATCTACTCCATCTGCGTGAATACAAAAACATCCGAATTCTCTCACCACGGGAATTCATCACGATTCTCCATTTTTAATCTACCCACGCGCGGGAACTGATTTTGGTACAGTCACCATAGAACGCGGATTGGAAATCTACCGATGAAAACTGCGAAACTGGAACGGCGAACATTTCTACGGCTGGCGCCGGCGGCCACGGCCGGGCTGGCCTGGACAAAAATGAAACCCCGCACCCAGCCTGCAACCCGGAGCGCGGCACTGCCGCCTTACCAGATGTTCCGGGCGGCCGAGATCGCCCGGGACATACGCGCGACCGAAGCCAAGCCGGGCAGCGTGAATCTGGTCAATGGGCCGGACGGCAATGCCCTGCCCTTCACCATGGTGCTGACCACGGAAGCGCGGGCCACGGCGCCGGGATTTGAGTCGCACCGGCATCGCGACCATATTTTTCATATTCTGGAGGGAGAAACCGAATATGAAGTGGGCGGCAAGCCGCAGGGCGGGCGCTGGATCGCGCCGGGAGAATGGCGGGGCAAGCGCGTAACCGGCGCCACGCGGCTGACTCTGCGCGCCGGCGACCGGCTGGTGATTCACCGCGGCACGCCGCACAAGCGCAAAACCCCGAAGCGGGTTACCTTCATCCTGACCTCGCCCCAGGGCATGGCCCAGGATTAAATCATATCGGGCGCGTAGCTCAGTTGGACCAGAGCATCGGCCTTCTAAGCCGAGGGTCGCAGGTTCGAATCCTGCCGCGCCCACCAATAGAATCAATC
>JAKAZV010000030.1 GCA_021826505.1 Acidobacteriota bacterium | reverse complement strand
CACCACCCCCGGCACCGCCGCGGAAGCCACCCAGGAATCCCCGCTGCGGGAGTTCCTGGATGCCCTGATTCAGTCCAGCGCCCTGCGCCTGCAATACGAGCTGGCCGCCACGCACGATGCCGAAGCCGGCCCGGGCTGGATGGTGAACTTTACCGGCCCCGATGCGCCCCGCCTGGGCGAGCGGCAGGAGGAATTGCTGCGCAGCCTCGAACACCTGCTGCGCGAAGGCCTGCGCCTGGGCCCGCGGCTGCACTGTGACTGGATGGGCCAGCGCCAACTGCGGAGCGAAGAGCTCAGCCGGGTGGCGCGGCTGGCGGCCGAGCAAGTGGCGCGCACCGGACTGCCCCACGAATTTGCTCCCATGTCGTCCCGCGAGCGGCGGCTGATTCACCTGGCGCTGCGTGACGCCGCCGGGGTGCGCAGCCTGAGCGAGGGCGAAGGCCCGCGCCGCCATGTTGTGATCCAGCCGCTGACCCCGGCCAAAACTTTGACCGCCAAACGGCGCGAATACCGCCGGTTATAAATCGGACGGCGCACCTGCCGGGTCGCTGGCCAAACCGTGCCAGATCGCAGGCGGGGTACCCATGGGCTGAAAGCCCATGGGTCGGACGGGGCGCCTGCCAGGACCCGTCCGGTGCCAGTTGAGTAAAATTGGGCCACGTTTTGGCGCCGAGGCCGGACAGTGGAACGGCGAAGCAAAAAAAGTGGCCCCGCCACCATTGAATCGGATACAACCATGCGGATCGGAAAATATTTGAATTCGGGCCATGAGCGGCCTTTTCTTCAAAATCAGAACCATTGGCTGGACTGGAGTGCGCTGCGCGACCACGCGCCCGAAGCCGGCCTGCGGGATTTAATGGCCGCGGCGCTGGAAGGCACGCCCGCGGCCCAGGCGGCGTTTTTTACCGCTTTGCCCGGTTTGGAAACCTGGCTGGCGCGGGATGCGGCGCAGCTCGCCCGCTTGTTTTCCGCGCACGGTCAATCCGGTCTGCCGCAAGCGATCGCCCCACCCTGCCGGCCGTTAAACTTTATCTGTGTGGGCCTGAATTATCGCGACCATGCTCTCGAGTCAGGCGCCGAACCTCCGGCCGCGCCGCTGTTATTTGCTAAAACCGGCAATGCCATCCATGCCCACGGAGCGCCGATTCGTTTGCCCCAGACCTCGCAGAAGGTGGATTATGAGGCCGAACTGGCCGTCGTCATCGGCCGCCGCTGCCATGGAGTTTCCGCCGCCGATGCCTTGGCGCATGTGGCCGGATACTGCTGCGGCAACGACATCAGCGCCCGCGATTTTCAGTTTGCCGACGGACAGTGGTATCGCGGCAAAAGCGGCGACGGCTTCGGCCCCTTCGGCCCCGTAATCGTCACCCCGAAAGAAGCCGGCGATCCGCATCAACTGCGCATTCAATTGCGCCTCAATGGCCAGAAGATGCAGGATTCCAATACCAGCAATCTCATCTTCTCCATTCCCGAATTGATCGCCTATATTTCCAAAACGATTACGCTTGAGTCGGGCGATGTGATTTTTACCGGCACCCCTCCGGGGGTGGGTTTTGCCCGCAAACCTCCGGTGTATTTGAAAAATGCAGATCTGATGGAAGTGGAGATCGAAAATCTTGGCATTTTGGCCAATTCGATTGTGGCTGGCTAATTGGCCCGTAAAATGCTCGGAATAAATATGGAAGCGGGACGAAACCTATGATCTCCAATGTTGAAGCATTAGCAATCGGGCTTTTGGCCGCGGGTTTGACAACCTCGATTGGCTTTTGGACCACCCGCGTGGTCGTAAATGGCATGGCTCGTGGTCTGCGCAAGAAGTAGGTTTACGAGTAATTTTTATACATAGTGCATATATTCAGGGTAGGTTTTACCTTCAGCGGCGCCAGAATAGCCGGCCGATCAGCCGGCCCGCAAAAAATCCCGTCACGGCGGTTGTAATCAGCGTGGCCTTCCAGTGCCGGGCCGCCTGTTCGCGCCAGTCCAGACCGCTTTGAATCTGCAGCCGCAACAGGCGGAAAGTCTGTTCCAGCCGGAATCGCCTGCGATCCAGGCGCCGGTTGATTTCAGCGGGGTTGGGAGCGGTTGCCATAAACGGGTCTCAGTATTTCCGGCACTGCATGCGGGCCGATAGTAAGCCAGCCATTGCCGTCAGGCTCAGCATCGTGATCAGCAGGGGCGTCAGATTCCGCTTTTTTCCCCGCGTGGTTTTTATTTCCGCCAGCCATGCCTGGGCAATTGCGGGCCAGCTTTTGCCGCTCGAGCGCTGCCGCAAAATGCGGTAAACATGTCCGGCGCCGCGCCCCCAGCTTTCGGCGCGCCGCTGCCAGGGGTTGGGCATGGTCAGGAGCGGAGTCGCGGTGTTGCCATCGGCCGCGGGCAAGCCTTCGGACGGAAGTCCCATATCCATATATCAATCTGATGCAGATGAGTTGGGAAGGTTGGGTTCAAGTGCGTCCGGAGGCTGGGCGCCGGCTTTCCATTCCCAGTAGCGGCGCGAACACAGCAAGGCGTAATGGGTTCCCGAGCCGAAGACCATGAAGAAGGTAGCCAGCCAGAGCAGGCGCGTTATCAACCAGGGCTGCAATGGGTTTCCCACGGCATTGACGATCGTGAGGCCGAGCGTCAGCAGTTCAGTCAGGGTGGTCAGCTTACCCCAGCGGGTGGGACGAAAATCTCCAAACCCGGCTTTGCCGAAAAGCATGACCGCGAGCATGACGATGCTGGCATCGCGGGTGAAGACCAGCACGCTGAGCAGCGGCGGCATGAAACGCCGCAGCGTCAGGCCCAGAAACAAGCTGGCGGCCAGCAGTTTGTCGGCGATGGGATCGAGATAAAAGCCCAGCGCTGTCGCCTGTCCGCGATGGCGGGCGAGCCAGCCATCCAGGGCATCGCTGCCGGCCGCCACCGCCAGCAGCGGAATCGCCAGCCGGAACCATCCCTGCGCCACCGCCCAGGCCAGCGGAGGCAGCAGGAGGATCCGCAGGGCGGTCACCAGATTGGCCGGCACTTTCCAGTCGCGCCACCGCGGGCGGGGCGCCGGCGAAGCCGTGAACGCGGATGGAGTGGGCAGCATGGAAATGTCGAATCGCGGCATTCCAGAACCGCAACCCCTCATTTTAACGCGGGGTTTTGCGACGCACCGGCCGAGTCGCTGGCAAAGCCAAGCGAGATCGCAGGCCGAGGGACGGGGTGCCTGCCAGGTCCCGTCCGGCGCCAGTTGAATTAAACTGGACCACGTTTTTGTCGCCGAGGCCGGACACTGGAGCGGCGAAGAAAAAAAGTGGCCTCGCCACATATTTCCCGCCCGTCTGGCCTTTGTATATTAAAGGCATGCCCGCGCATTTTTCAGAATGGCGCCTGCGGCCGGCCGGGGACGGCGATTTCGAAGCCATGTGGCAGTTGGATCAAATCTGTTTTTCCGAGGAAATCCGGTATTCACGGGAAGAATTGCGCGATGTGCTGGACATGGCCGGCTGCCGGAGCTGGGTGTTGGAAGTTTTTTCCGCCGCGGGGCGGCTTCCGGGTGAAATCGCCGGCTATGTCACCGCCCGGGCCGGAAAGCGATGCGGCCATCTGATGACGCTCGATGTCGCTCCCGATTGGCGGCGGCAGGGCGCCGGCGGGGTGCTGCTGCGGCGGGCGGAAGACTACGCCGCCGGCCGGGGGTTGCGGAAAATGCTGCTCGAAGTCGGCGTGGATAACCACCCCGCGCGGGCGTTTTATCAGCGGGCGGGCTACCGCGAACTGCGGTTGCTTTCCGACTACTATGCCCCCGGCGTACACGGCATGCTCATGGAAAAGATGCTGGAAAATTCATTTCCGGCGATCGTTCAGGAGCAGCCTGCGCGTTAACTTTGAAAGACCACCGCGGCTTTGACCATACATTTGCAAAATTGTTTCGCTTTAAAGAAAAAGCGCCTTTGCCGCTAAGCGCGGCCTTGCCAATGCGCTACACTACTATCTCGCCGCCGGGCTCTCAGCCATGCAGAGATGCCGAGGCAAAGGGAGAAGCGAGCAGAGCAAGGCGTGAGGAGCGAGGCAACCGAAATGTACACGAATGTACATGAGGATTGCCGAGCGACTCACAACGCCGCTATGCGCTGCTTATCCCTTCGCCCTCCAAATAAATTTTATGTCCGGCTTCAGCACCAGTCAGGCTCGGGACGCCGCCTTCAGTGAAATTTACCGTACCCTGCGCTCCATGGCGGACGCCTACATGCGCCGCTTCCCCAATGCCATCACTCTCCAAGCCACCGCTCTGGTCCACGAAGCGTATCTGAAGCTGGCTCGCGAATCCAGGACATTTGCGGACCCGGACCATTTTGTGCGCACCGCCGCCATGGCCATGCGCCAGATCCTGGTGGACCATGCCCGCGCCCGGCACAGTCAGAAACGCGGCGGAGGATCTGAGCAGATTACCCTCGATGGGAACGATTTAGCGGTTCCCGGCGGCGTGGATGTGCTGGTCATCCACGATGCCTTGCTCCGGCTTCAGGCCTGGGACGCGCGCCAGTCGCAAATCGTCGAACTGCGCTGTTTCATGGGGCTGAGCGTGGCCGAAACCGCGCGGAATCTGCATATTTCCGAGGCCACCGTCAAGCGGGACTGGGCCATGGCTCGCGCCTGGCTGGAACGTGAGCTCAACCCAAAATGACTTTGGACGATTGGGCCCGCCTGAAAGTCTGGTTTGGCGAAGCCCTGGAAGCCGGCCCGGAGCGGCGCGCCCAGGTCGTGACCCGCGTGCGCACCGAAGCTCCGGCCCTGGCCGTGGAGCTCGAATCGCTGCTGGCGACCCACGATTCTCATTCCCTCACCACGATTGAACTCACGGTGCGCCCGCTGTCCGCGCCGGAAATGTTCCCCCAGGGCTTGCCGGCGGGCGCGCTGATCGGTCCTTACCGCATATTGCGGGAGCTGGGGCGCGGCGGCACGGGCATCGTGTTTCTTGCCGAGCGAGAGGATGATGAGTTTCACCGTCCGGTGGCGCTGAAGCTGCTGCGCTTTGGTTTGCCGCGCGGCCCATCCAGCGCCCCTTCCGGCCTTACCCACGAGCGCGGTTCGCTTTCCCGCATGCAACACGGCAATATCGCCATTCTGCTGGACTGGGGAGTCAGCGCCGACGGCCTGCCCTGGATGGCCACGGAATTTGTTGAAGGCAAGCCGATCAGCGATTATTGCCGCTCCCGCGAGATGCGTGAGCACGCCATCCTGGAGCTGTTTACGCAGGTCATCCTTGCCGTGGCATATGCCCATCAGCGCGGCGTGGTGCATCGCGATCTCAAGCCGGGCAACATCCTGGTCAATCGGGAGGGCACGGTGAAGCTGCTCGATTTCGGCATTGCCCAGCCGACGGCTGGCGGCGCTGAAAACGGGGGTGGCCTCAAGTTCACGCCCCTCTATGCCAGCCCGGAGCAGTTGGCCGGCCAGCCGGCCACGCCGGCCAGCGATGTCTACTCCCTCGCGGTGGTGCTGGGGCAACTGCTGTCCTGGTCACTCCCGCCCGACCTGACCCGCATCTCTTCCCGTCTGGCTTCCATTTTGCGTCACGCCATGGCGTCCGACCCGATGCGGCGCTACGCTTCGGTAGAGCTTTTTCAAGCTGACCTTGCGCGTTATAAGCAGCATCGGCCCCCGCGCGCCTTTCCGACCGCCTGGCCTCGCCGCACGTCGCTTTTTCTTCACCGTAACCGCGGGCCGGCGGCCGTCATGGGGTTGTCGCTCGCGGCCATCGCGGGAATCGGAATTTGGTTTGCGAAATCCGCATCGCCGGCCAGCACGGAGCCCGCGCGTCCATTGGCGGCCATCTCATTTATGGGCCAGCCGCTGCACGCCAGCGCGGCCTTGCCGCTGCGGGTCACCTGGCCGCGCCGCGCCCGGGTGCGGTCGGTTTCGGTGGTCACGCAGGGGGTGCCCAATCTCGATTTCACCAGCCCCGATGCTTCCGCTTGCGTGGGCGACTTTCCCGCCGGCGCGAGTTGCGTCATGCACGTGCGGTTTTCACCGAGTGCCAGGGATGCGCGATTGGGCGCGGTTCTTTTCCGGGATGCGGCCGGCAAAATCATCAATACGCAATATATTTACGGAGGGGGAATCGAAACCCGGGCCGGGATTCTGAACCCGAAGCCCGTGCGCATTATTTCCGGCCTCAACTTCGCGCGCGGGCTCAGCACCGATGGCTGGGGCAATGCCTATTTCATCGAGGCCCGCGGCAACTCGGTGGATGAAATACCGGCCGGCAGTTCCAGCCGGCGCAGCCTGGCGCGCATGCCGCTGATTTTTGGCAATGGCGCCACCGCGGTGGATGGAGCCGGAAATATTTACTTCAGCTCCGCTGCCGGCCATGCCATCTATGAACTGCGGAAAGGTGGGCCCCGGCCGATCGCCATTCTGCCCGCCAATATCCGGCTCGACAACAACTTGTCGGTGGATGGCGCCGGCAATCTGTATGCCAGCGACGATGAAGGCGGCATTTTTATGATCGCCGCCCACTCGCATCGCGTGGTGCGCCTGTATCCGGGGAACCGGGGGCACCGCTTCATCGGCATGACGGCGGATCTCGATGGCACCTTGTATTGTGCCGATTATTCTTTCAATCAGCTCTATGAACTGGTCCCGGGAAGCTCGAAACTGGTGCGGCTCATCGGTCCCGACCGCTATCTGAATCAGCCACATGCCCTCCTGTTGCTGAGCGGCGGCGTCTTGCTGGTCGGCAACGATATCCCCAACGGCCACATCCTGCGCTACCCGCTATCCAATCTGCGGGCGTCCATATTGCCGGCCTTGGGCAATCAGAGCCTCGCCAGTTACGACGGAGCCCGCATTTTTTCCGTCGTCAATAACCGCCGGATTTACGAGTACGTCATGCAATCCGCGCCGAAGAATTAGCAATTTCATGGCCGCTTTGGATGCTTGACCGGCGCAAGTCACAATCGGATCAATGAAAGCCACCCGCACATTCCGCGGCTATCTTGTTGCGATATAAGGCCTTGTGGTCCGCGAGCCGGAATATGTGATGAATTTCAGGGTCAATTTTCCGGCGCCGTGAGCCATGGTGAGCTGATTTCCCGTTATTTATACTGTGCGGTATTTCTGTGGAATTTTCCGCCCCTGTGGAGTATTCCATGTGCGTCGCCTGTTTACGGAACGCATGTCATGCCGGTGATAACGGAAATGGAGAGAAAAAAAATAATGGATCGAATCATGCTCCCCAAAATGGCTCGTTTGCATTGGGTTAATTTCGGCATCATGCTGACAATTCTGATTTTGGCCTGGCTGGCAATGCCGGCCACGGCGGCGTCGCAGGTTGTGCCCAGCTTCGGCCCAGCCATCTCTACCTTAACCAATTCTTCAAATAATTTTCCCAGTACGGCGGCCGTAGGTGATTTTAATGGGGATGGGAAGTTGGATGTTCTTATCGGCGACGGCTCGCCCTACCTGCGGCTCTTGCTGGGGAATGGCGACGGCACGTTTACCGAACATGATATCTATGTTCCGGGCGCGACCGCGGGCCCTATCCGAGCCGCCGATCTGAACCACGACGGCAGGCTCGACGCCATTTTAGTCAGTAATCAAGGCAATCAACTGGTTACCGTTTTGATGAACACGGGAAATGACGCCAATGGGGTTCCTCAATTCGCCATCACGACCTATAATCCGGGATTCGGTCAGCTTCGCAGTCTGACGGTGGGCGATCTGAATGGTGATGGTTATCCCGACTTTATCGTCGGCGGCGCCTATGGCCAACTGCGTGTGTATTTGAATAATGGCGATGGCACCTTTAGGGAAGGCCCGTTTTACTCTATTGGTAGCGGCGCCGTCGGTCCTGGCGTGATCGCGGATGTGAACGGGGACGGCAAGGCCGACTTCATCGTGACCAGCAATCAAGTCCATGTGACCGACATCTTTTTCGGCAATGGAGACGGAACGCTGCAGAATCCGGTGGTTCTCCCGGGCAACCCGGCGGATGTCGCCGTCGCTGACCTGAATAAGGATGGATTGCCGGACCTTGTCGAAGGGACATTCCAGGGCGCCATAGCGGTGTACCTGAACCAGGGAAACGGCGTCTTCAGCGCGCCTACTTTCTATTCCACTTCAGGCGGCGCGAATCCTGAATATAATGTGACCTCTGTCGCCGTCACCGATATCAATGGGGACGGGAATCTGGATGTGGTCGCTGCCAATAACTACAATTATACTACGCAAGATCCGGGTAGATCGGTCGCTGTCCTGCTCGGCAAAGGGGATGGAACCTTTGGAGCAGCCACGCTATACTCGACCGACCAAGCGCCGGTCGCCGTAGCCGTGGGTGATTTTAACGGCGACGGGAAGCCCGATATTGGAGCGCTTTGTTCCTACAGCCGGAGTTATGACGTGTTGTTGAACACGACCGTGATGGGACATCTAACGGTGACCGCCAATAGTGTCTCAACCACCTACGGCGCTGGATTGCCCACCTTGACCGGCAGCATCACCGGAGCCGCGAATGGCGATACTTTCACCGAATCATTCTCGACGCCGGCCAATATTTCCAGCCCGGTCGGGACTTACCCGATTACGCCCAGCGTGACGGGCGCGGATCTGGCCAATTACACCGTCACGTATGTGCCGGGCGTGCTGACGGTGAATCCCGCTCCCTTGACGATTACCGCGGATCCCCTGACCAAGGTGCTGAATGCGCCCAATCCCGCCTTAACCGCCAGCTACAGCGGTTTTGCGCTGGGCGACGGTCCGGCTCAGCTCAACGGCGCGCTGAACTGCACCACCACGGCCACGCTGAACAGCCCGGTCGGGAGTTATCCGATTACCTGCACGGGACAAAGCTCAACCAACTATTCAATTACCTATGTGCAGGGAACATTGCAAGTGGTTTATCTGGTGGGCGCTTGTCCGACGCAGCAAGGGCAGGACGATCAGGACCACAACCATCCCCTCCTGAGCCATTCGATCCTATTCCCGATTCAGGCGGACGGCTCAAGCCAGTTTGACGGCCGCGGCGATCTGCCGGTGCGTTTTCGGGTCTGTGACGTAAATGGCAACTCCATCGGATCGAATTCGGTTGAATCCGATCACGATGGCGGCTCTGCGGGCAGCGGGGACACGGCGTCCACGGTCAGCCCGGTGGTGACCGCGTTCGTATCGCTGAATGGACCCCAGCCAACGAGCCGGGGGCGAGGCGACGACCAGGGATGGCATTTCCATGGGCGTGACCAGAACCAATCAGCGGCGCTGCCCAATGCGCATGGTTTCTGGCAATTCAACCTCAACCTGCGGCCGCTGGCGGCGGGAACCTACAATTACCTGATCACGCTGAATGACGGCACGACCATCCCATTCAGCTTTGCGATTCGATCCGGAGATGACGATCATTCCGGGCACGGGCACTAGAACCTGTTTGATCAATGGTGGAATGGGGCGCGCCGGCAATCGGCGCGCCCATTTTTTTGCGCGATGTCCACGTGATTCAATTTGTCCCGGGGAACTGCGGGCTTCATGCGACAATATAGATTCGCCTGGCCGGGAGCGCGCTTGACTCCGCCAGGACATAACCTCCCGGCCTCGGCCGGAATCCCATTCATCGGAGTAGGGGCAGCATGGCATTTTCAGCCACTCAAATGCGTCCGGGCATGGTGATTATCCATGACAAGGACCTGCATTCGGTTTTCAGCATCACTCATCGCACGCCCGGCAATCTGCGCGCCTTTGTGCAGGCCAAATTGCGCAACCTGCGCACCGGCGCCATGATGGAGCACCGCTTCCGCTCGGAAGATAAAATCGAGCGCGCGGTGCTGGATGAGACCGAGATGGAGTATTTGTACCAGGACGGCAGCGATTATCACTTCATGAACACCGAAACCTACGATCAGGTTCATCTGTCGGCCGAGACCCTGGGCGATGCTGTCAATTACTTAACCCCCAATCTGCATATCCAGGTCGCCTTCCACGAAGGCCGGCCGGTTTCCGTGGATCTGCCGGCCACGGTGGATATGGAGGTGATTGAAACCGAACCCAGCTTGAAGGGCGCCACGGTTTCCAACGTCACCAAGCCCGCCAAAATGGAAACCGGGCTGGTGGTGCAGGTGCCGCCATTCATCGGCAACGGCGAAAAAATCCGCATTGACACCGCCGAAGGCAAATACCTGGAGCGGGTAAAGTAGGCCTTCTGAATTCTGATTCCTGATTCTTTATGTCCCTTTGCGGGCAATCGTGGCTGGGTTGGCGGCGCGGCACAGCCGCCGGAAATTCATTTCAAGCCACTGATCCCGCTGCCGGCCTGCCGCTGGAGCCGGTTTTTCATGGCGCCACGCTGGCGGAAGCCGATGCGGCGGCCGAATTGGCCGGCCGGGCCAGCATGCCGTATGCTCGCCTGGCGCCCGTCCGCCGGGCTGAATTTCTGCGCGCGGCAGCGGATGCAATCGAAGCCCTGGGCGCGCCGCTGCTCGAACGCGCCCGCCGGGAAACCGGCCTGACCGAGGCCCGCCTGACCGGCGAACGGGCCCGCACCTGCGCGCAACTGCGGATGTTTGCCGCCATTACCGCCGAGGGAAGTTGGGTGGATGCGCGCATTGACCATGGCGACCCGCGCCGTCAGCCGCCCAAACCCGACCTGCGCTCCCTGCGCGCTCCCATCGGTCCGGTGCTGGTCTTCAGTCCGGCAAATTTTCCCCTGGCCTATTCGGTGGCCGGCGGCGATACCGCTTCCGCTCTGGCTGCCGGCAATCCCGTCATCACCGTGGCCCATTACGCCCACCCCGGCACTGCGGAATTCGTCGCCGGCGCGGTGATCCAGGCCGCGCAAAAAACCGGAATGCCGGAGGGTGTTTTTTCCATGCTGCTGGCGAGCGATGGTTCCGTGGGCGAGCGTCTGGTGCGCGATCCGCGGATCAAGGCCGGCGCCTTTACCGGTTCCTTCGCCGGCGGCGCGGCGCTGCATCGGCTGGCCCAGTCGCGGCCCGATCCGATTCCGTTTTTCGCCGAAATGGGCAGCCTGAATCCGGTGTTTCTGTTTCCCGGGGCCCTGGCCGAGCGCGGACCGGCGCTGGCCGAAACTTTGGCGCAATCGGTGCTGCTGGCGGCGGGGCAGTTCTGCACCAGCCCCGGCTTGCTGTTAGTTCCGGAAGGCGAGGCCGGCGATCACTGGATCGAGCTTCTGGTGCGGCATCTGGCCGCCGCGCCCGCCGGCGTCATGCTGCATGCGGGCATCTGGCGGAATTACGTGCGGCAACTGGACGAGCGTGCGCGCGCGCCGCAACTGCAATGCCGGTTGCGCTCCGGCCAGCCGGAGCCGGGCCGGGCGCCGGCCGCGGTGTTTGAAACCTCGGCCGCGGCATTTCTGGCCCATCCTGAATGGCAGCATGAAATCTTCGGCCCGGCCTTTCTCATCGTCCGCTACAGTACGCCCGCGCAGCTGCATGAGATCGCCGCCGCGCTCGCCGGCTCGCTGACCGCGGCTTTATGGGCTGCCGCCGCCGAGCAGAGCGATATCCGCGAACTGGCGGAAGCCCTGGCCTGGCGCGCCGGCCGTCTGATTTATAACGGCGTGCCCACCGGCCTGGAGGTCGGCCCGGCCACCGTGCATGGCGGACCCTGGCCGGCCGCGAGCGACCCGCGCTTCACCTCCGTCGGCGGCCGCGCCCTCGAGCGCTTTACCCGCCTGGCCGCCTGGCAGGATTTCCCTGATTCTCTGCTTCCGGAAGAATTACAGGAAGCCAACCCGCGGCAAATTTCTCGCCTGGTGGATGGCCGGTGCATGGGCGGAGAGTAAACACCAGGCTTTCTGGTTTAACTGATAATCAAACTATGACCTCCGAAGCGCAGTTTTTTGAGCGCCAGTTTGGCGTGACCGCGGCCGACTTGGCCCGTTATCTGGGCGCGGCGCTCGAACGCGGCGGCGACTACGCCGATCTTTATTTCGAATACCAGACCAGCTCTTCGCTGCTGCTCGATGAAAGCCTAGTGAAGTCGGCGACCCAGGGCATTTCGGTGGGGGTGGGGATTCGCGTGCTCTCCGGCGAGCGCACCGGCTACGCCTACACCGACGACCTGGCGCCCGATAAAATCCTCCACGCCGCCCGCACCGCAGCCCATATTGCCAGCGGCCCGGCCCGCACTCACATTGTGGGTTTGCGCGCGGCCGTGCTCTCGCGTCCCAATCTATATGCCGTGCCGGTGGCGCCGGCGGAGCTGGCGCTTGAGCCCAAGCTGGAGCTGGCTCGCCGCGCGGATGCCTTTGCCCGCGGCTTTGACCGCCGCATCGAACAGGTGCGGGTCGGCTACGCCGATGAGCTGAAGCAGGTGCTCATCGCCGCCAGTGACGGAACGCTGGCCGGCGACACCCAGCCGCTGGCCCGCATGAATGTGTTTTGCCTGGCGCGGGAGGAGAAACAAAGCCAAAAGGGCCAGTCCGGCGGCGGCGGACGCGTGCCGCTGGCGTTTTTTGAAACCGAGCTTACGCCAGAAACCCTCGCCCGCCGCGCCGCCGAAGAGGCCATTCGCCAGCTCACCGCCCGCCCCTGTCCGGCGGGAGAAATGACCGTGGTGCTGGGCCCCGGCTGGCCCGGCATTCTGCTGCACGAGGCCGTTGGGCATGGCCTGGAGGCCGATTTCATCCGCAAAAAAACTTCCGCCTTTACCGGCCGGCTGGGCCAGCGCGTGGCCAGCGATCATTGCACCGTGGTGGATGACGGCACCTTGCCCGGCCGCCGCGGCTCCATCAACCTCGATGACGAGGGCGCGCCCTCGCGCCACAACGTGCTCATCGAGAAGGGCATTCTCAAATCGTACTTGCAGGACCACCTCAACTCACGCCTGCTCGGCGTTTCGCCCACCGGCAACGGACGCCGGGAAAGCTACGCCCACATGCCCATGCCGCGCATGACCAACACCTATATGCTGGCCGGCGAGGACGCGCCCGAGGATATTCTGCGCGGCGTGCAACATGGCATCTATGCCGTCAATTTCGGCGGCGGCCAGGTGGACATCACCAGCGGCAAATTCGTTTTTTCGGCCTCCGAGTCCTATCTCATCGAGGACGGAAAAATCACCGCGCCGCTGCGCGGCGCCACCCTCATCGGCAACGGCCCCGACGTGCTGACGCGGGTCTCGCGGGTGGGCCACGATCTGCAGCTCGATCAGGGCATCGGCACCTGCGGCAAAGACGGCCAGAGCGTGCCGGTCGGGGTGGGTCTGCCGACGATTCGCCTGGATGGGATCACGGTCGGCGGCACGGGATAAAGGAAATATGACTGATATGCGGGAATTGATCGAGCTGGCCCGCGGCGTCGTGGCGCTGGCCCAGCGGCGCGGCGCCGATGAAGCGGAATGCGTGATTCAGCACGGGTGCGAGTTTTCCGCCACCGTCCGCCTGGGCGAGGTGGAGGCGCTGAAGGAAGCCGGCGGGAAGGGCCTGGGGGTGCGCGTGTTTGCCGGCCGGAAATCAGCCAGCGCCTTCAGCTCCGATCTGAGCGAGGCCGCGCTGGCGCGCACCGTGGACTCCGCCCTGGCCATGGCCCGTGCCTCGACCGACGATGCTACTGCCGGCCTGCCCGAAGAATTCGCCGCCGCGCCCAATGGCGCGGCCGGACTTGGCATCTATTTTCCCGGCACCGCTGCCATCGCGCCCGAGGCCGGCATCGCGCTGGCGCGGGAATGCGAGGCCGCCGCGCTGGCCGCCGATCCGCGCATTCAAAATTCCGAAGGCGGCAGTTTTGAAGCCAGCGAATCGCACAGCGTGCTGGCCAACTCTCGCGGCTTTGCCGGGGGCTGGTCGCGTTCCGGCTGTTCGCTCAGCGCCGTGCCCATTGCCGCGCAGGATGGCCAGATGCAGCGCGATTACTGGTATGCCGTGGCCCATCGCCGCGAAGCGCTGGAAGCGCCGGACGCGGTGGGCCGCATCGCCGCCGCCCGCGCCGTGCGCCGGCTGGGCGCCCGCAAACCGCCCACCGGGCAATATCCCGTTATCTTCGAACCCCAGGCCGCGCGCTCGATTCTGGGGCATATCGCCGAGTCGGTCAATGGCGACATGATCTACCGCCAGTCCAGTTTTCTGGCCGGCAAGATCGGCCAGGCCATTGCCCACCCTTCGGTCACGGTGGTGGATGACGGCCGCAAACCCGGCGGCTTCGCCTCCCGTCCCTACGACGGCGAAGGCGTGGCCACGCGCCGCACCGTGGTCATCGAAAAAGGCGTTCTGCAAAGTTATCTGCTGAATACGTACGCCGCCCGCAAGCTCGGCCTCCGCTCCACCGGCAACGCCAGCCGCGGCCTGGCCGGCGCGCCCGGCATCTCCTCCTCCAATCTTTATCTCGAGCCGGGCGCCACGCCGGCCGCAGCCATCATTCAAAGCGTCAAGCAGGGGCTTTACGTCACTGAGTTGATCGGCTTCGGCTTTAACGCGGTCAACGGGGATTATTCCCGCGGCGCCGCCGGATTGTGGATTGAAAATGGCGAATTCGCCTATCCGGTTGAGGAATTGACCATCGCCGGGAATCTGAGCCAGATGCTCCTTCAGATTTCGGCCATCGGCAGCGATCTGGAATTTCGCGGTTCGGTCGCCTCGCCCACGCTGCTGTTTGAAAACCTGACCATCGCCGGACAGTAGCGGTTCTGTCGCTTTGTGCTCGGATGATGAGCAGCGTTAACGGCCTACGCCGCGCTCCAGATGCAGGCTGCCGACCTTCATCTTGATGTGCACGATGGGACCATGGCCATCGCCCAGCACCATCACATGCTCGCCGTGCTGATTAATGAAATGGGCCTTGGTAAAGCTGTTATGCAAAAAGCCCAGGCTTTTGCGGGCATAGATTTTGCCGGTTGCGCCGGGCTGCAGGTATAAATAGGTCCCGCCGAAGTGGGTGTCGATTTTTGCATCGTTGATCACGCCCAGGCCGCGCGGAAACTTTACCGCTCCATAATCACTTTGCAGATTCAGGTGCGCCCATTTCGGATCATAGACCAGAATATTTCCGGCCGAGGTGAAGGCGTCGAACAGGCCCTTGCCCGCGGGTCCGTAGCAGCGCGCGGTCAGGTTGCCGTAAATGTTGCGCACATAAATGGAGACATCGGGGGGCAGGGAAATGCGTATATGCGCCCACAGCACAATGGATTTACTGTTGCCCTTGGCGCGAACATGAATGGTCTGGCCCAGGTACTGGTTGGTGTCGGTGCCGTGAAAAAATCCCAGAAAGGCCTTCATGTAGGGATAGCCGTAGTTGCGGAACTGCCGCGTGGGGTAATGGCCCACGATCCGCAGTTGGCTGACCACCACATGCGGCTTGAAGATGAGCTGCCGGGTCAGGGTGCGGGCAAAGGTTTTGTCGGCGCCGGCGGCGTGGATGAGAATTTCAACTTTGATCACCTGGGTTTGCGACGTGCGCACCGTCACCGGGCCGTCCAGGTTTTCAATCACCACCGACTGGATTCCGGCGGCGGGAAAGCTCTGGATCACCGGGCGGATATAGGTGGCCTTTTTAGCCCAGGCCGTGCTGGTTCCGGCCGCCAGCAAAGCGGTGAAAAGTACGGCGGCGGGGATTTTCCGGCCGCTGACGCGCAAAATAGATCGCATAGAGCGATCATAGTAGAGAGCGCCGGATTTGTCATGCCTGGCTGCGGCCAGAACCTGAGATGAACAACCCATCCCCACAATGGCTTTTTTTGCGAGGCGCCTTGCTTTGCGCCGGTTTGACCGCAATATTACTGGGTTCTTCCGGTCTCGCCCAGACGGTGGAATCAGCCGCCGCGGCCGGCCCGCCCAAGCCTCGCGTCGCGGTCAAACGCCTGCCCGATCCCACGCCCGCCCGGATTCAGCACATCATTCACGCCTTTATGGCGAACGAAGAGCATATCCGGAGCGACCTGCGGCACGACTATACCTACAAGGAATACATTGATCTTGATTCGCTCGACAGCGACGGCAATGTCACCGGCAGCTATCAGCAGAAAAACGATATTCTGTTCAACTCGCGCGGCCAGCGCAACATTGTCTGCACCTGGTGTCCGCAGCCCAATTTGCAGGGCATAGGCGTTTCCGAACAGGACATTCATGATTTTTTCAACATGAACGCCTATGCCGTGCCGATTCACGATCTCAGCCAATACCACATCCGGTATATTGAGCACATTCCGCTCGATCAATTAACCGCATACCTGTTCCGCATTACGCCCAGAACCATCCAGAAGGGTCGTCACTATTTTGACGGCCGCGTCTGGGTGGATGATCAGTCGCTGCAGATCGTGATGACCCGGGGGCAGGACGTGCCCGATGAATATGACAAGCATGGCAACCCGGTCAACGTCTTTCTGCCGTTTACCACCTACAACCAGCCGGTGGACGGACTGCACTGGTTCCCGGTGCTGACCGAGGAAAAAGGCACCGCTTTCAACACGCCCATCCAGTTGGTGATTCGCTACAGCGACTACAAGCGCTACACCGTGCGCAAGCGCTTCCAGGTGCTGCCCAACCAGCCAGCGCTGAATCCGTAGCGTTCGCCGGCCAGGCCACAGGCGCCGCCGGCTAAGCCACAATAGAAGCATGAAATTTTTACGATTCCCGCAGGCGGGTGAAGTGGTCTGGGGCGAGCTGTCGGGCAGCATCGTGCATCTCTGCAGCGGCTCTCCCTTCGAGGCCGGCCATTGCCGCACCCAGGAGCGGCTCGACATACGCGATATCGAGCTGCTGGCGCCGGTCGCGCCCGGCAAGATTGTCTGCGTCGGGCGTAACTACGCCGAGCACGCGCGCGAGCTGGGCAATGAGGCGCCGGCCGAGCCGCTGCTGTTTCTCAAGCCGCCTTCGTCGCTCCTGCCGCCGGGTGGCCGCATTGAGCGGCCGCCGCTTTCCCAGCGCGTGGATTACGAAGGCGAGCTGGCGGTCGTGATCGGCCGCCGCTGCCGTCATTTCCAGCGCGATCAGGATCCGCGTGCGGTCATTTTCGGCTATACCTGCCTGAACGACGTGACCGCGCGGGATCTGCAGAAAACCGACGGCCAGTGGACGCGGGCCAAAGGCTTCGACACGTTTTGCCCGCTCGGCCCCTGGATCGAAACTTTTGCCGAGGGCTGGCCGGCCGATGCCGGGCCGCGGCCCGCGGAGTGGGATGAACTTCATCCCTGGCGCGGGCTGACGGTGGAAACCCGCGTCAATGGCGAGATTCGTCAGGCGGGCAATACCCGTGATTTTATTTTCCCCCTCGCCCGCGTGCTGGAAGCCATCACCGCCGTGATGACGCTGGAAGCGGGTGATGTGATCGCCACCGGCACGCCCGCCGGCGTCGGTCCGCTGCAATCCGGCGATCAGGTCGGTGTGCGCATTGCCGGCATCGGCGAGCTGATCAACCCGGTGCGATAAAAAATTCAGAATAAGGAATACAATCTACAATTCCGGTTCCGTCACGGATCAATCACAGATAACGGATGCCGCAACGCATGCTGGCATAATCGAAAAGATGAGTTCACGGGTACCCATACGCGTGGCGCACAGTCCCGACTCGGACGACGCCTTCATGTTTTACGCCCTGGCCACGGGCAAGCTGACCACCGGGCGCTTCAAGCTTGAGCATATTCTTTCCGACATCGAAACCCTCAATCGCAAAGCTCAGGCGGGCGAGTACGAAATCACCGCCATCAGCTTTCACGCCTATCCCTATTTGCAGACGCGCTACCGTCTGCTGCCCCATGGCGGCAGCGTGGGCTACAACTACGGCCCCATGGTGGTCGCGGCGCGGCCCATGGAACCCGATGAGTTGCGTCAGAGCGAGGTTGCCATTGCCGGCGAGCTGACCACCTCCGCGCTGGCGCTCAAGCTCTGGCATCCTTCCATTCGCACCCGCGTCATGCCCTTCGATCAGATCGTGGACGCGGTGGCCCGCGGCGAAGCCGCCGCCGGCCTGCTCATCCATGAGGGCCAGCTGACCTACGCCCGCGCCGGCCTGCATAAAGTGCTCGATCTGGGCCAGTGGTGGCTGGCCGAAACTCAATTGCCGCTGCCGCTCGGCGGCAACGCCATTCGCCGCGATCTGCCCGAAGCCGATGCCCACCAATTGAGCCATCTGCTCGAAGCCTCCATTCGCTATGGCCTGGAGCATCGCGAAGAAGCCTTGAACTATGCCCTGCAGTTTGCCCGCGACATGGACCCCGGCCTGGCCGACCAGTTCGTGGGCATGTATGTCAATCAGCGCACCCTCCGCTATGGCGACGATGACCGCCAGGCCATTGCCCGCCTGCTCACGCTGGGCCACGAGCGCGGCATAATTCCCGTGGCGCCGATTCTCGATTTTCTGGAATAGCTATGGCGCGCGAGACCGCTTCTGGGATGCGCCGGAATGTGGTGCTCCTGGGCTGGAGTTCTTTTTTTAACGACGCGGCCACCGAGATGGCCTACTGGCTGCTGCCATCGCTCTTGCTGGGCGTGCTCCGGGCCGGGCCTCAGGTTTTAGGATTGATGGAAGGATTGGCGGGCGGGGTGGTCAATCTGGGCCGCCTGGCTTCGGGCTACATCACCGATCATTTTCCCCGCCGCAAACCCTTCATTGTTTTCGGTTATTTCCTCGCCAATCTGGCCAAGCCGTTTCTGGCGCTGGCGCAAAGCTGGCCGCAGGTCTTATGGCTCCGGCTGAGCGACCGCGCCGGCGCGGGTCTGCGCCGCGCTCCGCGCGACACCCTGCTGGCGGAATCGGCCGCGCCCGGCCGGCTCGGAGCGGCCTACGGCCTGCGCCAGGCCATGGACACCGCCGGCGCCATGCTGGGCCCTCTGGCCGCGTTTGGACTGCTGGCCCTGAGCGGCAATCTGCGCCTGGTGTTCGCCCTGGCGGCCATTCCCGGCGCTCTGGCCGTGGGCATCGCCGCCTGGGGCATTCGCGAAACCGGCGGGCTGCGGCCGCGCGCGGCACCGCCGGCGCAATCGCCGGAATCTTCTTCGCCGCCCCATATTGCATCGAGCCCCATGCCGCCGCCGCGCGCCGCCTCCATTCCGCGCGGATATTTTTTCCTGCTGGCCTGCGTCACCGTTTTTGGCCTGGGCGCTTTCAGCGATCTGTTCATGATTTTGCGGGCGCAGTCGCTGGGGCTGTCGCCGGCGCTGGCGCCGCTGCTCGGGATCGTTTTTAACGCCGTCTTTGCCGGGCTGGCCTTCCCTCTGGGCCGGCTTTCGGATCGCTGGCCGCGTGGCCGTCTGGCCGCGCTCGGCATGCTGGTTTTCGCGCTGGTCGAGTTGGGTTTTGCGCAAATTCAGGCCGCCGGCTGGGTCTGGCTACTGATGGCCGGCTATGGGCTTTATCACGCCTTGCATGACGGCGTGCTTGCCGCCTGGGTGGCGGAGTGGGCGCCCGAGGGCAAACGCGGCCGCGCCTTTGGCTGGTACTCAGCGCTCTCGGGCGCCAGCCTGGCCCTCGCCAGCCTGTGGGCCGGGCTGGCCTGGCGGCAGTGGGGCCCGCGGCCGGTGTTTTTACTCTCGGCCGGACTCGCGCTCGCGGCCGCTCTGGGAGTCGGAGGGCTGGCCAATTTTTATCCCCGCCCGCCCGCGGCCAGGCCGCTGATATAATCTGGGTAGGAAAATACTCCTGGGTAGGGCAGAATTTTCTATGATTTCAGTGAGACAAACGGCATAAATATTTGATTATGGAAGGGTTGGCTATTTGGCATTGCTTTTGCAGTGTATAAATCGTCCGTCATGCGGACTCATTTTTGATTCTCAGGAGACTGATTATGAACGCGCCACGTTTCATGGTTTCAGCCGTCATGGTGATGAGCGTATGGGCCGGTTTTTCACTCACCGCCGCGGCCCGCAAAAAACCCTATCATCGCGGCGTCATCACCCGCATGGAGGCCAGCGACTGCGGCTACAACTCCAGCACCGGCATGCTCGGCACCATGCTCGGCACCGGTAATAACGGCCATAAATCCAAAATCATGCTCTGCCGCGATTACACCCTCCATACCGACGGCACCATTTACACCATCCGGCCCAAGGACCGCCACGCCCGTCTGCTGCCGGTGAACCGGACCATCCTGTATCGCATTGCCAAAGATAAAATGAAGGTGAAATTCCCGGACGGCAAGCACAAGAAAAATTACTATGTGCTTTCCGAACGGCCGTCCAAACCCTCGCCTTGCAACGGATAAATGCGGCAGCAGGTAAAATGAAGCGAGGCCGCGCGAGCCGCCTCGCTTCTTAAAAATGCGCGTTTCACTCGAACATTACCAGCCGAACGGCCATGCCCTGCCCGCCGCCCAGGTTTTTGCCATCAGCGGGCTTTGCCAGCAGCCGCGCTTTCGTCTGCAGCCGGCGCTGGCCGCGGGCCAAATGCCGGAGTTGGACTTCGCCCTGCTTTATCTGGGCGCGGCCGAGGCGGATCTTTACCCCGCGGCTCCTCCAGAAGCATCCATTGCCGCGGAGGGCGACGATCCCTATTTTCTTCTGCGCCGCGGATTCGAGGGCGGCGCGGTCATGGTGACCGCGCGCCTGGAATGGCAGGGTGGTTTTATCGTGCTGGCCAACGACGACGAAGCCGCCGAAAATTTATACCAGCAGTTGCTGGCCGAGAGCCAGCCGGAAGAAGTCCGGCGCGAGTGGACCTCCGATCTCGCGACCCTGACGCTCTTTCGCGATCTGCTGCGGGCTTGTTAATCCGCCATGCCTGAACTGCCCATTCCGGGGCCTGCGCTCCAGCCGGTTGATCCCGCCGTGGACGCGGAATCCGGGTTCATCGAATTTTGCCAGGTCAGCAAAAGCTTCGGCGAGCACCAGGTGCTCAAGGATGTCAGCTTTCGGGTGAAGCGCGGCGAAACCGCCTGCATTCTGGGCCGCAGCGGGGTAGGGAAGTCGGTCACGTTAAAGCTGATCATGGGTTTTTTCTCGCCCGACAGCGGCCGCATCATCTCCGCCGGCCACGATATCACTGGCTGGAATGAGGACCAGCTCACCGCCATTCATAAACAGATCACCATGGTTTTCCAGTCGGGCGCGCTTTTTGATTCGCTAACGGTGGGCGAAAACGTGGCTTTCGCCCTGCGCGACCGTGAGGATCTTGACGAAGAAGCCATTGCCGCCCAGGCCGGCCGCTACCTCGACCTGCTCGAGGTGGGTGGCCTGCGCGACCAGTATCCCAGCGATCTTTCCACCGGCCTGCGCCGCGCCGTGGCCATCGCCCGCGCCCTGGCCGTGCAGCCGGCGGCCATTTTATATGACGAGCCCACCACGATGGTGGACCCGCTGATGTCGCGCCGCATCGCCGGCCTGATCGAAAAAGTGAAGCGTCAGGTCAAGCTTACCGGCATCGTTGTGACCCACGACACCCGTCTCGCCCGCCAGCTGGCCGACCGGCTGATATTTTTGCATGACGGCCAGTTGCGCTTCTGGGGCACGGTGGCCGAGCTGGATGCCAGCCGCGATCCCGTGTTGCGCGATTTCTGGCAAAAGGACGAGTTCACCCTGGCAGGCTGATTTTTTTACAATTTTATTTATAAATCCCGCGGGCCGGTACTGGCTGGTCCGCCCACGCAGTTGATGAAGTGTGCCCATAGGCCTCGAATTCCAGAATATTCTCTATGGATGTTGCTAAAATGGCTACACTGATTGCAGAGGTGTGACATGCGTCAAATATCCCTGCGTGAGTTCCGAACCCGGGGCGCTCAAGCTTTGAAGAAGGTTCCGGAAGGCGAGACCGTGCTGCTGGCCGGGCGTGACGGGCCTGCATACTTTCTCATCCCCACCCTGGGCGATGTTATTGCGGAAGACCGGGAACTGCGGCGAGCCCTGGCCAAGGCCAGCCTGCGCCATCAATGGCGCTTGGCGAGCGCCATGGGCAAGAGCCTCAGCGACCAGGAAATTGCGCGGGAAGTCCAGCAGGTTCGGCGCAAGCGCAATCATCGAAACGCTAAATGAGACTGATTGTTCTAGACACAAACGTCATCATATCCGCTGGGATTAAGCCAGGAGGCGCTCCCGCCAGGCTGGTGATGGATTGGGTGCTGGAAGGCCAAATACAAGTTGCAGCCTGTCCCGCAATCATCAATGAATATCGCAAGGTTGCCATGCGGAGCAAATTCCGGCGGTATGGGTATCCTCCGATGTGGCTGGAATTTCTTATTTCGGAAAGTCTGCAACTACCCGATCCCGAAGAGACGATGCAGCAAGGGCCCGACCCGAATGATTTTCCATTTATTGCCCTGGCGCAAATCACGGGGGCTTGGCTGGTGACCGGCAATCTCAAACATTTTTCTGCCGTGCCACGCTGTGTGCGAGTTTTATCCCCTGCCGATTATCTGAAACATTTAGGTGATGAATGAATTTTGATTGATGCAGCAACGTTTCGTTTAGGGAGATCACTTCGCAACCCGGTTCCCAAATTTCCGGCCGCAGCTGGGGTTTACCTTTATAAATCCCGCGGGCCGGCGCCGATCGGCGCCGCCAGGTGTTCCTTTAATAACGCTTCTAAATCCAATGGACGGGTGTACATGGCCAGGCTGCCATCGGGCCGGTGTGGCCATTGCTCCCGGGGCCGGTCCCAGTACAGCTCGACTCCATTGCCGTCGGGATCGCGCAGATAAATCGCCTCACTGACGCCATGATCGGCCGCGCCCTCAAGGCGGATGCCGGCCTGCAGCACCCGGTGCAGGGCCGCGGCCAGCGCGGCGCGGGTGGGGTACAGAATCGCGGTATGGTACAGGCCGGTGGTTCCGGGCGGCGGCGGCTCGCCATGGCGGCTTTCCCAGGTATTCAATCCAATGTGGTGGTGATAGTCACCGGCGGCCAGAAACGCTGCCTGCCCGCCCATCTTCTGCTTGACTTCCAGCCCCAGCACGCCGCCATAAAACGCGATCGCGCGCTCCAGATCCGCGACTTTTAAATGCACATGCCCAATGCGCGCGCGCGCATCGGCGGCATACTCCGGCGGCGGGTTTTGTGCCATGCCTTTACATTATTACAATTCTCCTGCATTCGTTCAGGCCGTGATTTTTTGAAATTGCTGCCGCCGTTAGGCAAGGGGGCGGCATGTTACTGTGTCCGTGAAGGAAGCTCATATGAAGACTGAATCGAAAATGCATTCCGGATGGGACCTGCAAGCCTTTCAGCAGATGCATTTGTCCTTTGCCCCCGCGCGCATCTTGAGTGCGGCGCTGCAGCTTCAGGTGTTTTCCCATATCGCGGCGGGCAGCCGCACGGCGGCGGCGATCGCGCGCGCGGCGGGAGCCTCCGAACGCGGCATGACGATGCTGCTGGATGCGCTCACGGCGCTGGAATTGCTGGAGAAAAAGAACGGCGAATACATCCTGCTGAAATTTTCTCGCCAATACCTGGTGCGCGATAGCCCTGAGTATGTGGGTTCCATCATGGAGAATGACGCGCTGTGGAACGCCTGGAGCCAGTTGACGGAATGTGTTCGCACCGGCAAGCCCTTCATGCAGGTCAACCAGCAGAATCACGCGGAAGCATTCTTCCCGGTTTTGATCCGCACCCTGCATATCACCGGCCGTCAATCGGCGCGGCGGCTGGCCCAGGCGCTGGGCGCCGGCGCCGAGCACCGCGGCTTGCGCGTGCTGGACGTCGGCTGCGGTTCGGGGGTGTGGGGCATCGCCATGGCCGAAGCAGACGCGGCAGCGCGCCTGACGGCGCAGGATTTCCCCGCCGTGCTGGATCATACCCGCCGGTTCCTCGAGCAGCACGGCGTCGCCGACCGCTATGATTTTTTGCCGGGAGATTTAAACCAGGTTGCTTACGGCCAGGCGCGCTACGACCTGGCGCTTCTGGGCAATATTGTGCATTCGGAGGGAGAGTCGGCTTCGCGGGCGCTGTTTCGCAATCTGCACGCCGCCCTGCGGCCCGGCGGCCGCGTCGTAGTGATCGATATGATTCCCAATGACGGGCGCACGGGTCCGTTTTTTCCGCTGATGTTCGCGCTCAATATGCTGGTCAACACCAATGCCGGCAGCGTCTATACCCTGGCCGAGTATTCGCAGTGGCTGCGTGATGCCGGCTTTGACCGCATCGAAACGCTGGACATTGCCTCGCATTCGCCCGCCATTGTCGCGGCCAAAGCGTAGAACCAGCTGGATCAATGGTGCGAAGCGGTTTGGCGCGGCTGGGATGCGGCTTTTCCAGCGTGCAATTTCGCGCGGTTGGCGGTATTGCAAAGCTGCGAAATGATTTCGCTTAAAAGTAAAGGCGGCTGTGCCGCCGTCTCACATGCTGACATGAGTGCGGGCCATCAGGATAAATGACGCCAGCACCACCCCGGCCACCGCCCACTGCGCCGCGCGCCAGAATCGGATCTGGGCCTCGGTTAAGGGCGGATCGTCACCGATCATCAGCGCCAGCAGAAAACCACCGCCGATGCCGCCGATATGGGCCGCGTCGGAAATGCCGGGCAGCAGGCCCATGACCAGCACATAGGCGGCAAAGCGTATGGCCTGCGAGCGCATGTGCTGCGCCATGGCGGTTTTATGGCGCACGCCATAGGCGATCAGCACCCCGATCAGACCCATGATCGCGCCCGACGCTCCCACGACCGAGGCCGAGCTGAAAATGCCGGCAAAGGCATTGCCGATGATCCCGGCCGCCAGATACAGCACCAGAAACTTGCCCCGTCCGTACAAGCCCTCGACCAGAGGCCCCACATCGGCCAGCACCCACATGTTGAAGCCGATGTGCAGAATGCCGTCATGCAAAAACAGCGCCGTCACCCAGCGCCAGTACTGGCCTTGCACCGGGCTCGGATGGGTTAAATACGCCATGGGCACGCTCATGCCCAGGCGCAGCAAGACCCACCCTTTCATGCCGGGGCCGATCAGCCCGATCGGCACGCTGCGGCTCAGCAGGCACTCGACAATAAAGACCAGGAAATTTACGCCGATCAGCAAATGGGTCAGCGGCACGTCCGGCGGCAAAACCCGCCCCAACGCGCTTGGGCTCACCCGATGCTGCGATTCGCCGCAAAACGGACAGCGGCGGGCGTTGCGCGGCACCAGGGCGCGGCAGGCGGGGCACATTTTCTGTTCGGTCAATACTTCCTGTCCGGTGCGGCGCAGCGAGGCTTTCCACTCTTCCCAGCGCCGCTGCAGCCGGCTCAGCCGAAATCGCATTTTGGGGGTTAATAGTTCCATGAATCCAGCGTGGCGCGGCTTCAGGACTCAGCCTGAAAGCTCGGGTGAAGGGTTGGTTTCAACCGTTATCTATAAGGTGGATGCGCAACTTTTGCCCCTTTGCCGCAACCGGTCAGGTCAATTTTAGCAAATCCCCGATTATGCCTCCGCCGGGCTTGACAATCGCAGGCCGGACTGCGTAATCTATTACTTACCGTCCGGTCGGTAAGCGAAGCTGGCTCCGGCCCGCTCGTATCCCATCAGGAGAATTCCATCGGTGAGCGCCAAGATTTTCTACCATTCCGACGCCAATCCCCAGGCCATTGCCGCCATGACCATTGCGGTCGTCGGCTACGGCAGCCAGGGCCATGCCCAGGCGCAAAACCTGCGCGACAGCGGCCATAAAGTCCTCATCGGTCTTGAGCCTGGACGCAAGTCTGCGCAGCAGGCCAAGGCAGATGGCTTTGAGGTTCTGCCGGTGGCCGAAGCCTCCCGGCGCGCGGACTGGATTCACATCCTGCTGCCCGATGAAACCCATGCCGCCGTCTATCAGGCGGCGATTCAGCCGCATCTGACCCGGGGCAAGGTGCTGGGTGTGTCGCACGGCTTCAGCGTGCATTTCAAGACCATCGTGCCGCCTTCCGATGTGGACGTGGTGATGATCGCGCCCAAAAGCCCCGGCCATCTGCTGCGCCGTGTCTATGCCGAGGGCAACGGCGTGCCCGCCCTGCTGGCGGTGCATCAGGATGCCAGCGGCCATGCCCACGAGCGCGGCTTGGCCTTTGCCGCCGGCATCGGTTCGACCCGGGCCGGGGTGCTCGAAACCACCTTCAAGGAAGAAACCGAAACCGATCTGTTCGGCGAGCAGGCGGTGCTCTGCGGCGGCCTGAGCGCGCTGATTCAAGACGGTTTCAATACCCTCGTCGCTGCCGGCTACCAGCCTGAAATCGCATACTTCGAGTGCTGCCACGAGATGAAGCTGATCGTGGATCTCATCTACGAAGGCGGCCTGGCCCGCATGCGGCACTCGATTTCCAATACCGCCGAGTATGGCGATCTCACGCGCGGTCCGCGCGTG
>JAKAZV010000029.1 GCA_021826505.1 Acidobacteriota bacterium | reverse complement strand
GGCTTAACTTTCAATCTGTATCGGCTCAGGCCGTTTCCGCTGGTTTAGCATGTCAACAGAGCCAGACAGGTTCTAATATTCTCCGCGCCGTCCGCCGCGGTCGAAAATCCTGTCAGTATGGCTGAAAGGCTGAAGACTGAATAATAAATTGTCCGTATCCGCACATGCATCATCGTGATCTCTTTCTCATACTCTAATCATTCTATGGACAGAACTTTGCGGCTGCTATCCAGGTCATCTCAAGAAATTTGATGCCGTTCATCCCCTCCATCGCGGATTATGGCCTGATTGCCGACGGTCATACCGCCGCGCTCATTGCCCGCGACGGCTCGCTTGGCTGGCTCTGCCTACCGCGCTTCGATAGCCCCTCGGTCTTTGCCTCGCTGCTCGATCCAGAACGCGGCGGCCACTGGACGCTGCGACCCAGGGCGCTGGATGCGGGCCGTCAGCATTATGCCGCCCGCACCAATGTGCTGATTACGGAATTCCGCCGCCCGGGGCTGCATCTGCGCCTGACCGACTGGATGCCGCCCCGCTTCGCTCCCGAACCGCGGCCCGTGGCCCTCGATCAAGGCGCCGTCTTTCGCCGCCTGGAAATGCTAGAAGGCGAAATAGATATTGAAATCATCTGTGATGCCGCGCCCGGCTATGGGCAGCATCATTCCGAGTGGCGCGCGATTAAAACCAAACCTAATCTTCATCTCTGGCATGCGGCCAATGACATTGGCTTATGGCTGCAATCACCGGTTGCGCTTAAGGCAGAAGCACGGGGGCTGGGCGCGCGCTTTCACCTGCGTGCGGGCGAAAGCCGGGCCTTTGCGCTGGCCTGGGGCGGCGAACCCAATCCCTTGCGGGAAGCCGACCTGCTCGAATCGCTGGCCGCCACGCTGCGCTTCTGGCGAAACTGGGCCGCGCAAGGCAAGTACGAAGGACCCTATCAGGAGCAGGTGTTGCGCAGCGCCCTGGCCTTAAAGGCTCTCATATACGAGCCTACCGGCGCGCTGGTCGCCGCCCCCACCACCAGCCTGCCGGAAAGAATCGGCGGACCCCGCAACTGGGATTACCGCTATTGCTGGCCGCGGGATGGCACGTTTGCGCTGTACGGGTTGTCACTGCTTGGCTATCACGACGATGCGGGGCGGTTTCTGCGCTTTATTTCCGATCTGGCGCGCCGGCATCCATTGCCGCTTCAAGTCTGCTACCGGGTGGATGGGGACAGCCAACTGCCGGAACAGGAACTGCCCTGGCTGAGCGGGTATCGCAACTCACGCCCGGTCCGCATCGGCAACGGCGCCGCCGCGCAATCGCAGCTGGATATTTATGGAGAAATTCTCGATGCCGCCTATACCTATGCCAAATGGCGTAACGGGCTGGAACTCGATCTATGGCAGGTGCTCAGCCAGTTGGTGGATTATGCCGCCGCGCATTGGCGGGAAAAAGACGAAAGCATCTGGGAAGTGCGCGGCGGGCCGCGGCAGTTTGTCTATTCCAAGCTCATGTGCTGGGTGGCGCTGGACCGGGGCATCAAACTGTCCCGCAAATACCGGCTGCCGGCGCCGCGCCAGCGCTGGCTGGCGGCGGCAATGGAGCTGCGGCAAGCGATTTGGCGAGACGGCTATCGCAACCGCATCCATGCCTTCGCCCAGACCTTCGATAACGATGTGCTCGACGCCAGCCTGCTGCTGCTGCCGCTGGTGCGGTTTCTCAAACCGCGTGACCCGCGTATGCAGTCCACGCTGCGCGCCATCCGGAGCAAATTAGCCAATGGGCCTTTGGTCTGGCGCTATGAAAATACCCATGAAGATGGGGTGGGCGGCGGCGAAGCCACCTTTTCCATCTGCAGTTTCTGGCTGATTGACTGTCTCACTCTCTCCGGTCAAACCCGCGAAGCCCGCAAATTATTTGAACAGATTCTGGCCCGCGGCAGCCGGCTGGGACTCTTTTCGGAAGAGCTGGAGCCTCAACCGTCCGAGTCCGGCGAAGCCGATGGCCTGTTGGGCAACTATCCTCAGGCCTTTACTCATATGGCCCTGATCAATAGCGCCCATAATCTGTCGCTCTATCCCGCCGGCGTGCCGGAAGCTGGGGAAAAAGGCAAACCAGCTCCCCGGAAACGGCGGGGGGAAAATGGAACCCAGTAGCGGCGGATCGCAGATCTTGGGTTCTATTGCAGCGTGGCCATGTCAATCACAAATCGGTAGCGGACATCGCTTTTCAGCATGCGGTCGTAAGCCTGGTTAACCTGCGCAATGGCAATCGTCTCGATGTCGCTGGTAATTCCGGCGCGGCCGCAGAAGTCGAGCATTTCCTGGGTCTCGCGGATGCCGCCGATCATCGAGCCGGCCAGCGTGCGCCGTCCCGCCACCAGCGGCAGCGCGTGCACCGGTACCGGCGCGGGTGGCACGCCCAGAATGACCAGGCTGCCGTCGGGTTTGAGCAGGTTCAGGTAAAGACTCCAGTCCAGCGGAGCCGAAACGGTGTTGAGGATCAGATCGTAGCTGCGCTCCTGGCCGGCCACCGATGCCGCCCCGCTCACCGCATAAAAATGATCGGCGCCCAGCCGGCGGCTGTCCTCGCGCTTACGCTCCGACTGGCTGAATACCGTGACCTCGGCGCCCATGGCATGGGCCAGCTTCACCCCCATATGGCCCAGTCCGCCCAGCCCTACAATGCCCACCCGCACGCCCGGACCGGCATGCCAGTGGCGCAGCGGTGAATAGAGCGTGATGCCCGCGCACAACAGCGGCGCCGCGCCGTCAAGCGGCAGGTTGGCGGGAATCCGCAGCACATAATTTTCATCGGCTACGATCGTGGCGGAATAGCCGCCCTGCGTCGGAGTGCCATCGGCTTCCTGCCCGTTGTAGGTAAATACCGGGCCGCGGTCGCAGTACTGTTCTTCACCCCGGCGGCAGGGCTGGCAGCTGCGGCATGAGTCCACAAAACACCCCACCCCAACCCGATCCCCAGGTTTGAATTTCGTAACCTGGGCGCCGATCGCGGTCACCACGCCGGTGATCTCGTGGCCCGGCACCATGGGAAAAGTGGAATTGCCCCATTCATTGCGCGTCTGGTGAATATCGGTATGGCAAATGCCGCAGGCCTGGATCTTGATCGCGACCTCGTGCGCGCGCGGTGCGCGGCGCTCAAGGCGAAAGGGGGCTAAGGGTTCCGTGGCGGAAGCGGCGGCGTAGGCGGCAACTGTGGGCATGACGTTGATTTTCTCCAATGACTTTTGCTCACTGCAATCGAAGCGATGCGCTTTATTTCTGTTTCACTACCGCATGATGCTGTGAAACAGCGGACTGTTGACAATTTCGGCGAGTTGATTTTCCGGAGAGGACACCTGCAGAAACACATGCCGGCCCGCGGAATCCACCTGCACCTGCCCCAGCAGGTTTTTCAGCATGGGGTTGGGTTCCGAGGCGGCGCGGTAGAGCAAGGCCGCCTGCAGACCAGTGCTGAGCGTGGCCGCGGCCATCGAGTCCCGGGCGACCACTTCCAGGTTCAGCTTCACTCCGTCCGAAAAATCGAGGGTATACCGCGCACCCCGGAACTGATTGCCCAGCAATGCGCCGAGTTTGCCCTGGGCGCCGGCCAGCGACATCATCACGTTGCGGGCGCCGCTCGCATCAAGCACGCTCCAGGCATCGGTGTCCTGGGTGCCGCTGATCAGGCTGGACATGCGGTCGTTCGCTTCCAGATTGGGGATCGCGCTCTGCTCGGCTCGTATGGACTGCCGCAATTCAGGCAAGCTGCCGGCTACCAGCGTGGTGTTATCCGGTAAATATACGTCCCAGCCTCCCGTCGTGTAGTAATGCACGCCCAGAAAATGGGGCGGCCGTGGCTGCTTCTTGGTGGGCTGAAAAAAGCGGGCCCGGTCAAAATGCAGAAAGTTGCCCTCGAGCACCGTAATCATGCCCAGTCCTTTGCGCAGGCTGAAGGTGGCAAAATCCACCCGTCGCACATCGCGCGGGCGCAGCCCGGCCTGCGTAATGATGGCGTTAATGCGGGCAATGCCGCCGGGCATGACCTGCTGCAGAATCGGCTGCACCATGGGATCTTGCAAGCGGGAATATTTGACGCTGATAATCTGCTGGGCCGAGCCGGGAATGACGACTTGCGCCTCGGAACCAAGCTGCGCGGCCCACAGCCCGGAGGCGGCCAGACTCCAGATCAACGCCAGACATCCCCAAAAAGCGAGCTTTTTCATCTTCATAATTCTGCCTCCGGCGCATCCGGCCGCGATGTTCGCGCGCCGCGCCATTGGGCTTTATTGTAGCAAGGGATGCAGAGCCGCGGTGCGGCTGCGGCCGACTCTGCGGGACGCTTGGCAACGGTATTCGACCCGCCGGTTGCGGTATGATTTGTGGGGTGGAAGTTTTATTATGCGCAGCCGTTTGACTTTCTTTACTGGTGGAGCCGGAGTACTGGCGCTGACCCTCATCACTACCCCGGCCTGGGGGCAATCCCACCCCAAGCCCGGCGCCGTTCTTGTGCATCCGGTGGCCCCGGTCAAAATCGTGGAGCGGATTATCGCCCGCATCAACGATAAGGTGATCACCTCGGTGCAATATGCCCAGGCGCGGTCGCAGCTCAAGGCCGAACTCAAGCAGCATGACGGCGATCAGGCCGGCGCCGCTTTCGCATCGCAGAGCAAAAACCTCTTGCGCGATCTGATTGACCAGCGCTTACTGCTGGAGCGGGCCAGCGACATGGGGCTGAGCGCCGAAACCGACACGATTCGCCGCCTGGACTCGATCCGGCGCAGCATGCACCTCCCCACGATGCGCGCATTGCGCCAGGCCATTCGCGCTCAGGGCATGAGCTACAGCGAATTCCGCCACAATATCCGGGATGAAATCTTGACCCGCAAGGTCATCGAAACCGATGTGGCGCCGCGCATCCAGATCACCCCGGCCGAGATCAAGGCCTACTATCTTGCCCATCGTAAGCAGTTCATCCGGCCGGACGAAGTGGACCTAGCCGAGATTTTTATCTCCCGCAAAGGCAAACCCACCTCGGACTGGCCTAAATTGAAAAAACTGGCCCGCGAAATTCAGGCGCGGGTGGCCAATGGCGCCAGTTTTAGCCAGATGGCGGAACAATATTCGAACGGAACCACCGCAGCCCAGGGCGGCGGCCTGGGCTACTTCCAGAAATCGCAGTTGGCGCCCTCGGTGGCCCAGGCGGTGTTGCCGCTGGCCAATGGTCATGTAACGCCGGTGCTGACCCGCGCCAATGGATACTATCTGTATAAAGTACTGGCCGTGCATCATGCCGGGGTAGAAAGCCTGGCCAGCGCCTCGCAGCGCATCGAAAACGTCATTTACCAAAAAAAGCTGGGCCCGGAAGTGCGCCGTTATCTTACCCGCATGCGGCATAAAGCCTATATCAAACTGGCGCAGGGGTTTGTAGACACCGGCAGCCGTCCTTCCGCGGGCGTGAATTTGACCCGTTTTGAACGCGTGCTGCCGCAGGACATGCCCAAACCGATTAAAAAACCTGGCTCGGGTAACAGCAGCGGCTTTACCGGCGGCTAAGGACAATACATCGGCTGAGGACAACCCGATATTTTATGCCCGACTCCAGGCCAGATGCCGCGGCCCTCGCATTGCAGCCTATGAAGCAGCGCTTCGCGCGCGAACTGGTCGCGGGCGAGGCCCTGACCGACGCCTTTCTGGTGAAAAGCAAGGAACTGCGGCTGAATAAAAACGGAGATCCTTACCTGAGCCTAGTGCTCTGCGATCGCACCGGGGAATTTGACGCTAAAGTCTGGGACCAGGTGCCGGAATTGCAGTCGCAGTTTGAGCGCGACGACGTCATCAAAGTTCAGGGCAAGCTCGTTCTCTTCCGCAACCGGCCGCAGCTGCAAATACAGCGGCTGCGCAAGCTGGAAGCCCATGAATTCGATCTGGCCGATTTTTTGCCCGCCACCCGCGCCGATATCGGCGCGCTCTGGGCTGAATTGCACGGCTGGGTTGAGGCGGTCGATCATCCCCAGTTGCGGCGGTTGCTGCTCGCCTTGCTCGACGATCCGGACATTGCCGCGCGGCTGCGGCGGGCGCCGGCGGCCAAATCGCTGCATCATGCCTATCTGGGCGGGCTGTTGGAGCATATCTGTTCGCTGGGCCGGGCGGCGCGCCTGCTGCTGCCCAACTATCCCTGGCTCGATGGCGACCTGCTACTGGCCGGAATCATCCTGCATGATCTGGGCAAAATCGAAGAACTGGAATATGACCGCGCCATCGTCTATTCCACTCCGGGGCAGTTGCTGGGACACATGATCCTGGGCTTGGAATTATTGCGCGAAAAAACCCGCGCGCTGCCCGATTTTCCTCCCGCCCTGCGCACCCTGCTGGAGCATTTGATCATCAGTCATCACGGCAAATACGAGTTTGGTTCACCCAAGCTGCCCATGTTTCCCGAGGCCTTGGTACTGCATTATCTCGACGACCTCGACTCCAAGTTGCATGCCATGCGCGCCAGCTTGGAGCAGGCCGGCGAAGCCGAGTGGAGCGGCTATAACCCCTCGCTCGAACGCTCGTTGCTGCATTGGCAAGACTGGCTGCGCAAACAAACCGCGCCAGAAGCCGCGGCCGCCGCTTCCGCCAGCCTGGAGACCTGAATCATGCCGGAACCGCCCTCTCCAGGTCCGCTTCCCCGCTCGGCCCTGCTCGATTTGCCGCAACTGGAGTTGGAGTGCATGCGGGTGCTCTGGCGTCAGGCCCCGGCCACGGTGCGTGACGTGCGGGATGCGATTGCCCGGGAAGGCCGGCCGCTGGCCTATACCACGGTCCAGACTCTGCTCGATCGGCTCACGCGCAAACAGGCGGCCGCCCGCGTAAAACGCGGCCGCGCCTTTGTGTATTCAGCGCGTATCGGCCGGGAAGAAATGCGGGAACGGGCGCTGGCGCGGCTGTATTACAACTTTTATCTGCCCGATGAACCCCGGCCGCGGCTGGAGTCCGGCCGCAACACCGCCTCGGTCCTGCCCCAGTCCGGACCATTTGACCCCAGCTTGCTGTAGTGAAGTAAAGCCTGTGCGTATGAAAACCGCGGCAACACCCCTCGGGCTGTTTATGGCCGGAAAATCCTGAATTTGGAAACTGGCGATCAGGCGGGCAGATCAAGCGCCATCATCAGCTTGATCATGCGGTCAAGCTGGTTATAATCGGGCGGCTTCGAAATGCACTCAAACGCGCCTACATCTTGGCCCAGAGTGCGCACCGAGGAGTCGTTCACGCCGGTCAGCAGAATAATCGGGGTCTGGCAGCCCATCGCCCGGCATTTGACCACGAACTCGATGCCGCCCATCACCGGCATGGCGATATCGCTGATAATCACGTCGGGCGTATCGGCTTGCAGCATCTGCAATGCGGCGCCGCCATGGCTGGCCTCGATGCATTCATAGCCGCGGGCGGTGAGATTGTCCCGGATCGAAATCCGCACCAGTTCATCGTCATCCACTAATAAGAGCCGCGCGACCGGAGGATTGGCTGGCATGCTAGATTTCGCCTCGATGCTGCATGTTTAGCCTAGCTCACCTGCGGCTCCGGGGCAATCACCATCCATTCAAAGCGACCGTGCTGCTAGGAGCGGCGGGGGCGGAAAATCCAGACATAGCTGCCGCCCAGCACGGTTAAAACCACCCCGCCCCAGAAGGTCGGGTGCAGCCGAGCCAGGACCGTGGCCGGAGGATGCGCAATTTGCACAATACCGGCAATCAAAATCAGGATGCCATATAGCAGCAGCAGCAGGCCAATAAAGAACCAGATCGGCAGAGGTTGTTTTTCACTCATGACGGTTTCCTGAATGCGCTTACCAGAACATGATATTTAAAATCACCAGCAAGACGATCGCCAGCATGCCCCAGAAAAACGGCTTTTGATACCAGCGTAAACCTTCTTGCGATGGCATTTCTGTGCAGCCATACACCAGGCCCTGCAGTCGGGCTTCGGGCAGGGGCGCGGTGGCGTAACTCACCAGGATCGTAACCGCGACGCAGATGCACCATGACCAGAGCGCCTGATACATGTCTTGCGCCATCGGTTTGGCGTAATGCGAAAGCGCAATAATGCTCAAAGCGCTGGGCTGAAATTTCACCCACAGAAACATGCCGATGGAGCTGAGCGTGCCGGTCAGCAGGCCCCAGAAGCCGCCCGCCGGGGTGGCCCGTTTCCAGAGCATGCCCAGTACGATGGTGCCAAATAGCGGAGCGACAAAAAAGCTAAAGAGCGCCTGCACGTAATCCATAATGCTGCTGAAGTGCATGGCGATATAGGCGGTGCCGATGCTGATCAGCACCCCGACAATGGTGCTCCAGCGGCCCATCTTCAGATAATGCTTATCCTCGCTGGAAGCGGCCGCGACCTCATCCCCATCATGCGCGGAGACGGCGCTGGTCCGGGCACTACCCGCTCCGGCACTGGCTCCGGCGGCGGCGGGTTGGGCTTCGGGCCGGAACAGGGGCCGGATGAGCGGCCGGTAAATGTCATAGGTCCAGACCGTGGCAAAAGCACTGACGTTACCGGCCATGCCCGACATGAAGCCCGCAATCAGCGCCGTCACTCCCAGTCCTAAAAGCCCCGGACCGGCGTAGCGCACCAAAAGCAGCGGTAGCACGTCGTTATAGGTGTATTGGCCGGGCTTGGCCGTGGCCGCCGAGACCAGATGAATGCCATGGCCGTTATGGCTGAGCACACCCAGTCCGATCAGCCCCGGCATGATGACAATCAGCGGCACCGCCATTTTGAAAAATGCGCCGATGATGGGCGCCATTTGCGCCGAACGCAGATCCTTGGCGGTGATCACGCGTTGGACCACGAGAAAGTCGGTGGTCCAATAGCCGAAGGAGATGACAAAACCCAGGCCAAAGACAATGCCGAACCAGGAGATGCCCATGGGGTTGTCGCGGAAGCTGCCCAGCGTGCTCCACATATGCAGATAGGTGGCGCCGTGGGTGACGTTGGCGATGATGCGGGCTTTCAGCCCGCTCCAGCCGCCGGCTTCTTTCAGCCCCAGAATGGGAATGACCAGCGCGCCCAGCCAGATCAGGAAAAACTGCAGGACTTCGTTAAAAATCGCCGAAGTCAGGCCGCCCAGGGCCACATAAATCGCCACCGTGATCGAAGACACCCAGATCGAAAAATGCAGATTCCAGCCCAGCACCACCTTCATCACCACCGCCATGGCAAACATGTTGATGCCCGACATCAGCACCGTCATGAAACCAAAACAAATCGCTCCCAGCGCCCGCGTGGGTTCGCCGTAGCGCAAATGCAGGTAGCCGGGGACGGAATGGGTGCGGGAAATGTAGTAGAACGGCATCATCACCAGAGCCAGAAAAATCATGGCCGGTATGGCGCCGATCCAATACCAGTGGGTAGCTAATATGCCGTATTCATAGGCGCTGGCCGCCCAGCCCATCAATTCCAGGGCTCCGAGATTGGCGGCCAGAAAACTCAGGCCGGCCACCCAGGCGGTCATTTCCCGGCCGGCCAGGAAAAAATCCTCGCCCGTCGAGGTGCGGCCTTTGAGATACCAGCCAATGACGAGCACGGCGGCAAAATAGATAACCACAATGGCGATATCCAGGCCTGACATCTTGATCAGGCTGGAGTTGGCCAGAAATGCGACAAGGGCTACGTGCATGGAAGCCTTTCCTGCTCGGAAGGTCTCAACTCGGTCTCAAAAATTATGTCTCTCCGTTTGAGACCAGGCCCGGAAAGCCATTCCATAGTACGGAATTAGACGGCGATTGCCAAGCGTCATTTGTATTGGAGAACGGATGCTCTTTATTTCCATGCCGCAACAAATTCACTGCACGCCTTCCATTCGCCGAGATTCGGCCCTTAAATTGCTGAACTCTCAGAGAACGGGTTGGAGGGCAGATTTTATGTCATCAGATTCCGGTAAATCCTGGCTGCATCATCTGGTCACTTTTTCGATCCTGGCAGGCTCGCTGTACTTTGCTTTTCAGATCATTCCGCCTGAATTCAACAATTACGAATTCCAGAATCAATTGGCGGAACAGGCCCGCATTTCCACCTATTACAACAGTAACAATACAGCAATCCGCAATCATGTCATGGCCATCGGGAAGGAATTAAATCTGGCCTTCCCACGCCGGGCGATCCTGATTTCGCATGATCAGGGCTCCGTCACCATCCGGGTCATCTTCAGCGTGCCGGTGGCGATGCCGTTTTATTCCTTTGCCCTGCACTTCAACGACAACTCGATAAACGACCTCTAAACCGTGGATTGCTCTGCCTGTTAGAAATCCAGAAACGGGTAAAAAGGTTACACGCCCGGGTTCGGCCACTGGCTGGAATCGGCATTCCGGTTCTAAACTGAAGTGACGCCATGGCTGAAACACACGGCTTAATCGTGATTCATACCGGACCCGGCAAGGGCAAAACCACGGCCGCGCTGGGTACGGGTTTGCGGGCGGTGGGCGCCGGTTTGCGGGTGCTGGTCCTGCAGTTCATCAAAGGTTCCTGGCATTACGGAGAACTCGACAGCATCGCCAGTTTTGGCGATCGCTTTCAAATCCGGCAACTGGGCCGCGGTTTCGTCAAGATCGGGGCCGAAAAGCCCGATCCCGAGGACGTGCGTATGGTGGAGGCCGGCTGGGCCGAAGCTGTGCGCGAAATGGAGAGCGGCGTCTGGGATTTGGTGATCCTGGACGAAATCAACTACGCGATCAGCTACCATATGCTTGATGCTGCTGTGGTGGCCGAATATCTAAAACGCAAGCCGGAGGGTCTGCACGTCATTCTCACCGGCCGCAATGCCCACCCCGCGCTCGTCGAATTGGCCGATACGGTCACCGAGATGCGCGAGGTCAAACATGCCTATCAAAAAGGCATTTTGGCGCAGCGGGGCATTGAGTATTGATGCCGGCTTGGCCCCCTGGCCTGGATTCACCCCTTCCCCATGACCTGGTTTCACAAAAACACGCCGCCGCTGGCTCCCACCCAGGAAGATGAAAAACGCGTGCGCACCGAAGGTCTTTGGACCAAGTGCGAGGCCTGCCGCAATATCATCTGGAAAAAAGACCTGGAGGAAAATCTCAACGTTTGCCCGCGCTGCGGCGCCCATTTCCGAATCGCCGCCCGGCAACGGTTGCAATGGCTGCTCGATCCAGGTGAATGGCGCGAACTTGATGCCGATCTGGCCTCAAACGATCCGCTGGAATTTACCGATACCAAACCTTACCGCGAGCGGCTGCGTGCCGCCCAGGCGGCCACCGGCATGAAGGATGCGCTGCTATCTGTCGTCGGCACGCTGGGCGGGCAGCCTGTGGTTTGCTGCACCATGGAGTACGGTTTTATTGGCGGCAGCATGGGCTGCGTGGTAGGGGAAAAAATCACGCGTGCGGCGGAATACGCCCTGAAAAATCGTGTTCCGCTGATCGTAATCTCGGCCTCGGGCGGCGCTCGCATGATGGAAGGCGCCGTGAGCCTGATGCAAATGGGTAAAGTCGCGGCCCAGTTGGCCTTGCTCGATGATGCCGGCATTCCTTATATTTCCGTGCTCACCGATCCCACCACCGGCGGGGTCACAGCCAGTTATGCCATGCTCGGCGATCTCAACCTCGCCGAGCCGGGGGCGCTCATTGGCTTCGCCGGTCCGCGGGTGATTGAGCAAACAATCCGGCAAAAGCTGCCCGATGGCTTTCAGCGCAGCGAGTTTCTGCTCGAACACGGCATGCTCGATGCCATTGTGCCGCGTAAACAGATGCGCGAATATCTCATCCGCGCCCTGGCCTTCTGCCAGCCCCAACCCGCCGCTCCCGCCTGACTCGATCGTGGACTACTCCGCCAGCCTGCACTATCTCGAGTCCCTGGGGGGCGAACTGCGGCCCCGCGCCAAATACGACCTGAATCAGGTCCGCGCGCTGTTGGCCGCGCTGGGCTCGCCTGAGCGCCGCTTCCCCGCCCTGCACATCGCCGGCACCAACGGCAAAGGCAGCACGGCGGCATATTGCGAACGCGGCCTGCGCGCCGCCGGATACCGCACCGGGCTGTTCACTTCCCCGCATCTTGAACGGGTGAATGAACGCATCCAGGTCACCGGCCGGCCGATCCCGGACCACGAATTTGCCCGCCATTGCACTACCGTTGTGGAGGCGGGGCAAAGCCTGGTCGAGCAAGGCGTATTGCCGCAGCTGCCTTCGTATTTTGAAACTTTGACAGGGCTGGGCTTTTTATATTTCGCCGCCCAGAAGATCGAAATCGGAGTCATCGAAGTAGGTCTGGGCGGCCGGCTTGACGCTACCAATACCGTCTTGCCCATCGTCAGCGTCATTACTCCCGTCGGGCTCGATCACGAGCAATATTTAGGGCCGACAATCGAGGCGATTGCCGCGGAAAAAGCCGGCATCCTCCGTCCCGGCGTGCCCTGCATCCTGGCACAGCAAACGGAGACGGCGGCCAAAGTGATCCGCCAAAAGGCGCTCGAACTTGGCACTCCATCCCAGGAAATTGTCCGGCCTCTGGCCTCGCCGGCCGGCGGCGGCCGTTATCAGGTCACGTTGCAATGGAAAGGTGAGCCGATTACGGTGGTTCCCGCATTGCGTGGCCGGCATCAGGCGCTCAATGCCGCCGTCGCCGCGGCTGCTTTGGAAGAGTTGACGCGGCAGGGTTTGGCGATCAGTCCTGAAGCCCTGCTCACCGGCATGACTGAGGCGGAATGGCCGGGACGATTGGAATGCTGGCAGTGGCCGGTTTCTGTAGCTGACGCCACTCGGGTAGATGTGGCTTCGAAGGCTGCGCCGGTGATCTCGAGCCGCACTTTTTGGCTTGATGGCGCCCATAATCCAGCCGCGGCACAGACCCTGGCCGATTTTTTGGCGGAAGCCGCAATGCCCCCACCGGGCCTAATCTTCGGCTGCATGCGTGATAAATCTGCCGCCGAGATTATTTCGATCCTGGCGCCGCGCATTTCCAGCCTGATCCTCACTACTCCGCAAAACCCGCGTGCCGCCACTCCGGATCAGTTGTGGGCATTCGCGCGGCCTCTGGGGCTGGACGTACAATCGGCGCCCGATTTTCCAGACGCCATGCGGCTGGCCGCGGCCACGCCTGCCGGCTTGCCCTGGCTGGTCAGCGGATCGTTGTTTCTGGTCGGCGAGGCCCGGTCCTGGCTGGCCACGCAAGGCGGGAGGCGGGTATGAGGCTGCGCGAAGCGGCCTCGCGGCTGCGCTCATTATTTTGGTATACCCCGGGATTGGTTCTCATTACCACCGGCTATGGCATCTGGTCCGGGTGGATTTCCCGTCACGATCCCGATGGCTGCCGCCAACATCTGGTGGCACAGCGCTGGGCGCGGCAATTGTTACGGCTGGCGCGGGTACGGGTTGATATCCGCGGCCTGGAAAACCTACCCCCCGGCCCCGCGGTTTTTGTCGCGAATCACCTCAGTTATACCGACACACCGGTGATCTTTGCCTCGCTTCCGGTGCAGTTCCGCATTCTGGCGCTGCAGGGCTTGTTCCGCATCCCTCTGCTGGGCGGGCATCTGCGCCGGGCACGCCACCTGCCCGTGGAACAATCGAGCGCCCGCGCTTCCATGCACAGTCTTTTGGGTGCGGCCGAACGGGTGCGGCAAGGCGTCTCGGTATTTATTTTCCCCGAAGCTCATCGCAGCCCGGATGGTCAGTTGAAGCCCTTTGTCGCAGGCGCGTTTTTACTCGCCTTGCGGGCTCAGGTTCCCATTGTGCCTATGGCGTTGATCGGCACGCATGAATTATTGCCGCCGGGAAGCTGGCATATACGTCCCGGATCGGTACGGTTTGTAATCGGGCCTCCCATAATGACACAAGGACGTTCGCCGAGCGAAGCCAGCCAACTTTCATCCCAAGTTCGGCTGCGCATCATAGAGATGTTGAACACGGGCGAAGTCTCGCAAAGTTAACGGCCTTGGAAACTGTTGCTTTATGGCCCAGCCGAGAGTGAGGTGGGGGAAGGCGAGGTGTGGGGGAAAGGCAAATTTTTCCAACCCCGGGACTTTTGGCTACATCCCAAAGAGACGGATTTAATCTTCTCAGTCATTGCTTAAGGCTGATCGGTGCTTTCGCGGATCCCGTATGGCCCATGACGTGCTCACTAGCCAAGCAGTCGCAAACGTAAGTGTCCGCTGAATCCATTTTGAAGAACGCCGCACCCAATTTGCTTGCACCGGTGGAGGGAAAAAAATCATTCCCCAGTTTTGCTGGACTGCCTGTCCGCCGGGCGCCCTGGCGTGCCTACGGCGCGGGTTTGGCGATCCAGTTGGTATTACTGGCCGTGGTGGTGGCATGGGGCTTGCGCACGGTGCGGCAAAAATTTTGGGAACGGCGCGAAACGATGCGGTTGCTGTTCCCGCCACAGCCCCAACCGGTCAGAATCCGCGCCATTCGCGTAACTCCCCGGCATATTTTGCATTTACTGCGTCTGCCCCCCCCCCCCGCCCGGGGTCAGAAGCCGCGCCAGTTGCTCATCCATCTTCATTTACCTGACCCCGTGCGCCCGCACATGAAATCCCCGGTGATTTTACCGAAAATGCGGCAACCGAAACTGGCGCGACTGGTGCGCCCGGTTCAGTTTCAGGCGCCGCAAATGCTGGCCGCGGTTCATCGGAATGAAAGCATTGCCACGGGTGTGTTTCATGCCGCACCGTCGCCGCGCGATCCTTTGCCCGAACGCAAAGTCCAGACGGGAGGCTTCGGCGCGGTGACGGGTGTGGCGCGTCAGCGCTTTGCGCGGCACGGCAATCTCGAAGCGGTGGGAACTTTCGATCTGCCGGTGGGCCCTGGTCAGGGGAATGGCACGGGCGGTACCCACGGCCGGCGTGGCGTGCTGGCCGCGTCGGGCTTTGGCAATGGCCTGCGCGGACCCGCCCACTCTGCCGGCGGCAAAGTCAATGCTGTGGGCTTTGGCAATGATGAAACCGGCGCCCGCTCGCCGGCCGTCCGCCGCGCGGCTACGCCCGCGCCCACCCGCCCGGTGGAAATCATTTTCAAGCCGCGGCCGCGCTATACCCCGCAAGCGCGGCAAAAGAAAATTCAGGGCAGCGTCTGGCTGGCAGTGATTTTTTTGGCCAGCGGCCGGGTTCGCGTGCTGCGTGTCACTCAATCCCTCGGCGCCGGGCTTGATGCCGCCGCCCGTCAGGCGGCAGCGGCCATCCGGTTTCGTCCCGCCCGGCGGCAGGGACGGGCGGTGGATTTTCCCGCCCGCATTCGCATTCGTTTTCGATTGGCGCATTGAAAGAAAGTCATTGATTCTTCAGAGCTTGTTATGTCACCCAAAACCTTGCTTCGTTTTGCTGCCTTCGCCATGCTGCCCGCTCTTTCCGGCTTTTCCGCCCGCACCGCGAAAGAACTGCCGGCTCGCCAGGTGATTCAGACCATGGCGAAACAGGAACAGAATCTGCTGCATTCCCTGCTTCGTTTTCATCCGCTGGTCGAGACTTATGTGCAAACCATGCGCCCCACCCGCCGTCTGGGCATGGTGCCGACCGGTGATCATTATTACCTGGGCGCGCTGGAGCTGGCGCCCGGGCTGCTGGAAGAGCAATCGTATCTTCATCATGGCGGCTGCGGATCCAATCCGCTGAAGGCGCTGCATTGCCTGTATTCAATGCATTACAACTCCTCCGGATTTGCGGCCATGCTGTTTCCCGATCCCGGCCGCTTCAATGCCGCGAATTACCATTTCCGGTATGTGCGCCAGGATTTTCTGGGCAATGTGCGCTGTTTCGTTTTTAACGTGCGGCCGCGGGCCCGTCTGCGCGGCGGCTTCAAGGGACGCATCTGGATCGAGGCGCGGCACGATCACCTGGTTCGCTTCAACGGCATTTTCACGCCTCAGCCTTTCTTTGGCCGCTATTTCCATTTCGACAGTTGGCGCGTCAATGTCCGGCCCGGACTCTGGGTGCCGGCTTTTGTGTATAGCGAGGAGACAAGAGTTCGCGACACCAGTTGGTTCGGGCTGGCCGGCCATACCGCTTTTCGCGCCGTCACCCGCTTGTGGGGTTACGGACTGGGCAAGCTGAAACGGCAAAGCACCGCTTCCCAAATGATTATTGAGGGCGCGGTGCGCGACCGGGCACGGGGCCAGCAGGCCTATTCGCCCATTCAGGCGGAGCGCATCTGGCAGCGGGAAGCGGAAAATAATGTGCTGCGCAAGCTGCAGAAGGCCGGCATGCTGGCGCCACCGGGGCCCGTGGATAAATTGCTGGCCACGGTCGTGAATAATATCGAAGTCACCAACAATCTCGACATCGAACCCGCCGTGCGCTGCCGCGTTCTGCTGACCACGCCCATGGTCTCGTTCACCGTGGGCCACACCATCGTGCTCAGCCGCGGCATGATTGACGTGCTGCCGAATGAACCCTCGCTGGCCATGGTGCTGGCCCATGAATTGGCCACCATCGTGGCCGGCTCGCCGCTCAATACCAAATATGCGTTCTATGACCGCATGCTGATTCCCAACTCCAAAGTGTTTGACCGCTTCCGCCTGCGTCAGGATCCGCGTGACCGCGCGGCCGTGGCCGCGGAAACTTTGAAATTGCTGGAAAACTCGCCTTACAAAAACCAGCTCGGCCAAGCGGGGCTGTTTTTGCGCATGATGCGGGTGCGCGCCAAACATCTCAAACACCTGATGGCGCCCAGTTTTTTTGGCGATGCCCTGCGCCATCCCTCGCGCCAGGCCGGGCTGGAGCCATTGCTGCGCATGGCGCCCCCGTTGCAATTGACTTCTCTCACCCAGATCGCCGCGCTGCCTTTGGGCAGCCGGGTGCTGGTGAATCCCTGGAATGACAAGGCAGCGCTGTTTCAGGCGCCGCCGGTGGCGCTGCTGGATGCCAGGGAAAAAATGCCCTTCGAGCTGACTCCGCAGCGGCCCTATCTGCGGCGTGTGCTTGCGCGGCCGCAACTGGCCGCCGCCAAAACGCGCGCCACGAGGGTCACTCCATAGCAAAACTGCCCGCCGCCGGCGATGGATGCGAAGATTGCCCTATGATCCGCGGGTGGGTTATTTTCCTGATCGCCGGCGGCTTGGCCACTCCGGCCGCCGCCCAGGCGCATTCTCCGCGGCAGTGGTTTGCCGCCGGCCAGCGGGCGCTGGCCCGGCGCCAGTATGCGCGCGCGCGCCGGGATTTTCGCCAGGTGCTAAACCTCGACCCCGGCCAGGCGGGCGCCTGGGTCAACCTGGGCATCATCGCCGAACGGCGGCAGCGCTGGCCGGCGGCGATGAGGGATTTAAAGCAGGCTCAAAAGCTGGCGCCGCAAATGGCAGGCATCAAGCTGGATCTGGGACTGGTAAATTATCACCGCCATCGCTACGCCGCCGCCGCTGGCTATTTCCGGGCATATTTACAGCAGATTCCCTCATCCACCCAGGCCCGTTATCTTCTGGGACTGTGTGAGTTTTTTCAACTGCATTATCCCGCCGCTTACCGCAATCTCAAGCCGCTCTGGCCCCAGGAGCGGCGTCAGGTCAGTTACCTCTATACGCTGGCCATTGCCGCCGGAGAAAGCCATCATCAGGGAAGTTCCGGCCGGGCTCTCGTGCAGCTATCGCGGGTGGGCGCGGGCACGCCCGCATTGATGCTGATCGAAGCCCGGGCTTATATCAACCTGCAACAGGACGCGCGGGCTCTGCCTCTACTGCGCCAGGCGCTGACGCGCAACCCGCGGCTGCCGTTTGCGCATTATCTGCTCGGCATCATATTGCAGCGGCGGCGCCGGTTTCGTTCTGCCCGGCGGGAATTTATTTCCGACCTGGGCGCTGAACCCGGCCTGGCCTACGACTATGAACATTTAGGCCAAATTGCGCTGGAGCGCGGGCGGCCCGCCGCTGCCAGGACCAGGTTTCTCCAGGCGCTGCGCGCCATGCCGCGGCTGGTGGTAGCACGTTTTGGACTGGGAGAAAGCCTGCTGCGTCTGGGGCATCCCGCGGCCGCGCTGGCGCAACTGGAGCGCGCCCGACAACAAGTGCCCCACAGCGCGCTGATCGCTACCATCGAAGGCCAGGCTTATTTGCGCGCGGGCAACCGCGCCGCCGCGCAACGCGCCTTTGCCCGCGCCGCCCGGCTCCGTAAACTTGCCCAGGACCGGCTACAACAGCAAATCAGCGGCGCCGGCAATCGTTTGCCGCAACCGCCTGCTATTCATTAAACTGTTTCAGGAACCGGTTTTCAGGTCGGGAACGAAAAATAACCCGCCCACACGGTGATGCCTGGTGAACACCAGCCGGATGATGACCGGCGCATATTGAAATGAGCATTTGACGTTCACAATGTCATACCCGGGAACGTCCTCGCCTCCGACCGCGAGCTGCTTCTGGAAGACGCCATATTCAGCCACCACCGACTGCCAGTCGGTTTTGAGTTTGCTGGCCGGCTCGGCCTGCTGCAGATTGCGGTTGAAATAACGGTGGACCTGGGCAAATTGCCCCTGCGACATTAATCCCACCAGGGTTTTGGCCGTCGCCTGATCCGCCGCGGAGGGTTGGGTGGCCCAGGAACTGGCCGCCATGCCCAGGCATAACACCAGAATGCCGGTCCAACGGGCGCCCGTATGTCTCAAAAGTTCAAACACGAATCGCATGACCAGCCTCACTATCTAGCTATGCATTCAGGCCAACTCTGGCCAACACACGATACCGCCCCGGCTGGCTGTTGTCAATGAATATAAGCGGAATAGCCGCTTTAAATTCTACATAAGCCCGCGGGCCGGGATTATTCCGCGGCCCGCGGGGAAACCCCGCAATTTAAAAAATGTATTTGACCGCCAGTTGCACGATGCGGGGATCGTGCGCGCCGGTGGAGCGTAAAAAGTTGCTGCTGGTAATGCCATTATTCAAGCCGGTAAAGTTGGTGTGGTTGAAAGTGTTGAACGACTCGCCGCGAATTTGCAGGGATTGACGCTCGGTAATTTTGAAATTTTTGAACACGCCCATGTCAAATACCCACAGCCCGGGGTTGCGGAAAGCATTGCGGCCTTCATTGCCGAAGGTCAGGCCCACGGGAAGTGCGAACGCAGCCGGGTTGTAATACATCTGGCTGGCGGTGAAATTGATATTTTTGGATGCTGGCGCGGCATACGGATTTCCCACCACCTCCACAAACGAGCCCGTGCCAACCGTGTTGTCCACCCCGGCGCTGCCGCTATGGGCGCTATTGTTGACTACGGTAAAGGGCGTGCCGGTAAAGGCGGTCATGCTGCCCGACCATTCCCAGCCTCCCAGCCAGGCATTGCCGCGGGCAAAAGGCAGCTGATAAACCCAGCTCATGCTGAAGTTATTGCGGACATCAAAGTTCGAGCTGGCATACATGGACCGCAGGTCATAGGAGTTGACAAATGTTCCGTCATATCGGCTGGAGGAGTCATCCAGGGCATGGCTGAAAGTATAGGCAATGCTGGTAAACAATCCGCCAAAGCTGCCATGCAGACTGGCCTGCAAAGCGTTGTAGTTGGAAATCGCGCCCGGGGTGAGAAAATCAATGCCGCCATAGCCGATGTAGGGCACGTAAAAATTGGGGTTGCCGCCACAGGCAACGTATTGATTGACAATCCATTGATTGGCGGTGCCCAAATCACTGCGCGGAGGCGCGGTGGCGGGGTTATACGGCGCCGAGCAGTTGATCGGCTGGCCGGCCAGCGCTCCGCCGGCGCCATAAGGAGTGCCGGCCAGGGTTGATACCGGATGAATCTGGTTAAAATCCATCTGCTGCATCAGGTGCGTGCCATGGCTGCCCACATAAGCCAGCTCACCCACCACATTGGTCGCGAACTGGTGCTCCACATCGAGATTCCATTGCTGCACCATCGGCCACAGTCCGACGGTGGGAATGGCGCTGATGCTGAGAGGTGAGTTGGCCGCGCTGACGCCGGCCACGGCATTGTAGCCGTTGAGATGAAAGACCGTCGGAATCAACTGGGTGGGCGGGTTCCGCAGCGCGTCAATAATATCGTTGCTGTTGGTGTGGTCGTAGAAAATTCCATACCCGCCGCGGAGCGAGGTGGTGCCGTTGCCAAACACGTCCCAGGCAAAGCCCAGCCGCGGAGCCCAGTTCCAGAGATGATTATTAGTGCAGGTCGAGGTCACGCTGCCGTGTCCGCAGTTGACCAGTCCATCAAACAGATTGCCCACGCCAGGGGTAAAAGTGCCGTTGCCGGCCACGCCGCCGTTAAAAACCGGAGCATTGGCCGCGCTATAAGCGGCGGGATCGAAGTTATAGGTGATATTGTATTTGTCGGTGTAGCCGCCCATCAGGTCAATCTGCATGCCCAGATCCAGAGTCAGGCGCGGGGTGGCGTGCCAGTCATCCTGGAAAAAGATGTCGCCGGTTTTATAGCGGTCGTAGTATTTGGGTTTATTATTCGCCTGGAAAAAATTGGATATTTGTCCGGTAAACATGTCGGCCAGGGCGTTGCCGGTGGAACCCGGCCAATTATTCGCGAAATTGATGAAGCCCTGGGTGTCACCGGTGGTGACTTCATTTTTCTGCGCCGCATCGAATTCCGCCCCGTAATACAGGTTGTGGCTGCCGGTAATCTGGTTGATCTGATCGCGGAAGGAATACGTGGGATTGGAGTTGTCCCAGGGCATGCGGCTGTTGCTTTCCTTGAAATTGTCCTGGGGATTGCAGCACAAGGTGAAACCGGGCAGAACGCCGCCGTCAAATCCATTGGCGAACAATCCCGGCATGGTAAAAGTGCTGGGCCGCGTGATCGGCCCGGAATTGGTCAAATTGATATGGTCGGCGGTGTAGGCGGCGATAAATTCGTTGGTCAGGGTCGGGCTGAGAGTTCCGGTTAAATGCGCCACCATAGCCACGCCCGGGCCTTGAAAATTGGTGGCGATGGTGGGAAACGACGAACCCGACCAGAGCGTGGGCGCCACCACCGTGTTCCAGGAATCATGGATGAACTGATAATAGACATGCCAGTTCGAGCCCAGATTCTGGTCAATGCGAAACATGCTTTCATACCATTTCGTGGGGAAACTGGGGTTGGAAATAAAAAACGAACTGGCCCCGGAGCCGCTGTTGGGCAGGGATATCAAAGGCAAAAGCGCCGCCGCATCGGGACTGACCGCCACCTGGTTGCCGGGAAAATAGCTGGGCGTGGCCGCATTGGGCTGGGTGGGGCAATTCGGGAAAGCCTGGGCATAGGTCTGGCCCGTGGTGGGCGCGGTCGGATCCACGGTGGCGGGCGTCACGCCCGGCCCCGACGCCGGGCAGACGTCGTTAAAATTGCCGCTGCGCTCGGCGACCGACGGCACCTGTAAATTAAAGCCCACCGGCGAGGTGCTGCGCCGCCATTCCGAGGACCAGAAGATAAACGTTTTGTTTTTGATGATCGGCCCGCCCACCGTGAAGCCAAAATCGTTTTTGCTATAGGGTGAGCGGGTGGCGGCAAAGAAATTGCGGGCGTTCAGGTCTTTATTGCGGAAAAACTCATAGGCATCGCCGTGCCATTGGTTCGAGCCCGATTTGGTCTGCACCAGCACGGTGCCCGAGGCATCACGGGCATACTGGGCGCCGTAATTGGACGACAGCACCCGCACCTGGGCGATGGCGTCAATGCTGGGATAGACATTGAGCGAGCCGTTGCTGCCGTTATCCTGCACATTGGCGCCGTCAATTTCCCAGTTGTTTTCAGTCGAGCGGCCGCCATTGATGTTGTATCCAACCCCGCCGTAGACGCCGACATGCTGCTGGTCGGTGCCGTTGACGTTGACCACGCCGGGAACCAGCATCACGAGCTGGGCAAAATTGCGTCCGTTTAATTCGAGCTGACCCACCTGGCGGGCATTGACCGTGGTCGAAACCGTGGCGCTTTCCAGTTGTACCTTGGCGACCGCGGCGCCGGAAACAGTGATGGTGCTGGTGACCGCGCCCACTTGCAGGGCGACATTGGCCCGGGCTTTCTCGCCCGTGCGCAAGACCACGCCTTTGGCGAGATAGGTCTTGAAGCCATGCGCCGAGACTTGCAGGTTATAGACCCCGTAGGGCAAGCCAGCGACCAGATAGTTTCCCGATCCGTTGGTGGTGACGATGCGGTTGATGCCCTGGCTGGGTGACTGCACCCGCACCGTCGCGCCCGGCACAATGGCGCCCGAAGTGTCGGTTACAGTGCCGGTGATTTGTCCGGTCGTCTGTCCCCAAAGGCTAAAACTGAAACCCAATACGGCACACGCCGCACATGCCCATTGAATCCACACTCGCATGACCGTTTCCTCCCGGAACCGATTCCGGCCATCTCCAGGAATTTCACATTCCTTGGATCAGCCTTAGTTCGCCTGATGAAAATTAGAAGACCGGGGATGGCGGTTGGTTGTATGTTTAATACTTTCGGAGGGTGTAAAAGGGTCAGTGGACGATCGGCGCCAGGGCAATCGCCACCAGTCCGGCGGCAAAGCTGACGAACATAAAAAAAATCAGAATCCGCACCCGCCGGTTCGCGCCGCGGAATTCTTTCCACACCAGCACGCCCCAGAGTGCTGAGATCATGGTATTGCCTTCGCCCAGGGCAAAAGCCGTGGCCGGGCCAATCAAGGGCAAATAGGAAGCGGCAAAATTCGCCGCCGTGCCCAGCGCCCAGAGTGCGCCGGCCAGCCATCCCCAGGCATGCTGGCGCAGTGGCATTTTCCGGTAATCTTCTAGTCCCACCCGTGCCCCCTGCAGGGGATGGCGCATGAACCAGAAAAGCAGGGGAAATGAAGATGCCAATACGCCGGCTGAAAAAATAGCCAGCACTGTATACGGATTCAGGTGCCCGGGACCGCGCAGAGCCCGTGCGACCAGAGGATAAAACAAGCCGATGGCAATCCCCGCGGCCATGCTCACGGCCACGCCGGCACGGCTGGCGGAGCCGGCATTATGCTTCAATTCCGCATACGCGCGCGCATCCAGCGCGATGGCCAGCAGCACCAGAACGATGCCCCCGAACAGTAAAAACGGATTGCCGCTGGGCGCGATGGCATAGTTGAGCCCCACGCCCAGCACCAGCCCGATTCCGGCCCCGACCGGAAACGCTACCGCCATCCCGGCCAGGGAAATCGCGGCCACCAGCAGGACATTGCCAAGGTTGAAAACCGCGCCCCCGGCCAGTGCTTCCAGCAGATGACTGGAATTGGCATGGGCCAGATTCCTGAAAAAATTCTCGGAAGTGTATGGCCGCAAATTATCCAGCGTTATGCCTGCCAGCCAGACCGTCAGCAGAAGACCCCAGACGTAGTCCCAGTAAAACAGCTCAAACGGCAGCCCGCGCTCGGCTTTCTGGGCATTGGCCCAACTGCCCCAAAGCAGCATGCTGAGGATCAACAGCAGCAGCGCGGAAAGATAGGAGTGGGGCAGAAACACAAAGACCTAATGCCGCGTATGCGGTCGCAAGGCATCCCAACCCTGGGGCGCCAGCGGTTGGCTCCGGCCGTTACCGGCTTGCAGCCAAAGCCGCGGCTGAGACTTGCGGGCGCGGCGAACGGGCAAAATTTCGCCGACTTCCGTCAGTTGGATGCTGGCGCCGGTCCGCTGCGTCAGCGCGGCTAGCTTCCGCCGCGGAACGGTAAACAGCAATTCGTAATCCTCGCCGCCATGCAGGGCCAGAGCAAGAAAATTTTGTCCCACCCCCGCCGGGCCGGCCAAAGGCAAGCTGGTTTCATCAACCCGGGCATGAACGCCGCTGGCGGCGCAGAGCCGGTCGAGATCGCTGCTCAATCCGTCGCTTAAATCCATGGCTGCCGAGGCCAGGCCGCGGAGTTTTTCTCCCAGCTCCCAGCGCGCGCATGGACGCTGGCAACGCCGCAGCGCCGAACGTTCGCGTGGATTTTGGGGGATGTGGCCATGGTCGAGCATCTGCCGGCCCCAGGCCGCCTGACCCAAAGTTCCGCTGACAAAAATGCGATCTCCTGGACGCGCGCCATCCCGCCGCAGCGCCTGACCGCGAGGAATTTGTCCGAGCGCCACGATGTCAAAGCACGCATGAACTCCGCTGGATACGTCTCCACCGGCCAGCGTGGCGCCGGCCGCATGCGCAGCCTGAGTCAGGCCGCGATGCACGGAACGCCGCCAGGCTGGCGGCTCGTCCTTGGGCCAAAGGGCGGAAAAAAACAGCATCCAGGGTTCGGCCCCCATGGCGGCCAGATCGCTCAAGCCACGCATCGCCAGCCGGTAGCCGCAGTCCTCCGGCCGGTCAATCCCGCGGCGAAAGTGAGTGCCCTCAATCATCAGATCGGTGGTCACTGCGATTTCCCAGCCGCTTCGGGGACGCACAATCGCGGCATCATCTCCAATGCCGAGGCGCAGTCCGCCAACCGCCGCCGGCCGCACCTGGCGGCGCACCCAGTCGAGCCAGGCATTTTCATCGCTTTGCCGTAATGCGGTTTTCGGTGGCACTAACGGGCCTCACGTGCAATCAACCGCCGCCAGGCGGATTCGACGATAGTTTCCAGTTCGGCATAGCGCGGCCGCCATCCGGCGGCGAGCATTTTATCGGCGGCTGCGATCAGCCGCGCCGGATCACCGGGCCGGCGCGGGGCGATCCGCACCGGCACTTTGCGGCCGCTGATCCGCTCCACCGCGGCAATCACCTCGCGCACGGAAAATCCGCGGCCGTTGCCCAGGTTATAAGCGCGGCGGGCCAGATCGGGCGCCGCCGGGCCGGCAGGCTCTGCGCCGGCATCCACTGCTAATTGCCGCAGCGCGATCACATGGGCTTCGGCTAGGTCCCGCACATGAATATAGTCGCGGATGCAGGTGCCGTCGGGGGTATCGTAGTCATCGCCATAGATTTCAATCGCCTCACGCCGGCCGAGCGCGGCCTCCATGACTAATGGAATCAAATGCGATTCCGGCTGATGCCGTTCGCCGCGCTCGCGGGTGGCGCCCGCGGCGTTAAAGTAGCGCAGCGCGGCATAGCGCAGGCCGTGACTGCGGGCTTGCCAGGCGAGCGCGGTCTCCAGCATCAGCTTGCTCAGCCCGTAGGGATTGATGGGGCGCAAGGCGGCGTCTTCCCGAATGGGCACGCTTTCGGGCAGGCCATAAACCGCGGCCGTCGAAGAAAGCACAAAATCGCGCACTGCGGCCCGCCGCATGGCCTCAAGCAGCGCCAGCGGCGCGCTGAAGTTGTTGTTCAGGTATTTGCCCGGATCGCGCATGGATTCGCCGACTTCAATCCAGGCGGCAAAGTGCATTACCCCGGTGACTTGATAACGGCGCAACAGGAACTCGATTTTTTCCCCGTCTGCGACTTCACCCGGTTCAAAGTGCGCGCCCTGGGGCACGGCATCGCGGAAGCCATGCGACAGGTTGTCATAGACCACGACTTCATGGCCCTGCTCGAGCAGAACTTCCGCCGTGACCGCGCCGATATAACCGGCGCCGCCGGTGATGAGTATGGACATGGGAATTGCCTGTCTTCAGATTAACGTGAGTCTGGCCGCACCCCAGGCGCCAGGCGGCAAAGACTATATAATTGCAGACAATTGCCGCGCACGGAAACCAGCATGACTTTATTAATGCCGGTCATTTTATTGCTGACAACTTTGGCCGCGGGCGCCGCCTGGTGGCGCGATCTGCGCCGCCGCCAGCAGCTTGAACTCGACCACGCCCGGCTTGAAACCGAGCTGGCGGCCGCGGTCCGGGCCCAGGCCGCGGCGCTCGGGGCCGCGGAGCAGAGCAAGCAGGAGGCCCTGGCCGCGGCGCGGGAGCAACTGGAAAGTCTGCGCGCGCAATATGAGGCCCGGCTGGCCGCGCAGGCGGCCGATGAGACGCGTCTGAGCACGCTTTTGCAAGCCCTGCTGCCGAAGGCGACCCAGCCTGCTCTGGACAGCGCCGCGAAGCAACTCAACGATAATGCCCAGGGCGCTCTGAAACTGCTCGAACAGCGCATGCTCGGCGAAGTGGGCAAAAGCAATACCGCGCTGCAAACCTCGCTGGCGCAGATGCAGCAGCAGTTGCAGCAGTATCAGCAGCGCATCCAGGAACTTGAAATCGAACGCGGTAAAAGCGGCGAGCGGCTGGAACAGCAGATCGCCGGCTTGACCTCGATCGGGGCCAATATGAGCCAGGAAGCGCGGCGGCTGAAAGAAGCTCTGCAGTCGGGCAGTGGCGTGCGTGGACGCTGGGGCGAGGCGGTGCTGAAAAATATTTTCGACAGCTGTGGACTGACGCAGGACCGTGATTATACGCTGCAGTCCACCCTCAGCGACGACGACGGGCGGCTGCGTCCCGATGCCATTGTCAAT
>JAKAZV010000028.1 GCA_021826505.1 Acidobacteriota bacterium | reverse complement strand
GGATACCAGCAAAAAGACCCGGGAAAAACTGCGGCAGCAACTGCGGGAAGGCAAGCTCGACGACAAGATGGTCGAAATCGAGACACGCGAGCGCAATACCCCCAGCTTCGAGATCATTACCAACCAGGGGATCGAGGAAATGGATCTCAACCTGCGCGACATGATCCCCAACCTGTTTGGCGGCAAGACCAAGAAGCGCAATATGCGAGTGGCCGAAGCGCTCGATTACCTGGTGCAGGAAGAAGAACAGCGGCTGCTCGACATGGACCAGATCCAGCGCCAGGCGGTGGAACGGGTGGAGCAGAACGGAATCGTATTTCTGGACGAGATTGACAAGATCGCCGGCCGCGAGGGCGGCCACGGGCCGGATATCAGCCGCGAAGGGGTGCAGCGCGACATTCTGCCCATCGTCGAGGGCACCACGGTCAACACCCGCTATGGCATGGTGCGCACCGATCACATTTTATTCATCGCGGCGGGAGCCTTTCACGTCTCCAAGCCGAGCGACCTGATCCCCGAGCTGCAGGGACGGTTTCCCATACGGGTCGAGCTGGAGTCGCTGTCGGTGGAAGACTTTGTCAAAATCCTGAAGGAACCCAAGGGCGCGCTGATCAAGCAATATGCCGCACTGCTCGAAACCGAGGGCGTGAAGCTGCAATTTACCGACGGAGCGCTGCAGGAGATCGCAAACTTTTCCGCCCAGGTCAATCAGGCCACGGAAAACATCGGCGCGCGGCGGCTGCACACCATCATGGAACGGGTGCTGGATGAAATTTCCTTCAGCGCTTCGGAGAGCGGGCAGAAGGAATACGTCATTGACCCGGAGTATGTCCGCAAGCAACTGGAAAACATTGTGAAAGATCAGGATTTGTCGAGATATATTTTGTAGGAACCAAGAAGAGAAGAAGCCGTTCAAAACAGCGGGTGAATGCAGGCGGGCGCTCGCGTCATGAAAAGCCGGGAAGTGAAGAAGAAATCGTCCTGTTCGGGCGGCGTTCTGCTCCTGCTGAGTCTCTTCGGAGCCGGATGCGGGCAGGTGGGACCGCCGCTGCCGCCCAGCCGCAATCTGCCGCGGCCCGTCAGCAACTTACGCGCCACGCGGCGCGGGGGCTGGCTGCGGCTGCACTGGACACCGCCCACAAAAACCACCGGGGGCGAACGGATCGCCGGGCCGGTGCGGCTGCGCGTCTGCTTATGGCCGGCCCGGCGGGCGAAGGCACGGCCCACGCCGGGCATGCCCTGCCCCTACCCGTGGCTGATGCAGCCAACCTACCGCGCGGCGACGCTGCCCGGAGAGATGCGCCTGCGGCTGAGCGGGCTGATGGCACGGCTGCCGGCCGAGGAGAACGAGCCGGAGACCGTGCGGCTGGCGATTGAGTTCGTCAACCGCGCCCGGCACGGCGCGGGCTGGTCGAATTGGCAGCTGTTTTCGAGCGTGCCGGCATCGGCGCCGCCTCGGATCGTAACCGCACGGGTAAGCCAACGGGGAGTTGAGCTGCGATGGCAGGCTCCGCGGCCCGCGCCCGCCGGATACCGGGTATATCGGGAAATTCTATCCGCGCCAGTCCGGTCTCAGAGCAGAAGCATAAGCCTCAAACGAATGCTGGCGAATTCCAGCCCGCGGCCGGCGGCTGGAAGCCGCCAGGAACAAATTCGCGTGGCGAGGCGCTGGCGGCCATTGGCCGATCTGCCCGCCGAGGCCACGCGTTATCTGGACCGCACGGCGCGCAACGGATGGCGATACCGCTATACCGTGCGCGCACTTACGGTTTTCCCGCACGGGCCGCGCCATGTGGGGCTGAGCGTGGAAAGCGAAAACGCGGCGCCCGCGGAGTTATGGGTCCGGCAGCGGATTCCTCCCGCCGCGCCCCGCGCACTGGAGGCGATTGTGGGACTGGGGCATCCGCCGACGGTGCATTTATCCTGGCTGCCGGTCCCGAACCGCCATCTGGCGGGGTATGACATCTACCGGCAACGGGCGGGCGGCCCGTGGCGGAAGCTGAACTCAACCCCACAGACGGCCACAACTTATACCGACGCCAGCGCATTTGTACATTCAGCGACCGCGCGGTATGGAGTGCGGGCGGTCAGCACGCGCCATTTAACGAGCCCGTTTTCCAACCTCATCACCGTGACCGCGCCTTGAAGGGCCAGGGAATTATAAACGGCAGATCAGAAGCTCACGCTCGTAGATCATTTCGGGCGGCAGGTGGTCGTGCAGATCAATGAAGAGCTCCTCGTGCGAGATCACTTCCGAGCGCCAGGCGGAGCGATCCACGGCCTGCAGTTCGTTAAAACGCTCGCGGGAGTAGTCAAGTCCCGACCAGTTGATTTCCTCATAGCGCGGCATCCAGCCGATGGCGGTCTCGTGGGCAAGGGTGCGGCCATGGACGCGATCCACAATCCACTGCAAAACGCGCATATTTTCGCTGAAACCGGGCCAGAGATAGCGGCCCTGGGCATCCTGCCGGAACCAATTGACGTGAAAAATTTTTGGCGTAAGCCGGAGCGCGCGCTGCATTTTCAGCCAGTGACGGAAGTAGTCGCCCATGTGATAGCCGCAGAATGGCAGCATGGCCATGGGATCGCGGCGCACGCGGCCGAGAGCGCCGGCGGCGGCGGCGGTGGTTTCAGACCCCATGGTGGCGCCGGCGTAAACGCCGGAACTCCAGTTAAAGGCCTGATAGACCAGCGGCAGGGTAGCGGCGCGGCGGCCGCCGAAGATGATGGCGCTGATGGGCACGCCGGCCGGCGATTGCCAGTCGGGGTCCATGGTGGGGCACTGGCTGGCGGGGGCGGTGAAGCGGGCATTGGGGTGGGCGGCGCGAGCGCCGGTGGCGCGGGCGAGGGCCGGCGTCCAGGTCTGGCCCCGCCAGTCAAGACACTCGGCCGGCGGCTCGGGAGTCATGCCTTCCCACCAGACGCCGCCGTCAGGGGTGAGGGCGACGTTGGTAAAAATGGTATTGCGGGACAGCGCCGCCATGGCGTTGGGATTGGTGCGAGCCGAAGTGCCGGGCGCCACGCCGAAAAAGCCGGTTTCGGGGTTGAGGCCGCGGAGCTGGCCCTGGGGATCGGGCTTCATCCAGGCAATGTCGTCCCCCACCGTCCAAACCTTCCAGCCGGCAAAGCCGGGAGGCGGGATGAGCATGGCGAAATTGGTTTTGCCGCAGGCGCTGGGAAAAGCGGCGGCGACGTAGGTTTTTTCGCCCTGCGGGTCTTCGACGCCGAGGATCAGCATGTGCTCGGCCATCCAGCCTTCATCGCGGGCCATGGTCGAGGCCAGACGCAAGCCGAAACATTTTTTGCTCAACAGGGCGTTGCCGCCGTAGCCCGACCCGTAGGACCAGATTTCACGGGATTCGGGAAAATGCACGATGTATTTTTCCGGATTCGAAGGCCAGGCGACATCGGCCTGGCCGGGAGCGAGCGGCGCGCCCAGGCTGTGCAGGCAAGCCACCACGCGGCGGGTGTTTTTATCAATTTCGGCAAAGACCTCGCGTCCGATGCGGGCCATGATCCGCATGCTGACCACGACGTAAGGCGAATCGGTGAGCTGGACGCCGATGCGCGAAAAGGGCGAAGCCAGCGGCCCCAGGCTGAAGGGCAGCACATAGAGCGTGCGGCCGCGCATGCAGCCGGCAAAAAGCTGGCGCAGGCGGCCGCGCATGGCGTAGGGCTCGGCCCAATGGTTGGTGGGACCGGCGGCATCCCTGGAAAGCGAACAGATGAAAGTACGGTCTTCCAGGCGGGCCACATCGCCGGCATCGGTGCGGGCATAGTAGCAGCCGGGCCAGAGCTCGGGGTTGAGCCGGGTCAGGCTGCCGGACCGCACCATGGCATCCAGCAGGCGCTGATTTTCGTCGGCCGAGCCGTCCACCCAGTGAATATGATCGGGCTGGGTGAGATCAGAGACTTTTTCCACCCAGCGCAGGAGGTGCGAATTACGGCATAAGGGACTGCCAAGGCGGGATGGAACGGAAGCGGCCATATCCACGATGGTATAAGAGATTCAAACGCGACCCGGCCGTGGACGCCACAAGCACGCGGTGAATGCCACGCGCCGAGTGAAAGCTGATCAAACCTCCAGTATGACGGGCAGGATCATAGGCCGCTTGCGGGTTTCCTTTTGCAGGTAGCGCCGCAGTTCGATGCGGATTTTTTCCTTGATCACGGTCTGGTCTTCGCGCTCTTCCAGATTGGACTGCTGCACGGTGCGGCGCACGACATCCTGGGCGCCGGCCATTAGGCCGTCACCGGGCAATTCGCCGATGAAACCGCTGGTGATGATCTGGGGTTCATTCTGTATCTGGCCGGTGGCGCGGCTGATGGCCACCACGGGCAGCACGATGCCATCTTCGGCGAGATGGCGGCGGTCGCGCACCACGCGCTCCTCGGCGATTTCATCTCCCGAGCCGGAGTCAATCAGCACCTTGCCCACGGGAACCGAGCCGGCATGGCGCGCGCCGCGGGCATCGAGCTCAAGAATGGCTCCATCTTCGATGAGATGCGCCTCCAGTCCGGGAATGCGCAGGCTGCGGGCCAACTGGGCGTGCAGCGAGAGCTGGCGGAATTCGCCATGCACGGGAATGAAGTGGCGCGGGCGGACGAGATTGATCAGCAGCTTGAGCTCTTCCTGGCTGGCGTGGCCGGAAACGTGCACCGGAGGGCCGTCTCCGCCCGGGTAGATAACCTGCGCACCCAGCTTGAAGAGGTGGTTGATCATGCGGAAAATGGCTTTTTCATTGCCCGGGATCATGCGCGAAGAAAGCACCACGGTATCGCCGGCCGCCAGCTCGAGGTGCTTATGGTTGCGCACGGCGACCCGGGCCAGCGCCGACATGGGTTCGGCCTGGCTGCCGGCGATGACCACGCAAGTCGCCTCGCGGGGAAAGCCGCGCAGCTCCTGCTGCCGGATCAGCATGCGGTCGGGAATGCGGAGAAAGCCGAGACGATGGGCAATTTCGGTATTGTTCTCCATGCTGCGGCCGATGAAACAAACCCGGCGGGCGTATTCCTCGGCCAGCTCGACGGCGAGCTGGATGCGATGAATGGAGCTGGTGAAGCAGCAGATGACGATGCGGCCGGAAGCGGTGGCGAAAATTTCATCAAACCGGTCGCGCACCGCCAATTCGCTGCCGGTATGGCCGCGGCGCTCGACGTTGGTGCTATCGGATAGCAAGGCCAGCACGCCGCGGGCGCCGTAATCGGCGAACTTATGCAGATCGAAGGAGAGATTGTCGGTGGGGCTGGGGTCAATTTTGAAATCGCCGGTATGGATGACCACGCCGGCGGGGGTGGTGATGGCGATGGCGCAGGCGCCGACGATGCTGTGGGTGACGTGAATGAACTCGATCTGGAACGGACCCAGGGTAAAGGGTTCGCCGGGGCGAACGACCCGCCGCTCGATTTCATCCTGCATGCCGTATTCGCGCAGGCGGGACTCGACCAGGGCCAGCGTGAACTCGGAGCCATACAACGGAACGGGAATCTGATCGAGCAGATAGGGCAAGGCGCCGATGTGATCTTCGTGGGCGTGGGTCAACAAAACCGCCCGCACCTGCTCGCGGTGGCGCAGCAGCCAGGCGAGATCGGGAACCACGATATCCACACCGGGCAGCTCCGGCTCGGGAAACATCAGTCCGCAGTCAATGACCACCATGTCGCCGCCGTAGCGCAGCGCCATCATGTTCATGCCAAATTCGCCCAGGCCGCCAAGCGGGATCAGTTGCACTGAGTTGGACACAGTATTCATTGTAATGGACGCGGCAGGCTGGCCGGAATGGTTTCGTGATCATGAAAGCGTGCAGGAAGCGCGGCGGGAGGCGTTCTAAAAGCAGGCCCGGATTCGGGTTTCGTATAAAATCTGAAGCTATGTGCCATCCCACACCGCGCTCCCGTCTATTGCCGATTTTCGGGCTGCTGATCCCGCTCATCGCCGGGGCGCGGCTGGCCGCCCAGTCCCTGCCGGCCAGCGCCGCGCATCCGGTGCGGGAACTGGCGCTGGTGACGGCCAAAATGTATGTGGGCCCCGAGGCCAGCAGTTCGGTGATCGCAATGGTGCGGCCCGGACAGGAAGTCGCGGTGCTGGGCTACAGCGGCAAGTTCGCGCATGTATTTGTGCATGCCTCGGGCTGGATGCGCAACCAGGGCTTGCTGGCCCTGAACAACCCGCAGGCCGCGCAAATTCTGATGGGCGCGGCGCGGGCGCGGGAAAAACGGGCCGAACGCTATGCCCTGCAGGGCCAGACGGCGCGCAACGCGGCCCTGCTGTATTACCGCGTCTGGGACGATTTTCGCGCCAGCCCGCCGGCGGCCGAAGCCCTGTACCGGGCCGGCGCCATTGCCTGGCAACTGGAGCGCGGCGAATACAATACGCCCCAGGGAAAATACAATTACATGCTGAAGGGCCGGCTGCTGCGCAAGGTGCGGGGCAACTATTCCCATACCCCCTGGGCGGCGCGGGCGGCATATCTGCTGCTGCAGCGCAAACTGAACTGCAACCACTGGTCACGCCATCCCCATTGCATTGTGAAAGAAGGCCACGTTTACCGCGATTATTACCAAAACTATAAAACCGGGCCAAGGGCCGCGGCCGCCGCATATCAGACGGCCTGGCATTACGCCGTGGCCGTCACCGCCTACAGCCGGCCGGGGCGCAGGCAAAAGCTGAATCGCGCCAATCATTACCGCAGGAAGGCGGAAAAATGGATTCGCCGGATCGAAACCCTGTATCCGGGCTCCGACTGGGCGGGCGAAGCCGCGTTTTTAAACTTCCGGCTCAGCCAACAAATGCCGGTGGGCTTGAAGCATTTATAAAAACTTTGGCCGCCCACACCCTCCCTGCATTAATCTAGCTTCGGCGTCCGCGCTTCGCCGCATGCATTTCCCTTCGTCAGAAAAACATCATGAACTGGCTCCATATCGTCATTCTGGCCATCGTGCAGGGCTTAACCGAACTGCTTCCGGTTTCCAGCTCGGCGCATGTGATCGTGACCGCCGAACTGCTGCACGAAAACATGTCCACGCCCGCCAACGCACTGCTGCTGGTGCTGCTGCACACGGGCACGATGTTTGCCGTGATCGTCTATTTCTGGCGGCAATGGGCGGACCAGTTTCTGTCGTCGTGGACCCGGTTCTGGAGTTTTTTCAAACTGATTTTTCTGGCCTCGCTGCTGTCGGGCGCGGTGGGGTATCCGGTCATTCTGCTGGTGGAGCATATTCTCAGCCAGGGCGGGCGGCCGGTGCCCATCGAAGCGCTGTTCCATAAACTCAACTGGATCGCGCCAGCGCTGGCGGCAGCGGGCCTGCTGATCCTGTGGGCCGGCCTGCGGGAGGCGCGGCGGCCGGCGGAAGCGGAGACATCTCCGCGCGAAATCCGCCGCGGCGAAGCCGTGATCATGGGGATACTGCAGGGTCTGGCCATTCCCTTCCGGGGATTTTCGCGCTCGGGGGTGACGATTTCAGGCGGGCTGCTGCAAGGCGGCCAGCGCGCGCGCATCGAGTCGTTCAGTTTCGCGATGGTGGTCGCGATCACGCCCCTGGCCATCGCGCGCGAACTCTGGCGGGTGCATAAAGCCGCGCATGCAGCCATGACGCCCCTGCATGCGGCCGCGGTGCTGGAACCGGGCCTGCTGGGCATGGCCTGCGCGTTTCTGGCGGGCATGGTGGCGCTGCGCTGGCTGTCAAGCTGGCTGGAGGCGGGCCGCTGGCACTGGTTTGGAATTTATTGCCTGGCGGCGGCGGCGGTGACGCAGGCGCTATATATCAAAGGCTGGTAAAGCCGCCGCCTATTCCTGCCGCAGGGCCTGAACCGGGTCGAGGCGCAGCACCCGCACGATCGCGGGCAGATTGGCCAACACGACCATCCCCAGCAAGACGGCGATGCCGAGCAAGAGCGAGGGAAGATCTCCGGCATGAACGACAAAAAGCAAGCTGCGGGTCCAGCGGGTCAGCAGCAATTCCAGCAGCACCCCCACAACCACCCCCGCGCCCGCCTGCGCCAGACTGCTCCATAGGATGCCGCGGGCCAACTGACGGGGCGGCGCGCCCAGAGCCATGCGCACGCCCAGTTCCGCCGTACGCAGGCGGACGCTGTACGCGGCCAACCCATAAACGCCCACCGCGGCGAGAAATATACCCAGCCCCGCCAGCACCAGCATCAACTCGGCGCGGGCGCGAGGCACGCGCAACGCATGGCGGAGGCTGGCGCTCATGGTCCGCACCCGGAATACCGGCATATCGGGATGATGGGATTGAATGACCGACCGCGCGGCGGGCAGCACGCCCAGGGGAGCGCCCCGAGTGCGCAGCGCCACGGAGCTGGCGGTAAAACCGAGATAGCCCTGCATTTCGGGCAGATAGATTTCCGGCTGCGGACGGTGGCGCAGGCCATTGTCAGGAACATTCGCCACTTCGCCCACGATGGTCCACCAAATCGCGGGAAAATCGTAAATCTGCACCTGCTGACCGAGCGGATTTTGCCCCGGCCAGAAGAATTTCGCCATCGCCTGATTGATGACGGCCACCGGCTGGGTTCCGGCGCGGTCGCTCCAGGTGAAAGCCCGCCCCCGCATGCGCGAAATACCAAGGGTGCGGAAATAGCCGGGCGTAGTGACGGCGCGAAAAACCCAGGGGCCGTTGTTATATTCATCCACCGGCCGGCCGCGCACCACGATGCTGGAAGCTCCGACATACTGCGGCGGCAAAATGTAGCACAAGGCCGCGCTCTTCACGCCTGGAACATGATTGAGCCGCCGCACCATGCGCTCATATATGGCCAGCACCGGGGCTTTGTGCATATATTTCAACTGCGGCAGCTCGGTTTCGAATAGCAGCAGATGACGGGGCCGAAAGCCGAGCGGGACCTGTTCGAGGGCGCGAAAACTGCGCACCAGCAAAGCGGTCTGTCCAAGCAGCACGATCAGCAAAGCCAGCTCGCACGCCACAATCAGGCGATGGATGCGGCGCGGACCGCCGATAAGGCCGCGGCCGGCGGTTTCATTGAGCAAGGCATTGGGCCGCAGACGCAGCAGCGCCAGCAAAGGCAGGCTGGCCATGGCAAAAGTCACCAGCAAGGTCAACAACAGGCTGAAGACCAGAAACGGCACATTCAGCCCGATGTGGGCGGCAAAAAAAGCGGGAACCAGACGGCTGGCGCGCAGCAGATGGAAAGCGGCATAAGCGACCAGCAAACTGGCCACGGCGCCCAATCCGGCGAGCAGAAAACTTTCCGCCAGCCATTGCCCGGCCAGCTCGCGGAGGCGGGCGCCGAGACTCATGCGGATGGCTAATTCCTTACTTCGGGCCAGACTGCGGCCGAGCAAGAGACTGCCGGCATTGGCGCAGGTAATGAGCAGAATGATGCCGACTGAAACGATCAGCAGCCAGATTTCGCTATGCACATGCCCGGATAATTCCCGGCGCAGAGATATGACCCGAGCGCCGATATTGGCATTGGCGTGAGGATGCTGGCGGGTGCGGTCCCGCGCCAGGGCTTCCATTTCCAGGTTCGCGGCCGCCACCGTCACCCCGGGCCGCAGCCGGCCCAGGCAGAGGAAATCGTGGTCTCCCACCCCATGCAGCAATTTGGATTGATGATTCAAGGGAATCCAAAGCTGGGCGTACTGGGGATAGCCACGGTAAGGCGGCATGATGCCGACCACGCGATAGGGCAGATCATCTAAATGAATGATGCGGCCGATCATGCCCGCACGGCCGCCATAATGCGACTGCCAGAAACCGTAGCTGAGAACGGCGCGATGAGTATGGCCGGGAACGCCGTCCGAGGGGCGCAATACCCGCCCCTGCAGGGGCGGCACGGCTAAAGTTTCAAAGAATTGTCCGCTGACGCGTGCGGAGCCGATGCGCTCCGCATTGGCTCCGCGGCCGACATCAAAGACCCGCGGAACATAAATCGCCATGACGGAAAAGGATTTCTGCTGGCGGCGCCAGGCCAGAAAATCAGGCCCGGCCATGAAGGAGTTCTGGACCTGTTGCGCGCCGCCGGGCACGGGCAACAGAACCTCCTTGATTGCGACTAATTCGCGGGAGTGATAAAACGGCAAGGGGCGCAGCAGCATGGCGTCCAGAACCCCAAAGATCGAGCTGGTGCAGCCAATACCCAACCCCAGGGTGAAGACGACCACGAACAGCAGGCCCGGCCGGGCCCGCCACTGCCGCCATGCATATTGAAGATTGCGCCCAAATCCCATGATTCGCAATATTTCCGCGGCTATTGACACCACGGAGCAAACTAATACCTTAGCTGGAGATTGAGCGAAAATCCATCCCCCCGCAGGGGGGGTAAAAAGAGAATCACCCCAAGCATCACTACGCGGAAGCGGCGGCCGCCAACCTTGACCGGCAGGGATTCGTTATGTTCCCATGGTGTGATTTTGCGCAGGCCCGGCGAGGCGCCACGCACAACTTACACTGAATGGATTCAGGAACTTAAAAATGCGCTACTTTCACCGCCCACAAAATTTCTCCCGCCCGATGCGGCGATTCACCTGGATGCCCATTGCCGTCCTGAGTCTGGCCGTGATTCCCGCCTGGGCGGCGCGGCCGCGCCCCCAAGCCGCACATTCCCATGCCAGCCTGAATTCGCCGCGCGTGAATGCCCGGGCGGAGCAACTGCTGCGCCAGATGACACTGGCGGAAAAGATCAGCATGCTCTCGGGGCACAAGAGTATGTTCACGCACGCGATTCCGCGGCTGGGCATACCGGCACTCAAGATGAGCGATGCCTCCGTGGGGGTGCGGGTGTGGGGGCCTTCCACCGCTTATCCGGCATCTGTGGCGCTGGCCGCAACCTGGAATCCGGGCATGGCCTACCGGGAAGGACATGCGATCGGCCGCGACTCACGCGCCCGCGGCGTCAACATTATTCTGGGTCCGGGGATGGATATTACGCGCGAGCCGCAGTGCGGGCGCAACTTTGAATATCTGGGCGAAGACCCGCATCTGGCCGGAACCATGGCCGCGGCCTGGATTCGCGGCCTGCAATCCATGCGGGTGGCGGCCTGCGCCAAGCATTACGCCGGCAATGAGCAGGAATACCATCGCGGCAGCGTCAACTCCATCATCGGCCTGCGCGCGCTGGAAGAAATTTACCTGGCCCCGTTCCGCGCCGCGGTCAAGCAGGGCGGAACGATGAACATCATGGCCGCCTATAACCGCGTGAATGGCGCTTATTCCAGCGACAACCGGTTTTTGCTGATCAACACTCTGCGCCATCGCTGGCATTACAAAGGCGTCGTCATGTCCGACTGGGGCGCGACCCACAGCACGGCGCTGGCCTTGAACAACGGCCTGGATCTGGAGATGCCGTCCGACAAGCATTTCAGCGCTCAAAAGATCATGGCGCGGCTGAAAAACGGCCAGCTCACGGTGGCCACGCTCAACCGGCACGTGCTGCGCTTGCTGCGCGAAATGGTGGCCATGCATTTCATCGGCCGCAAACAAAAGCTGGCCAGCATTCCCCTGGTGGACCCGACCAGTGCGGCGGTCGCGGAAAAAGTGGAAAGCCAGGCGGCGGTGCTGCTGAAAAATCGCGGCGGCGTGCTGCCGCTGGCGCAGAGCGTGGGCTCCATCGTGGTGGTCGGGCCGGATGCCACCCCGGCCATTACCGGCGGCGCGGGCAGCGCGCTGGTCAAACCAAACATTCACCCCGTCAGCCTGCTGGCCGCAGTGCGCAAAGCGGCGGGGCCGGGGGTGAAGGTCAGCTATATTCCCTACCCCATGAAGCTGCAAAGCGTGCGTTTCTGGTGGCGGCATCGCACACCCCAAGCAAAATTGCCGGCGGATCTGTTGACCGCGGCCCAGCGGAGCGAGATTCAACATGCGGGAGCGGTCATCGCCGCCATGGGCCCGCGCGAGGGCGAAGGCTGGGACCGCAATTTTCATATGCCCGGCCACCAGGACCGCTATCTGGCCGAGGTTGGCGGCTTGAACCCGCACACCATCGTGGTGATTGATGCCGGAGCCAACGTGGCCATGAGCCGCTGGATCCACCAGGCCGCCGGGTTGGTTTATGCCTGGTATCCCGGGGAAAACGGCAACACGGCAATTGCCGGAATTCTGTTCGGCACGATCAACCCCAGCGGCCACCTGCCCGACAGCTTCGAAAAGCATTGGAAAGACGCGCCGGCCTACGGGCATTATCCCGGCCATGACAATCACGTGGATTTTGCCGAAGGCATCTATGTCGGCTATCGCTGGTATGACTCCAGGCACATCTCACCGCGCTATCCCTTCGGGTTCGGGCTGTCCTATACCAGTTTCCGGATCGCACCCAAAGTCCAGGTATCCAGTTCCGGCCGGGGCCGGAAGCGGATACTACATGTGACGGCGAGCATCACCAATACCGGACAACGCGCGGGAGCCGACGTAGTGCAACTTTATGTGCGGCCCTTGCATAGCCGGGTGCGGCGCACTTTTCAGCAATTACGCGCCTTCCAGAGGGTGGAACTGGCGCCAGGCCAGACGAAGCAGGTGCATCTGCGGCTGCACTGGCGGGACTTTGCCTACTTTGACGTACACACCCGAAGCTGGCGCGTGCCCCCAGGTTCATATGGCCTGGCGGTGGGTGATTCCAGCCGGCATATCGCGGCCGTGCCCGTGGTGCGCTGGTAAACTTCGCTGGTTAACAACTGATCTTGCCGGCCAGACCGCCCCCGGAGGCGATCTGGCCTTTTTTGTTAATATGACTCACGCGAGAACACCTTTGCCCAACTCCATCATTGAAATCGGCATTGTGGCGGGCGAGGCCTCGGGCGATCTGCATGCCGGCGCCCTGATCGCGGAATTACGCCGGCGGCACCCGGAATGGCGGTGTTTCGGCTGCGGCGGCGAGCACCTGCGCGCGGCCGGCTGCGAACTGCTGCTGGACAGCCGCGAGTTATCGGTCTTGGGTCTGGCGGAGGTGGTGCGGCACTTGCCGCGCATTTACGGCCATTATCGCCGGCTCTGGCGGGCCATTGCGGCGCGGCGGCCGCGGGCGCTGATCCTGGTGGATTTTCCCGATTTCAATCTGCGATTAGCGCGGCGGGCGCGGCAAGCCAATATTCCGGTGATTTATTTCATCAGCCCCCAGGTCTGGGCCTGGCGGCCGCGGCGGGTGCGTCTGCTGCGCCGCACGGTGCGGCGCATGATCTGCATATTCCCCTTTGAACCCGCGTTCTATCAACAGCATGGGATGGTTGCGGTCTTTGCCGGACACCCGTTGCTGGACCGAATTCCCCCGCCGGCGCAGCGCTCGGTCAGCGAGCAGGCAGCCTGGCGGAAAGCCCATGGACTGGAAGCGGCCACGCCGGTCGTGGCTCTGCTGCCGGGCAGCCGGCGGCGGGAACTGGAGTATCATCTGCCGGTATTGCTGGAAGCAGCCCGGCGTTTGCGGGCCGAACGCGATGTGCAATTCGCCATCGCGGCCGCACCGGGGCTGAATGCGGGCGAAATTCAAGCGGCGATACCGGAAACGGCACGCGGCTTTATACGCGTTCTGACCGGCGCCACCTACGAACTGCTGGCCCAGGCTGAAATCGCCATCGTGGCCAGCGGGACAGCAACCCTGGAAGCAGGATTGCTGGAAGTTCCCATGATCGTGGTGTACCGGCTTTCGCCCTGGACTTACCGGCTGGGCCGCAGACTGGTGCGGACGCCGTATATCGCCATGGCCAATCTGGTGCTGGGAGAAGCAGCGGTGCCGGAGCTGGTGCAGGATGGGTTCACCCCGGAGGCTGTTGTAAAATGGGCACGAAACCTGCTGGACGACCCGGAGGCGCGCCAACGGATGCGCGAGAAATTGAGCTGTCTGCGCACCTGCCTGGGCGAACCCGGCGCCATGGGGCGGGCCGCCGCGGAAGTGGAAGCCGTCATCCAAGACACCTCAAGCCAATACGAATCTTAAGTTGCACCGGCACGGCCGGGATTGAATGCTCCTCCGCCTTGCGGAAGGGAGCCAGGGAGCGCCAAGTGACTGTTCGACCGCTACGCCTGATTTACTTTTTAACCTGCGCATTTTTATTCCTGGGCAGCACGCGATTCAGCGCCGCCCAAAGCGCCCCCGCGCCCGAAGTTCAGGTCAGTCATTATCACATTGATCTGAGTTTTCAATTTCCCCAGCATGAGATGAAGGCCGTGGCGCAGGTCACGCTCACCGCGCTGCAACCGGCCACCTCCGCCAGTTTCCTGCTCAATCAGAATTTGAACGTGCAATCGGTGACCGAGGATGCCGGTCCGTTAACCGCCGCCGGCACAAGTGATACGAGTGAAACGGCCGCCCCCGCGTCCATGCCCCGCCCCCCGGTATTGAGCCGAACCCTGAGCCGGGCACATCGGACACATCGGCTGACTCCCCAGGCCGCCGCGCCCGCCGCGCAAGGTTTGAATTTTACCCGCACCGGAGCTTCTGTCAACGTTTATTTTCCCGTCCCGCTCATGGCCGGGCAAACCTTGCATTTGACGTTTCATTATCAGGGCGTGCTGGCGAATGCGGCGCTCAGCCCAATACCCGGACTTGAAACTGTCCATGTGGGACCTAAAGGCAGTTTTCTGTTATATCCCGGCGAGTGGTTTCCGCTCGTGGGGTATAACACAAACCGCTTTACCATGACGGTCAGCGCCACCCTGCCTCCGCCTTACGGCCTGCTGGCCAGCGGAGCGCCCACGGCGCAATCCCTGACCAATAACACGATTGTTTATACCTACAAGCAGACGCAAGCCACGTTCCCAGGCTCCATCGCAATTACCCCCTTGCGCGCACAGACCTTCACGCTGGGGGGATTGACCAGCAACTTCTACTTTGGCCCGAATGTTCCGGCGGCCTTGGTGCAAAAATACGCGCAAGCGGCCAGCTCGATCACGGGCTTTATCAGTCAAAGCCTCGGCAATCCACCCTCCGACACGCTGCTTCTGGTGGAACTGCCGGATGGCTCGCTGCCTTCTTACAGCTCGCCCAATCTGATCTTTTTGAGCCGCGGCAGCATAGGCAATGCCTTAAATTACCGGCTGCTGACGGATGAAATCAGCCAGCAATGGCTGGGCAATCTCGTCAGCCCGGCCAGCATGGCCGATGCCTGGATCCAGTACGGCGCGGCACGATTTTTTGAAGCCCTTTATGTGGAGTCGCTATCGGGCCCGCGAGCCTACCGCAGCGTCATCAATGATCTGATGGTCGGAGCTTTGAGCTACGGCCATAATTCGCTGGCCCAAACGGGAGGCATGTATCCGTTCTCGCCGGCCTTTCAGGACCTGACCTATGACAAAGGCGCCATCCTTTTTCACATGCTGCGCTGGCAATTAGGACAAAAGCAACTGCTGGCCGGCCTGCGTCAATTCGTCAGCCAGTACGCCTGGAAATCAGCCACCACCGCGGAGCTGGAACAAGTGCTGGAAAAAAGCAGCGGCGAAGATCTGAGCCCGTTTTTTTCCGAATGGTATAACGGCACGGGCGTGCCGGAGTTCCATAACACCTATACCGTCTACCGGCTCTATACCGGGGGCTTCCGCGTGGTGGGACGGCTGCGGCAGAATCTGGATTTATTTGACATGCCGGTGGATATGCGGGTGGTGACCGATGGATCGCCCGTGATGCAGCGCATCCAGGTGCACGGGCGCGCCAGCTCCTATTCCATTACGACCGCGCGGCGTCCGCGCAAAGTGGAAATCGATCCCGAGGACTGGCTGCTGAAATCCAATGCCGGAATTGAAGTCCGGGTGGAAATCGCGCGCGGAGACAATTATGTATCCGCCGGAGATTTTCCCCAGGCGATTCAGTATTACCAGCGCGCGCTCAAGGTAAACCCGCTGAGTTCGCTCGCGCATTACCGCATCGCGGAAGCCGACTTTCAGGAAGAAAACTGGCAGGGCGCGGCCGACCAGTACCGCGACGCGCTGAACGGCGACCTGCGTCCGGGATGGATCCGGGTCTGGAGCCGCATTCAATTGGGCAAAATATTCGATTTAACCGGCCAGCGCAACCGCGCTATCAACGAATATGAGCGGGCGCTGCAAACCCACGACAATACCGATGGCGCGCTCACCCTGGCCCGGCAATACCTGAAAACACCTTTTAAGAAGCAGGGCGCGGCCACGCCGGCTTGAAAAGCATTCCGGTAAACCGCCCCGCAGCTTACGATGGACTGCATATTCTGCAAAATCGCGGCCGGACAAATCCCCTCCCGCAAAGTCTGGGAAGATGCCCGCATCTTCGCCTTTGAAGACCTGCATCCCGCCGCGCCAACGCATATACTGCTCATTCCCAAGCAGCATATCAGCGGGCTTGATGCGGCCGACGGTTCGCATGATGAATTACTGGGATATCTGCAGCGCATGGCCGCTCATCTGGCGCGGGAACGGCGCCTCGCGGGCGGATTCCGAACCGTGGTCAACGCGGGCCCGGATGCGGGGCAAAGCGTTTTTCATCTGCATGTGCATCTGCTGGGCGGGCGTTCTCTGGGCTGGCCCCCAGGTTAAAAAAATCCCCGGGTTTGACGTTAATTGAGCCGAACCATATATGCGGGATAATTCCGGCGGCGCAGCCGGCGCACCAGGCGGGCGGCCGCTTCATACCGCAAACTTACTCCGTTGCCATAGCGCAGCCAGCGGCCATCACGGGAATGGAACGAGATCACGGGCTGGTGGTTATAGCGGCGCATCATGCGGCGGCAGCGGCGCAGCGGCCCGTCATGCGTAAACCACCCCACCTGAACGGTATAAATACCCGGCGGCAACGGATGCGGCAGCTTAAGAATGCGCAGCCGCACCGTGCCTAATCCCTGACGATAAAGACCGATGCGGCGGGCGGCGCCGGCGGAAAGATCAATGATGCGGCGCGGCCAGAACGGACCGCGATCATTGATGCGGACCTTGACCGATTCGCCGGTAGCCAGATCGGTCACGCGTAACACCGTGCCGAAGGGCAGGGTGCGGTTGGCCGCCGTCATTTTATGCCAGTTAAAACGCTGGCCGGAAGCGGTCCAGTTTCCCTGTTCATGCAAACCATAAAAACTAGCCGTGCCCACGCGCCAGATCATGCCCACGCGGAGGCGAACCCGGTGGTTTACCGCGCTATCGGAAGGCAGGGGTAAGCGGCTGGCTTCGCGGGCGCCGGCCGTCCGCGCGGCAGGACCACCCCAGCTGACGCCCGGAGGCATGGGGGGCTGGACCAAAACGGTTTTGGCGGGCGAGCCGCAGCCCGCCGCGGCCAGCAGGCACGCCAGCGCGGCGCCAAGCAGACTCAGGCGCAATCGCAGCGTTCGCGCCGAATCGAGGGGCCGGATGCGATGCGGCAAATGATGGACGTCGTTCCGCAATTTCAAGTCACGGAGTCTGAATCTAGAGCAAAACGATTATGCCCCAATCAAGTCAACTCTATTGCATGAAATTTTATGACTCGAGGTAATCATTCAGGCAACCCTTAAATGGGGATATTCAACTCAGATTCCGGCCAGAAAGCCATCCAATCTAACATGAAACGCCTCGGGGTTTTCGATCGGCGCCAGATGGCCGGCCTGGGCAATGACCGCCGCTTGCGCGCCCGGAATGGCATCCGCAACGACCCGCATTTCTTCCTCCGGCCAGAGCGCGTCTTCGGCCCCCGCGAGAAGCAGAGTGGGAACGGAAATGCCAGGCAGAACCGCACTGCAATCCGCCCTATGCGCCATGCCCTGGTTCAGGCGCAGGACCGCGGCCAAAGAGCGCTCGCTGATCCAATCCCGCAAACGGGCCAGCAGTTCCGGGCGCCGGCGCTGGGAATATGGACCGAGAATGCGAGCCAGCATGCGTTCGCACCAGGCAGCACGGGCCGCGGCCAGACCCTGGGTCCGGATTTGCTCCAGCAATGCCTCATCTGCCTGGCGGCGGGCGGCGCCGCCATCGGGATCGGCTTGCGGGCGGCCATCGCAAATCACCAGGGCGCGCACCAGACCGGCATACTGGCGCATGAAGTTATACAGCACATAGCCGCCGAGGGAGCAGCCCACGGCGATAACCGGCGACGCATTCGCGGCTTGCAGAATCAAAGCCACATCGCCGGCCAGATCGGCGGGCGTAATCGGAGAATCCCGTGGAGAAGCCTGAAACCCGGCCGCGGGATCTTCGGCTTGGACTGAAGGATCGCAGCCCCGCCAATACGGGCGCAGCACACGGTAGCGGCCCGCCAGGCGCCGGGCTTCATCGGCCCACATGCGGGCATCGAGCGGGAAGGCATGCAGCAGGATCAACGGCGGGCCGGCGCCGTCTTCTTCCCAGAATAAAGGACCATGAGCGGAAGTGATTTGATGGGCCATAGCTGCTCGCGGCAATCGTTTGGCTCAGGTCTCCCGGCGCCGGGCCGGAGAACGCCGCGCCGGCGGCCGCTGGCGGCGCGTGGAGCCGGGGCGGCGCAAGGGAGGATGCGGGCCGGCGGTCCGGGACCGCGCGGCTTTCACCGCGGCCGGCGGATTTGCTCGCGCCCGGCGTGGCCGGGCCGGCGATTCCAGCTCGCGATAAAGACGCGCCTGTTCCTCGGTGGTTAATTCACGCATCTGGCCCGGCGCCAGACCGGTCAGGCGCAAAAACCCGATCCGCACCCGGCGCAATTTTTCCACCGGATGCCCTACCGAGAGGAACATGCGGCGAATCTGGTTGTTGCGGCCTTCGGTCAGGATCACTTCCAGCCAGGGATTTTCATAAGAAACTCGCGGGCCCGGCAAGGTCTCGCGCAGCCATTCGATGCGGGCCGGCGCGGTGCGCCGGCCGTCCAGCGGAATACCGCGCCGCAACCGCTCCAACTGGGCTTCGCCGGGGCGTCCGCTCACTTTGACCCAGTAGGTTTTGGGAAAACTTTCGCCCGCCCGCATGATGCGGTCGGCGATTTCGCCATCGTCGGTCAACAGCATCAGGCCTTCGGAATGAAAATCGAGCCGGCCGGCGGGAAACAGGCGGCGGCGGTTGGGCAGAAACTGAGCCAGATGCGGCCGCTGCTCGGGATCGCGCAGAGTCGAGACCACGCCGCGCGGCTTGTGAAACAGCCAATACTGCGGGCCCAGGCGGGGACGCAGCAACTGGCCGTCCACCGTAATGCGGTCACGGGCGGCTTCGGCCTTGGCCCCTAATTGAGTGACCGTTTCGCCATTGACCGCGACCCGGCCCTGCTGGATCCAGGTCTCGGCCTGACGGCGGCTGGCGAGGCCGGCTTGGGCAATAATTTTTTGTATGCGGTCGGGCATGGCAGCCTCAGGCTTCGGATTCGGGTTCCGCGGATTCCGCGGGATCGGGAGCAGGTTCTGGAGCCAGACCGGGCAGTTCCGGAACGGCTGCCGATTCCGGCCCGGACATCAGGCCGTCCGTGCCCGCCAGGCCGGCCCGGACCATTTCTTCAAATTCCTTCATGGTGGGCAAATCCTTCAACCCGCCGAGGCCAAAACGCAGCAGAAAATCACGCGTCGTGCGGTACAGGATCGGTTTGCCCACCACATCTTTGCGGCCGGCGGTGGTGATGAGCTTTTTTTCGAGCAGAGTATTGAGCACGCCGCTGGCATCCACGCCGCGGATGTCCTTGATTTCGGGCGCGGTCACCGGCTGGCGATAGGCGATGACGGCCAGTGTTTCCAGGGCGGGGAGGGAAAGCCGCAGCGGCGGCTTGAGGCCGCGCAGGAATTTGCGCACTGACTCATGGTGCTGGGCTTTAGTCAGCATGCGATAGCCACCGGCGACGTAACGCACCTCGATGCCGCGCTCGTCGCCCGCACACGCGGCCATGAGAGCCTCCATGGCCGGCTGCAGGGCGCTTTTTTCGGCGCCCAGCATCTGGGCCAGGCGCTCCAGTTCCACAGGTTCGGGGCTGGCAAAGAGCACGGCCTCCAGGCAGGAGACGAGCTCGGAATTGGGCTCACTCATGACGGGTTTCTCCAGCGGGCGCGGGGGAAGCTGCGGCGGGAATTAAACCTTCCACGGCCGGCATGACCTGGGCAAAGCGCGCGTCCTTGCGCAACAGGATTTCGCCAAACATGCGCTCCTGGCGAATGATCACGGCTTGCAGGCGCACCAGTTCCAACAGGGCAATGAACATGGTCACCAGCACCCGGCGGCTGGGAGCGGCGGCAAACAATTCCCGCACCTTCAATGGCTGATCACTGGCCAGCAGGCAGCGGTGCAGATGCCGCAGCGCATCGGCGACGCTGACATCTTCGGCCAGAATCTCGAGCTGGGGCCGATCCTGAAACCGCCGCAGCACCATTTGAAACGCCTGCGACAGATCATAGATGCTGACCGCCAGTTCTGGTTCAGCCGACAGATCGCCAGCGAACTCCTCGCTTACCGGGCGGGGCCAGCTCGCATCTTCCAATTGCTGGCGCTCATGCAGCATTTCCGCGGCTTTTTTGAACTGCTCATATTCGAGCAGACGGCGCACCAGTTCTTCGCGCGGATCTTCCGCCGTCTCGCCCGGCAGCAGCGGCGCGGCAGGCAGCAGCATGCGGCTTTTGATCTGGATCAGGGTTGAGGCCATGAGCAGAAATTCCGAAGCCACTTCCACGTCCAGATGGTCCATGCGCTCGATGTAGAGCAGATATTGGCTGGTAATGCGGGCGATGGGTATATCGCGAATGTCAATATCCTGCTTGCGGATCAGGTCCAGCAACAAATCCAGAGGGCCATCGTACACTTCGCCCACGCGCACACTAAAAGCGGACAACGATTCCCGGACAGGAGCGGCGGGAGCCGGCGCGGCATCGGGTTGAGGCTTGGCATCGTCCATGATGAGCATCGCCGGGCGATCAGAAAATTCCGATCCCGTTCAAATGAAATACCCCGCCAAAGGCCAGCACCACGGGGGAAAACAAAATTCCCGGCAGGTTCAGATAGATGGCTCCGATGAGCAGCAGCAGACAGAGCCAGCCCTGACTGTACAGCCGGCGATAATAACCGCTCAGCCCGGCGGGGAGCAAATGCCCCAGAATATGGCTGCCATCGAGCGGCGGAATGGGAATCAGATTAAAGACCGCCAGCACAATATTCAGCACCAGGCTGAAATAGGCAAGATTAGCGAGCGGGGCCAGCCAGCCCGAAGTTGACTCAGGACTGGAAATAAATCCGCTCAGACGGCCCGGCGCGCCGGTGCGCAACAAAAATAGCGCCCCCGCGGCCAATACGGCCACCAGCATATTGCTGGCCGGTCCGGCGAGCGCCACCAGAATGTCGTCCCATTTGCGGTGGCGCAGCCGGCTGACATCCACCGGCGTGGGCCGAGCCCAGCCAAAAAACCAGCCCGTACCGGAAAACAGCATCAACAGGGGAAAAATGACTGAGCCGAAAAGTTCAATGTGACGCAAGGGATTGAGCGTCACCCGGCCGAGGAGCAGCGCCGTATCATCCCCGCGCAGGTGCGCCACCCAGGCATGGGCGCATTCATGCACGCTCAGGGCGAATAAAAAAGCCAGAAATTCAATGGCAATGAGGGCTGGATTAATGTGCAAAACGCCTGCTCCGCAACCGCGCGCCGCGGGGCGCTAGCTACCCTCGACGCAAGCCATAGGCATATTATCATGCCGTTCAGGGCGCCCATACCGGACGGCACAGCCACGGCTGGAGCCTTCCCGCGGGCGGCAGCCGGGTGTAACTTTAATAGAAGACCCGGCGTTACCATTATTGTGATGCTGGCCGAAACAGCCTTGTGGTATGGAACTGTGACCGCGGTGGACAGCCAAGACCCCGATCAGCATCTGGTAGTGCGCGCCCAGGCCGGGGACCGCGAGGCATTTGCCGCTATCTATAGCCGCTATCAGGGTCCGATCGCGCGGCTGGCGGCCAATATCACCCGCCGGCCGAATGAAGCCCCCGATCTGGTCCAGGAGATTTTCACTAAAATATATTTTTCCCTGGACCGGGTGCGCAGCGATGTTCCTTTCCGCCCCTGGCTGTACCGGGTCGCCGGCAATCATTGCCTGGATTATTTACGCAAGCAGAAGCGGCAGCCCCGCACCGACAGCCTGATTCCGGAGTACGATGACGGCTGGCTGGCCAGCACCGGCCCGGACCCGGCCAGGAAGTCGGAAGCCCGCGATCTGGTCGACAAATTATTCCACGGCCTGCGGCCGCGCGACCGCTGGCTTCTGGTGATGAAAGAGATTGAGGGATTATCTCTGGATGAAATGGCCGCGATTACCGGCATGGCGCATTCGGCGTTGAAAGTAGCCCTGTTTCGCGCCCGCAAGCGCATGCAAAAGCAGTATCAAATGCTGCGGCAAAGGACGACGATATGAAATGTTCCGAATTTCGCGAACAGATCGAGGCCGGCGCGCCCACCGGCGGCGAGCCGCGCCGTCATGCCGCCACCTGCCGGAGCTGCGCAGAATACGCCGCCGCCGCGGGTTGGAGCGGGGCCCTATTGCAGGCCGGCCAGACGAACGGCGCCGGGCCCAGTTTTCAACGTTTATGGGCGGAAATTCAGCGCCGGAATGAAAACAACTGGGCGGGAGCGCTGAGTTTCAGTTTTATGCGGCTGGTGCCCTATCTGGCCGCATTTTCTCTGATTCTGCTGGTCATCGGCACGATGGGCTATCGCGCCGGGCGCCATCGCAACCTGAATACCGTTTTGTGGCTGGCCGGCTCCAGCCGGCAATTCGCGGGAACCATCGCACCCGATATGTCCAAACAACCGGCCGCGACCCTGGGTTTATATCAACCCTGAACTGAACCATCCCTGCCGTGACCCGAACCGCTCCAACCCGCCCCAGCCTGATATTAGGCATTGTCTTCCTGCTCGGCATCCTGGCCGGGGCCGGGCTGGCCATGGGGTATGGCTATTGGGGCGGCCATCATAAAAAACATCGCACGGAAGCGGCCTTCGTCCAGCACATGTCCCAATACCTGCAGCTTACGCCGGGGCAGACGAAGCAGTTTCAAGGCATTCTCGATCAGGCGATTGCCCGGTTTCACGAGTTACATACTTCATGCCGGCAGCAGTTTCTGGCCATTCGGCATCAGGAACGCCAGAAAGTGCGCGCTTTTCTGACTCCCGCGCAGCGGGCACGATTTAATGCCTGGGTTGCAGCCAAAGACCGCCGTCAGGCACAGAAACGAAAGCCATAGGCCGCCTTTCACCGGACGAACATTTGGCGGCTTTCCCGCGCGCCCGCTATAATAAAGTTCCAGCCCGCAGCGGAATTCCGAGTCGGGCTGAAGCCCGCCTCAGCCGCGTCCACGGCATGGACGCGGGCAGGCGTTCCTTTTATGCTCAATTTATTTCGACAACGCGAAAAGTTCGTGCGCTGGGTTCTGGGCGGTCTGCTGGTGCTGATTTGCATCGGCATGACCATGACGCTGATTCCGGGCTTTCTTTCCGGCCCCGGATTCGGCACCGGCAGTGACACCATCGCCATTGTGGAAGGCCATAAAATCTCGGCCACGCAGCTCGATCAGGCACTGCAGCAGGAAGAACAACAGGAACAGATTCCCGCTTCATTTTTGCCCTACGTCGGCAATCAGATTCTGCAGAGCCTGATTCTTCGGCAAGCGGAATTGAATATGGCGCGGCGCCTTGGGCTCAAGGTTAACAATGCCGAGATTGTGCACGCCCTGCGGCAGGATCCAAATATTTTCCCCCAGGGCAAGTTCATTGGCGCGCAGCAATACCGGTCGCTGGTGGCGCAAGCCTACCAGATGACAGTGCCGCAGTATGAAGCCCATCTGGGGCGCGGCCTGCTGGCTTACAAATTCTACACACTGATTACCGATGGCGTGCGGGTCAGCCCGGCCGCGGTGCGCGCCGAATTTGAACAGGAGTACGCCAAGGCGCGCATCGGCTATGTCGCGCTGGATCCGCAGCAAATCGCGAAGACCTTGCCACCGCCCCAGCCGGCCGCTCTGCAAGCTTATTACGCCGCTCATCAAGATGAGTTTCGCAGCCCCGAACGCCGGCAAATCGAGTTCGTGCTGGCCAATCCGGCGCAACTTTCCGGCCAGATACAGATATCGAGCCCGCAAATTGCGCGGGCGTATGAGCAGAATTTATCGCAATATCAATTCCCGGAACGGGCCATGGTGGAACATATCCTGATTAAAACCACCGGCTTGACTCCGGCCCAGACCAAACAGGCCAAACAGAAAGCGCTCGGTATTTTGGCCCAACTGCGCAAGGGAGCGCATTTTTCAGTTCTGGCGAAGAAATATTCCCAGGACCCCGGCAGCGCGGCCAATGGCGGCAAGCTGGGCTGGATTGAGCCGGGCCAAACCGTGCCCGCCTTTCAGCAAGCCGCGTTTTCCCTGCCGATTGGCCAGCTCAGTCCGCTGGTCAAAACCGTCTACGGATACCACATTATCAAGGTCCTGGCCCGGCAACCGGCGCACACCGAAAGCCTGGCGGAAGCCACGCCCGCAATCGAGCAGAGCCTGCAGCAGCAAGCCAGCGAGCGGGCGGCGCGCAATGCCATCCAGCGCGTCCAAACCCTGGCGGCGAGCGAACCCTTGTCGCAGGCGGCCCGCCAATTACATCTGACCTTCATCAAAACTCCTCTGATCAGCCAGACCGATCCAGTCGAGTATGTGGGGGTGAACCCGGAATTCACCCATGCCGTTTTTAGCGCGCCGGTAAACAGCCTGACTCCGCCGATGCGCCTGCCCGCGGGCTACATCGTGGCCAAGGTCAAGCAAATCCAGGCGCCTGGCACGATGCCCTTCAACACTGTGGCCAATCGGGTGGCGCGTGATCTGCGCCGGCAACAGGCGCAGGCGTTGGCCGCCAGCCGGGCGCAAAAAATCGCGCAAATGGCGCGCCAGAAAAGCCTGGCGGCCGCCGTGGCTCGCTGGCATTTGAAAGTCGTAACCAGTCCCTTCCTGGGCCGGGATGATGAACTGGCCGGCATTGGTCCGGTCAGCGGGTTTTTCGGCCAAATCCTGAACCTCAAGCCAGGACAGGTTGCCGGGCCGGTATCGTTGAGCCGAACCCAGATCGTATATACCCTGCTGCAGCTGAAACCGCCGCCTTCCGGCGCCTTTGCCCGGTATCGCAGCCAGGTGCAAACCACCTTGCTGAACCGCAAACGGCAGCTGGTTTTTACCGCATTTACCGATGCGCTGCAGGCGCGTTTGCAAAAAAGCGGGCAGGTTAAAATTAACCAAAGCCGGCTGGATAGCCTGGTAGGCGGCGCGGGCAGTTAAACTCGTTTTCCCGTCAAAACGGCATGAAAAAAATTCCCGTAGGCATTTTAGGCGCCACCGGAGTGGTCGGGCAGCGCTTTCTTTTGCAGCTGCACGCACACCCGTGGTTTGAGCCGGTCTGGCTGGCGGCCTCCGACCGTTCCACCGGCAAGCTCTACCGCGAGGCTGCCGCCTGGCGGCTGGTGGAACCATTGCCCGAGCGGATGAGCACTCAGGAACTGCGGCCGCCGCGGCCGGGCGACTGTCCGGCGCGCGTTATTTTTTCCGCCCTCGATGCCGCAATCGCCGCCGAACTGGAGCCCGCATTTGCCGCCGCCGGCCACATGGTGATTTCCAATTCCAGCGCCCTGCGCATGCATCCCGCAGTGCCGCTGCTGATTCCTGAAATTAATCCCGAGCATCTGGAATTGCTGGCCCGGCAAAAGCAGCTGGAATGGGGCCGGCGCGGAGGCGGCATTGTCACCAACCCGAATTGCTCGACCGCCGGTTTGGCGTTGGCGCTGGCTCCCCTGGAGCGAGCCTTCGGGTTGCGCAAGGTCATGGTGACGACGATGCAGGCCGTTTCCGGGGCCGGGTACCCAGGCGTAGCCTCGCTCGACATTCTGGGCAACGTGGTGCCCTATATCGGTGGAGAAGAAGACAAAATCGAACGCGAGCCGCAAAAAATTCTGGGCCGGCTGGAAGCGGACGGAGTCGCGGCAGCGGATTTCCAGATTTCCGCCGCATGCAACCGCGTGCCGGTTGAAGATGGGCACCTCGAATCGGTCAGTCTGGAGCTGCGGCGTCCGGCCAGCCGGGATGAAATCCTCGCGGCCTGGCAGAGCTTCCATGGCCGCCCGCAGGAACTGCGCCTGCCGGCCGCACCCGCGCAAGTGGTGGAATATCTGGAAGCAGCCGACCGTCCGCAGCCTCGGCTGGACCGGGACCGGAATGCGGGCATGAGCACACTGATCGGCCGGCTGCGCCCCTGCCCGGTGCTGGGCTGGAAATTCACTTTGCTGTCGCACAATACCCTGCGCGGCGCGGCGGGCGCGGCGCTGTTAAACGCGGAATTGATGCGGGAAACGGGTTATCTGGAGCGCTGAGCCTGGATTTTGACGCGGCGGCGGCCCCGGGGCCGCGCTTGGGAGATATTCCGCCATGGTGGTGATGAAATTCGGCGGCACGTCGGTGGAAAACGCGCTTGCGCTGCGGCGCATGGCGGAGATTGTCGCCGACCGGAAAGATGAGGCGCCCGTGGTGGTGGTTTCCGCCATGGCGGGTGTCACTAATCAGCTGGTGGAACTCGCCGAAATGGCGATGGAAGGCGAGCGCGGCGCCATCGACTCCGTGTTGCAGTCCCTGGCGGACCGGCATGTGGAGACCGGGCGGGAAATTCAGGCCCCCGGCACGGATGCGGGCACGGCAAATGAAATTCAAGCCCTCTGCGCGGAATTGCGGGATTTGCTGCATGGCATCCGCGCCGTGGGTGAGCTGACGCCGCGCAGCCGCGACGCGGTGCTTAGC
>JAKAZV010000139.1 GCA_021826505.1 Acidobacteriota bacterium | reverse complement strand
GCTTTGGAGGTAATGCCGTGGTGGCGCATAAAGGCGCGAATATTGGGGTTTTCCCGCCATTCCGGGCCTTTATTCTCATCGCCGCCGATATGCAAAAACGCATCCGGAAACAGGCCGGCCATTTCGGCGAAAAAGCGGTCGAGAAAACGGTATACGTAGCCGCGAGTGGGATCGAAAACGGCGTTGTGATACCCGAACTTGCGGGCAATATGATTGGGGCCGGGCGCGCTGCCCAGCCTGGGATAGCCGGGCATCCAGGCCTGGGTATGGGCCGGCATGTCAAATTCCGGCAGAATGCGGATGCCCAGCTGGCGCGCGCGCTCGATCACCCCGCGAATTTCATTCTGGGTATAAAACTGACCGTCGGAGCCCAGCTCCTGCAGGCGGGGAAACACGCGGCTTTCCACCCGAAAACCCTGGTCGTCGGAGAGATGCCAATGCAATACGTTGAATTTGCAACTGGCCATCAATTCCAGCGTGCGTTCGACTTCCGCCACGGACTGGAAATGCCGGCTCACATCCAGCAGCAAACCGCGCCAGGCAAAGCGCGGCCGGTCTTCGATCACCACGGCGGGGAACCCATAGCCGGGCGGCTGGGCTTCAACCAACTGATAGAGCGTTTCCAAACCGCGCAGCGCGCCGGCGATGCCGGGCGCCTCCAGGCGGGCCTGTTCCGGGCTGATTTCCAGACGATAGCTCTCGTCTTCACCCAGGGTGGGAAAATGCGGACCGGCAGCTTGACAGTTCACCCGCAGGCCGGCGGTGGCGGGGTTGCCGCGCAGCCAGGGATCAAGATTGAGCGCGGTGCGACGCGCGATGCGCATCAGCAGCCGGCTCAAAGCGGCTTCGATGCGATCGTCCTGCCGCGCCGCTCCCGTAGCCGCGACATTGAACTCCGCGGTTAGGGGCATGAAGCCCGTGCGCCATTGCACATGGGACGGCACCGGCATCAGGCCGCGGGTCCGCGCCGCTAATTGAGCGTTGCCGGCCGGGGATGAGGGCTGCTGGTCTCGTTCGCCCTGCCAACTGGCGTGGGCGCGGCTCCAGGCCGGAGTGACGGCCCCGGCCGCCGCCGCGGCCAGAAAATGGCGCCGGGAAAAAGGCTGCCGCAAGGCGGAGAGTGTTTCCGGGATCTGGGAAGGCATAGCGCGCAGCTCCATTCACAAATGAGAATCGTATGTCATTTCACGGCTTGATCGCATAAGCGGCACAGCCGCTTTTCTTTCAGGCAAACGCTCATTGTAATTCCAACCTGCGGCGGCTGAAATGAATATTTAAATGCACGCTTTCGCCCGCCAGAGGACGTGATTTTTCGCATACGTGGCGACGCAATGGCATCGTTTGATGTCTGTCCACTACCGAATTGCATCTGCCAGAATATGGATATGGCTGCTCCCACTCCCTTTATTACCGCTCCCGCCATTGACGAATATTTAAATACACTGCTGCCGGCGCGCGATCCCGTGCTGGCGGATATGGAAAGCGAAGCCGCACGGCGCGATATTCCCATCGTGGGGCCGGTAGTGGCGGCGTTTCTGTCGCAACTGGCCCGGCTGGCGGGCGCGCAAAGAATATTTGAACTGGGTTCGGCCATTGGCTACTCCACGTTATGGTGGGCACGGGCCGCCGGCGCCGAGGGCGAGGTTTTTTATACCGAGCGCGATCCCGCCCTGGCCCGCGAGGCGGCGGAATACTTCGCCCGTGCGGGCGTGACCGGCCGGGTGCGGCAGCTTACCGGCGACGCCATTGCCTCTTTCCAAAGCACGCCGGGTGACTTTGATCTGGTCTTTTGCGATCTGGACAAGCCGCGCTATCCCGAGGCGCTGCGGCTGGCCGCGCCCCGGCTGCGTCCCGGCGGGTTATTCATCGCCGACAATGTGCTTTGGAAAGGCAAGGTCGCCACTCCCGATCGTGAGCCGCAAACCGAGGCCATGCGCGAAATCACGCGCCAGGCTTATGCTTTGGCCGGTTTCACGGTTTCCGTATTACCGCTGCGGGACGGGATTTTACTGGCGCGCAAGGAAAAATAATCAGACTGGTGTGTAGGTAGAGTGTAGGTAAAAAATGGTCTACCTACACCCTATAAGCCTATTGATTTCAAGGATTTAAACTCAAAGGTGTAGGTATGCAGGTAAAAATTTTATTTTTTCTGATTTTTTGATTTCAATCATTCGCAATGTTTCTGCATTCGGGCGGAAACACCAGTTCCGGCTGAAACAGCGAGCCGGCGACCCGCGCGCCAATGGCCAGCAGATCGCCACCGGCGGTGAAAATGCGAATCCGCCGGGCAGGGGAGAACTCCGGCAGATTTGCCGCCCGGCCCTGCAGCAGCCGCGCGGCCGCCTCGGGCGGCGCCACGATGGCGGGCATTTCCGGCAATAATTGCCGCGCCGGCAGCAGGCGCGCGGCGGCGAGCCCTTGCCGCGCATCCAGCTCTAACTGCGCGAGCGTGACGGCATCGGCCAGCGTAAACTCGCCCACGCGGGTGCGCCGCAGCCGGCTCAGATGGGCGCCCATGCCCAGCCGCCGGCCCAGATCATGCGCCAGCGACCGCATGTAGGTTCCGGTGGAACAGCGCACGCGCAGATGCAGATCCGGCGCGGAATAATCCAACAGCTCGAGCGCGGTGATTTCCACTTCCACCGGAGCCGGTTCGACGATTGTCCCGGCCCGGGCCAGTTGATAGGCGCGTTTGCCGTCAATTTTTTTGGCCGAATAAGCCGGCGGAATCTGCCGGATCACGCCCTGAAATTCCGGCAGCACGGCCTCAATTGCGGCGCGCGCGGGCGCCGGCCGGGGCTCGCCGACGGCAGCGCCTTCGGCATCATAAGTTGTGGTGGCCCAGCCAAAGCGCACCACGCCTTCATATTCTTTATCCCGCAGTTGAAAAAAGCGCGCCAGCCGCGTCAGCCGCCCGACCAAGAGCGGCAAGACTCCCGTGGCGGCGGGATCGAGCGTGCCCAAGTGGCCGATCGAGCGCTCGCGCAGCAGCCGCCGGGCCGCCGCCACTGCGTCATGCGAGGTCAGCCCGGCTGGTTTATCAATGATGAGCGCGCCATTCATCCCTATTTCAACTTTATCCTGATGGCGCCGGGCTTCTGGTTTATTGAGCGGTTTCCGTGAATGTGCTGATGGGATGGCCAATGGCATATTCACCCTTGGCTGTCACCTGCACGGTTCCCGACGCAGAGGGCAACGTGAGGGTGACATTGGCCGCGCCGCTGGCGTTGGTATCCACCAGAATCTGGTTTCCCGAAGCGGAAACCGCAATATCCGATGCGGCCGACAGCGTACCGGCGCTGGTGGTGAATAGAATTTCCTGGCCGGCGGCGAGCGTGCCGCTGGTTCCCGGCACGACGGTTACGCTCAGATTCAGCGTGCCGCCGGCCGCCGCGCTTTGGTTGTTGCCGGTGGCCGTCAGCGTGGCGGCGGGATTGCCGACTTCGATGATGCCGGCTTGGGTCTGGGTTACCCCGCTGCCATCCTGGCCGGTGAGCGTGAAATTGTAAAAGCCGGGCGCGGCTGTGGCGGGGATGGTGAAGGTGACGGCGGCATTGACGGATGCCTGTACCGCCGCTGTGGTAATCGCGCCCGAAATGCCGCTATCGGTTTGAATCCCGTTCAGCGTTACCGTGCCGCTGCCGGAGGTGATCACCGGGTGCAGAACCACGCTGGTTCCCGCCGAGGCCATCACGATGCCGGGAGGAAAATATGGGGTATTGGGGCTGAGCGAGGCCAGGGCGGCATTCTCGGGATTCAACGCCCAGTCAGCCGCCGGGGCGCTGCTCATCTGTCCGCTGATGACCAGCAGCGTAATCGAATACGGCGCAAAGGTTTGATTGGCGCTGAAACTGCCGGTGGCGCCCGCCGTGATCGAGTTGGGGCTGGCGGCCGAGATGGAATAGCTGGTTACCTGAGAGGCGGTGAAATTTTTTAAATTCAGCGTGGCCTGCAGTTGATCGGCGGGGTTCTGGTTCACCACCAGCAAAGTCATCTGCGTGCCGGCCGCGTTCACCGCGGCAAAGGCATAGCATTCGTTATAAAACGGGTCCGCCGCGCTCAGGCCGCAGGTATTGCTGGTCCCAACCGAAATCGGATCGAAGCCATCGTGCTTGCCATCATAGTTCGTGAAAAGATTCAAAGTCTGATAGGAAGGCGGGTTGGCGGAGGGATCGGGCGCCGTCCAGCGCGCGGCGGCATACAAATCATATTGGCCCAATAAGCCCCAGCCATCAGCATCGGATAGGGCCACGGCGATCGGGTCTTCATTGGTCTGGCCGAAGTTCCATTCCGTCACGCTCACCGGCAAGCCGGGCATGATTTCATTGGCCAGCGCCAGCGCCCGCACCAGCCGCGCCTGCACTGTGGGAACGGGCTGGAGTCCGCCCGCGCCGGGATTGTTTCCGATCCAGGAATCGGCGTTGGTAAAGCCGATGTCCCACCAGTCGCGGGTGCTGGCCAGCCCCAGGGCGTCGAGTTCGGGCGCGGCCGCGCCCGTCGGAATGGACAATTCCGGATAGGCATGGAAATCGAAATCGTTGATGATCTGCACGCCCGCGACTTCGCCCCGCCAATACACGTCATTCAGCCACCAGGGCCAGAAATCCACATCTCCGTGCGCGGCTTTGTCGCTGGCGCCCGCGCCGGTGTTCCAGTACCCCTCCCAGCAGCAGGTGACGGGGCCAAAGGTAAAAGCCTTGACATCCCATGTTTTCAACCCCGCGCCCACATTCACAAAATCATCGGCCTGTTCCTGATAGGTCACCGGGTTGGGATGGATATCGCGGTGCGTGCCTTGCCAGATATCCATCTCATTGTCCATGTCGTAAAAATGCGGATCGTTGCCGAAATCCGGCGCCAGTGCCTGCGCCCATTGGCTGCGGTAAACCGCCCCGGCTGGATCGCTGGATCCGGGCGCATTCAAAAGCGGCACATAAGCATCGGCAAAGTCATTGCCGGTGACAAAAACCGGGTTTTGAGGCGTATAGCTTGAATATTGATTCGCTTTTATAGCGCAGGTTGATACGCTGTCTATCCCATCACCGTCATCCGGGGCATAGGGGTTGACTTCGCAGGGAGTGTAATTGTATTTCGCCACGCTGAAGCTGTCGTATTGGGAGCCTCCCTTTGCCACCCAGCCCGCGGTGATTCCACTGACCGGATTCTTCGTGGTGAGGATCGGCATGGTCATCAGCGGGTCGGCGCCGGCCGCCACCACATCTTTCACAAACGCCTGCGAATCGGCGCCGGTGGAACTGCTGTTCAGGCCCAGGGCGCCGAAGGGATCGTCCTGGAAATACCAGTCGTTGTCTAAATTAGCGTCAAAATTGGTCCAATTATAATCCGTGCTGTTATTTCCGCCCCAACGGACAAAAGTCGTCCCCGTGGCCGTGATATAGCTGGCGCTGGGGGGGAAATTGACGCCATAAACGAGTGGACTGATGGCATGCCGGTTACTCAGCGCATCCACTGTGATCTGGGCGCTCAGCGTGCCGGTGGCCGCGGCGGACACCGCGGCGGAAACCGTGCCCGTGCCGCCGGCATTCACCGCCGCCACTTCGTAATAGTAAGTGGTTCCGGCGGTGACGCTGGTATCGGTATAGGTGGTGCCGGTGGGCGTGGCAATGGAAGTGAATGGCCCCGTGCTG
>JAKAZV010000027.1 GCA_021826505.1 Acidobacteriota bacterium | reverse complement strand
CTGCCCGCAATGCCCGCTGCAAACACTTTGCCATTCGAGCGATAAGATTTTATAAAATTTTATTTTTTATCCGGGGCTTTCTGCTCTATATGCCCGCCAAAGCCGGCCCGCATGGCGGAGAGCATTTTGTCGGCGAAGGCATGTTCTTCCCGCGACCGGAAACGGTTATAGAGGGCGTGGCTGAGCACCGTGGCCGGCACGCTTTCTTCGATCGCGGCCAGGATGGTCCAGCGGCCCTCGCCGGAGTCGGCCACGAAGCCGGAGTATTCGCCCAGATCGGGACTTTTCGCCAGCGAGCCGGCGGTCAAATCCAGCAGCCAGGAGGCGACGACGCTGCCCCGCCGCCAGACCTCGGCCACATCGGCGAGATCGAGTTCATAGCGCCGGGGGGCGGGAATATTGTCGCCGCTGACCTGTTTTAAAATCTGAAAGCCCTCGGCGTAGGCCTGCATCAGGCCGTACTCAATGCCGTTATGGACCATTTTCACGAAATGACCGGAGCCGGCCGGGCCGCAGTGAAGATAGCCAAGTTCGGCGGTGGAATTTTTCCGGTTTTCCCGGTGCGGCGTGGCCTCGATCGAGCCGCGGCCGGGGGCGAGCGAACGGAAGATCGGGTCGAGGCGCCGCACCACGTCTTTTTCGCCGCCCATCATCAGGCAATAGCCCCGCTCCAGGCCCCAGACGCCGCCGCTGGTGCCGCAGTCCACAAAATGAATGCCTTTTTTCCCCAGCTCTTCGGCATGGCGCAGATCGTCGAGATAATAGCTGTTGCCGCCGTCAATCACGGTATCGCCGGAGGCCAGCAACTGGCTCAGCTCGGTGACGGTGGCATCGGTGATGGCGCCGGCCGGCAGCATGATCCAGACCGCGCGCGGGGTCTGCATGGCCCGCACCATTTCCGCCAGGGTTTTGGCGCCGGCGGCGCCTTCCTTGGCCAGGGCCTCGACCGGCGCCGGGGATGCGTCCCAGACAAACATTTTGTGACCCTGCCGCATCAGCCGCCGCGACATGTTGCCGCCCATCCTGCCCAGACCAACCATGCCCAATTCCATAGCTTCTCCCTTCGCCTCGGCATTAAAAAATAGTGGGCCAGAATCCTGAAAGGAACCCGAGCCAAATCACATGTAACATCTCCAGTGTAAACGGGGGCGGAACTGAATCGCGGCCGCAATCGGGAACGGCTGCAAATTCTGAACGAAGTTCGGTTCCACGCCCGCCCGCATGGCAAAATAATTCCTGCAACGGCTTCCAGAATGTCCCGTCCCTCAAAACCCCGGCAGTATCTCGAATATGCCCCGGTGGCCATGGCGGCGTCGCTGCTCGAATATCTGCCGCGTCCCTGCGCCCGGCTGGCGGGGCAGGGCATTGCGGAGGGCTTTTACCGGCTGCATCGCCGGCTGGCGCGGGTGGGGCTGCGCAATCTGGAGCTGGCCTATCCAGACCAATCCCCCGCGTGGCGGGAGCAGGCGCTGCATGGCCTGTATCGGCATCTGGGACGCCAGATGGCCGAGTTTTGCCGGTTTCCCCGCTACACCGCGGCCAATCTCGATGCCATCTGCGTCACCCGGGGCCTCGAACATTATCTGGAGGCGCGGGAGCGCGGCCGCGGGGTTTTGATTTTGACCGCGCATCTGGGCGGCTGGGAAATTTCCAGCTTCGCCCACAGCCTGCGCGGCTTTCCCCTGCGTTTTATCGTGCGTCCGCTCGATAACCAGCCGCTCGACCGCATGGTCAACCGCACCCGCGGCCTGCACGGCAACCAGCCGATCGACAAGCGCGACTTTGCCCGCGGACTGCTGCAGGCCATGGCCGCCAACCAGACGGTGGGCATTCTGCTCGATCAGAATTCCTACCCGCCGCAGGGCGTTTTCGTCCCCTTTTTCGGACACCTGGCCTGCACCGCCGCCGGACCGGCCCGCATTGCCCTGCGCACGGGCGCGGCCGTGGTTCCCGGCTTTACCGTCTGGGAAGCTGCCGAGCGGCGCTACGTTCTCTATTTCGAACCCGCGCTGCCGCTGTTGCGCACCGGCGACGATGAAGCCGACGTGCGGGCCAATACCGCCCAATATACCGCCGTCATCGAAGGCTGGGTCCGCCGCTATCCCGATCAATGGCTCTGGATACATCGCCGGTGGAAGGCAAGACCGCCGGGAGAAGCAAGCTTATATGCAAATAACCAAGCGAAGGGATAAGCGTCGCATAGCTGTGTTCTCAGTCGCTCAAAAGGGTAGGGCATGAACCGGGATGAAAATTCCGCCATGGTCTCGATGCGGCGCCCGTTATGGCCGCGGCGGGCGCTGGTTTTAACCGGCCTGGCCGCGCTGGCCGGAATTAATTTACTGTTTGGCCTGGGCCGCATCGGCCTGCTCGGACCCGATGAGCCGCGCTATGCCGCCATTGCCCGCGCCATGTGGCGCAGCGGAAACTGGATCACGCCCCGGCTGGCCGGCCGCGTCTGGCTGCAGAAGCCGGTGCTCTATTATTGGCTCGGCGCGCTGAGCTTTCATCTTTTCCATCCTTCGACGGCCGCCGCGCGCCTGCCCAATGCGGTGCTGGCTGTCCTGATGGCCGGCGGCCTGGCCTGGTTCATCGGCCGCCGGGTATGTTTTCGCGCCGGCGCGCTGGCCGCGGCTCTGGGAGTCAGTTCCGCGTTTGTGATTGGCTTTGGCCGCGCCGCGTCCACCGATATGCCGCTGGCGGCGGCGATGACGTTTTCCCTGCTATGTCTTTATCAGGGCCTGCATGCGCCATCGCCAGACGAGCCGCGCCCATGGCGCGCGCGGCCGGGACAAGGCTGGCTCATTGCCGCCGGGATTTTTCTGGGCTTCGCGGTGCTGGCCAAGGGCCCGGTGGCGATCGTGCTGGAAGCTCCGGTATTCCTGCTCTACATGACCGCGCAGCGGCGCTGGGAGTGGTGGCGCCGCATTCTGAATCCCTGGCCCTGGCTGGCTTTTTTTCTGACCGCCGCGCCCTGGTACTTCGCGCTTGAATGGCGGCACCGCGGTTTCTTTTACAGTTTTTTCTGGCGTCAGAATCTCGAGCGCTTCGCCACGAACCGCTATCATCATCCGCAGCCGGGATGGTTTTATCTGCCAATCCTGCTGGGCGCGATTTTTCCCTGGAGCGGATGGCTGCTTTTGCCGCTTGATGAAGCCGGCCGCGGCTTGCCGGCCGCCTGGCGGCGCTGGCGCGATGCACAAGCGATGGCGGCCAGTCCGGAAGCCGGGCTGATGCTGTTTTTTGGGTTCTGGCTGATCGCGCCGGTGGCATTTTTCAGCCTGTCGAGTTCCAAACTGCCCAGCTACATTCTGCCCGCCATACCCGGCTGCCTGGGCTTATTGGCGCTCTGCGGGGAGCGCGCCTGGCGCAACAAATTTCCCCGCCTGCCCTTGCTGATCACCGCCGCATGCGCCGCGCTGCTGCTTCCGGTGCTGGGGCTGATGCCGTGGCTTTTGTCCGCCCCGGCACAGCGCCCGCCATGGTTCCACTTATTATTGCTGCCGCGCGTCTGGCTGGGCGGGCTGATTTTTATCGTTCTGGCGCAATGGGCCTGGCGCCGCCGGGTGATTTTAACTTGCGCCCTCACGCTGGCCATCACCGCGGTTTTGGTTGGGGGCATTCTCCAGCGCCGGCACCGGCAGCTCAATCTGCGGGCCAGTGCCCGGCCGCTGGCCCGCAGGCTCGATGACGCCTTCCGGCAGCCGTACCGCGCCCAATTGGAAGGCCGCGGCAGCCTCCCGGCCCATGCGCCGGTTTATGAATGGCATCTGAATCGCGACTGGGTTTACGGGCTGGAATTTTACCGCCGGCAAGTCCCGCGGCCGTTGCCGCCGTTTTCGCGCTTGCCGCCGCGGGGCTGGCTGCTGACGGACCGGAGTCAGGTTGCCGCGCTGCGCCGAAAGGCTCGGGCGCATGGCTACGAGCTGGCGCCGGTTCAAGCCGTGCCGGCCGGGGCGCCCTGGCGATGGCTGGAATTCGCAAAGACATCCGCGGCGCAATCAAAGTAACAGCGGCGGCATAATTCTCAGTTACAATTCTTTTCCCATGAGTTTTTCCAACTTGCTCCGTCTGCTGGCCGGCTCCGGGCTTTTATTTTTTGCGGTCATGCCGGCCCTGGCCCAGCCGCCGCGCCCCAATCTGAAGGGCGAGGTCATGGTTCTGGAATTTCACCACATGGGCGGCCACAATGCCCGCTGGCGGCGATCGTTCCCGAGCTTTGACCGCGATTTGCAAAGGCTGTGGGCGCGGGGCTATCGCCCGGTCACCTTGCGCCAGTTAACCAGCGGCACTTTTAAACTGCCCGCCGGGACCACGCCGGTGGTGCTGAGCTTTGACGATTCGCTGCTGCATCAGATCAAATTCACGCCCGCCGGCCGGCTGGCGCCGGACTGCGCGCTGGCGCACTGGATCGCTTTTTCGCATCGCCATCCCGGCTTTGCGGTGCGTCCGGTATTTTTTGTGAACTCAGCCTACCATCTGGCATTTCGCCAGCCGCGCTTTGCCGCGGCCAAGCTGCGGCTGGTCATCCAGCTGGGCGGCGAAATCGGCAACCATACCTGGGTGCATTCCAATCTCGGCCGCAACCGCAAGGCCGCCGAGGACATCGGCCGCGGCCAGCAGGCGCTCGAGCACTGGCTGCCGGCCGGCTATCATATGGTCTCCTTCGCGTTGCCCTATGGCATTTTTCCCCATCCGCATTCGCTGGCCTGGCGGGGACAATGGCGGGGCGCCCATGGCCGGCTCATCCGCTGGCATTATCGCAATGTGGTGCTGGTGGGCAATGGTCCGGCGCCTTCGCCATATTCCCGCCGCTTTCAGGCCCACAGGATTCCGCGCATTCAGGACTATGATCACGTGCTCAGCCATTGGCTCAGCTATTTTCATCAGCACCCGGAGCGGCGCTTTCGCAGCGACGGGCGGCGGCATCTTGTCCGGCGTTTTGCCCGGCGCTGATCTTAATACGGCAATTCCCGTTTGAGCCGGGAGCCGTTCGCCCGTATAATAAAAATCTGCCCCGCGGGAGAGGCGGGTTCACACCATTCGACCTGGAGCATGGTAATTTTTTATGGCCTACGTCATTGCCGAACCCTGCATTGGAACCAAAGACGCTTCCTGCGTGGACGCCTGCCCGGTGGACTGCATTCATCCCAAAAAAGATGAAGACGGCTTTGCCACGGCGACCCAGCTCTTTATTGATCCGGTGGAATGCATTGACTGCGGCGCCTGTGTTCCCGTCTGTCCGGTCTCGGCGATTTTTGCCATGGACGACCTGCCGGAAAAATGGCAGAAGTTTACGGCTGACAACGCCAAACATTTCGGCCGCTAAATAATCAGAGTCAAGGAATAAGCGCCGGCTCGCCTCCGAGAGCCATCCGTAACTCTATTCGCGCATCTTTTCCATCGCCTGGGCAAAAATCACGTCCATCATGGCCGGCGTCAGCCGGCCGGTAAAGGTATTTTGCTGGCTGGGGTGGTAACAGCCCCAGAGCCAGCGGCCCTGGGGCAGTGCGAAGCAGGCGCCGTGCGCGAAAGGGTAGCTCGCCGGGTTTGCGATCCAGCCCAGGGCTTGCAAGGCCAGCAGCAACTGGCGATGAGCCAGCCCGCCCAGGCTGATCATGGCGCGCAGGCGCGGCAGCCCGCGCATTTCGCGCTCGAGATAAGGCCGGCAGCGGGCAAACTCTTCCCGGGTGGGCAAATTAGCGGGTGGAGCGCAACGGGCGGCCGCGCTGATATAGATTCGCCGCGGCCGCTGGCCGTCGCCGCGATGTAAGCTCACGGGCAATTCCGCCAGCCCCGCCCGGTGGAGGGCGGCGAAGAGAAAATCGCCGCTGCGGTCGCCAGTGAAAATGCGGCCGGTGCGATTGCCGCCATGCGCCGCCGGCGCCAGCCCCACCAGCAGCAGTTCCGCTTTGGCATCGCCCCAGCCGGGCACGGGCTTGCCCCAGTATTCTTCGGTGGCCCATTGCCGCCTCCGCGTTTGCGCCACCTGGCGGCAGTAGGCGCGCAGCCGGGGACAAAGTTCGCAATGGGTGACTTCGCTCTGAATGTGCGCCAGGGATTCTGTCAAGCTGCCATTTTAACGTGGTGCGTTGAACCAATGAGAGGCAATGCTGAGGCAAAGGGAGAAGCGAGCAGAGCAAGGCCGGGGTCCCTGTCCTGCGAAGCAGGATGGGGCGGATAGCAACGGCCCTGCCTTATTTTCTTCAACGAATCGGAATGTACATGAGGAATGCGGAGCGACGAACAACACTGCTATGCGACGCTTATCCCTTTGCACAAATCTATGCCTGATTGCGCCAGCCCTGCAGGCATAATCCCAAAAGGAAAAACGCCACGCTGCCCAGCAGCCACTCGATGCGCCAATCCTGCACCTGTTGCCAGTTCCGGACCGAGTTCTGGCTAAAGAATACCCCCGTGGCGGCGGCGCAGACCAGACAGACGAGGCCCAGCATGATGGCGATTCCGATGGCGGCCTGAAACGGGGCTACCGGCAGCCCCGGGGCTGAGTTGGCCGCCGCGGCTGCGTTTTTTCCTTGATCCCGGACCGGCATTTCCATGATGGCCATAAAACTCTCACTATAAATAGAAGCAAACCGCATGCCATTGCCGCTCCGGTGAAGCACAAAGGCTAAATCGCCGCATTTCAGTTCTTTGCCAAAATTGTGTCGCGGCGGAATGGGCAGAGAGGCAGAAAAAATTTCACCTTAAGCCATATATGTGAGCCGCCGAAGCGATGCTTATCCCTTCGCCCTCCAGATGTTGGCGTTATGGAAGAGCCTGCAGCAGCAGCCAGGCTTTATATGCCAGATTCTGGGCCCGGTCATAGTCGCCGCGCCGCTGCGCGTGTTCGGCTTGCCGCATATAGACCTGGGCCTGGGTGCGGTTGGCCATCTGGCTGGGGGACAAATGGGCGCCATTGAGACGGCCCAGCCGCTGCTGGCTCAGCCACAGCCAATGCCCCGCGGCGCGCAGCGCCGCGGCTTGCTGGCGCGGGCTGCCGCCGGTGTTTAAGTCGAGCGGGGGGGCGGGGACGGCTATGACCGGGGTTGCGGGCTTGAGCTTATGAATGCGCCGCGCGGGCTTGCGGCGTATGAGCGGGCGCGGGCGCGGCGATGCCGGCGGCAGGGCGGGAGACGAGACTTTCTTTTTCAGCCGGGGAGCTGCAAGCACGATGGGCGCCGGGGCGGGCGGCGCGAGCACCAGCACCGGCCCGTGAGCCGCCGGAACCTGCGGCGGCCGCACCGGCGAATGACCGCAGCCCGCCAGCAGCAGCCCCAGGGAGCTGGTCAGCAGTGCGAGCCGCTGGTGAGTGCGTGTCATGATCAAAGCCCGTTTTCGTTCCGCTTTACGCATCAGGTGTTGCCAGCGCGGGGGCGGACAAGTTGACCGCCAGACGCTCTTCCCGGCGCCGCGGAAAATGCATGCGGAAGCTGGCGCCGGGCTGGCCGGGATCGTCGGGTTCCAGCTCCAGCCCGCCCTGATGCAGTTCCATGATCCGCGCGGCCAGCGCCAGACCGATGCCGCTGCCGCCTTCGCGGGTGCTGAAGTAGAGGTCGAAAATGCGGGGACGAATGGCTTCCGCCACCCCCGGTCCATTATCGCGCACCCGCAGATACAATGACGCGGAATCGCCGCCGGTTTCCAGAATGACTTGTTTATCGGCTTGCCGCGGGGGCAGGGCTTCCAGCGCGTTGCCCACCAGATTCAGCAGCGCCTGCTCGGCCAGATCGCGGTCCGCCGAGACGGGTAACGGCTCGCCGGAGAGGCGCAGTTCCAAATTGATGCCCTCCGCCTGGGCGCGGGCCTGCATGAGTTGGTGGACGGTGGCGGCCAGGTGGTTTAAATCGAGAGCGGTGCGGCGCAGCTCCACCGGGCGGGTGAAATCGAGGAAGGTGCGCACCACGCGGTCCAGGCGCTCGATTTCATGGCGCATGACCTCTAAGTGCGGCGCCACCTGGGGGGCGGGTTCCCGCTCCAGCTTGGCGGCGACGAGATCGAGGTGGATGGCCAGGGCATTGAGCGGGTTTTTGACTTCGTGGGCCACGCCCCGGCTGAGGCGGCCGATGGCGGCCAGCCGGCGCGCCACTTCCCATTCATCTTCCAGTTGCTGCCGCTGGGCGGCGTCTTGCAGCAGCAGCAGGCGCTCTCCGGCGCGGTCGGCAGTGGCGGCCTCCAGCCGCGCCGCCAGCGGGGTTTGCCCGGGGGCGCGCGTCAGCACGCGGCCGTTGAGCGGCTGGCCCTGGCGCACCGCCGCGCGGATGGCCTGATCCAGGTCCGTATTTTCAGGAAAGGCAGCTTCAATGGATTGCCCGCGCAAAGCGGCCTCGTCGCGGCCCAGCAGGCGCTGGGCCGCCGCGCTGGCCAGCCGGATGCGGCCGGCTTCGTCGAGCAGAATGACGCCGTCTTCGATGCTTTCCAGCATCCGGCTGAGGTTCTGTTCGAGGGTGAAATACACCTGGCGGGCATCGCGCATCTGCTGGCCCAGCACCGCGATTTTGGAGGAGACCAGGCCGTATTCATCCCGCCGCTCGGGCGCGGCCTCCGAATGTTCGCCGCGCGCCAGCAAATCAAGCTGACGGCTGAGCTGATTCAGCGGCGCCAGCAGAAAATCGGAAAACACCACGGCCAGCAAGGTGCTCAGCGCCACCACCAGCACGGCCGTCAACACGATCGCATGCAGCCGCTGATCGAGGCTGTGATGGACAAAGATCGTATCCACCCCCACCCGCACCGCGCCCAGCCGCGTGGCGCCCAGCTGCATGGGCAGGCGGATTTCATACACCCGCTCCGGCCCGAAGATCGCGCGGATTTGCCGCCAACTGCCCGCCCGCAGAATCTGGGCCAACCGCGGGCGCGGCGGATGCGGCTGCCCGATCAGCACCGGATTGCTGTCGGCCACGATCTGGCCGGAGGCCTGGGTAATGGCCACGTCGCGAATGGAATTCGAGACCGGATAGCCGATCGCGGCATCAAACAGCGCGCCCAGCGCCGGCCGCCGGCCCAGATTGCGCATGAAGCCGGCAACCTGGGCCGGATTGCCGGGCTGAAATTGTCCGCTGGCCGCGGCCGCCCGCATTTCCCGCCGCACTTCGTTAAACACCGCGCGGGCCACGAACTCGGCATGGCGGTTAATGCCGCGCAACTGCGTCCGCACCAGGCTGAGCAGATATAACGAGCTCACGCCCGCAGTCAACAGCAGCACCAGCAGCGAGAGGCTGAGGCTCAGTTTGGTTTTTAATTTCACGGCGGGGCAATATCAGGGCGCGGCGGGCGGTTCGGCCTCGCGGCCCTGGTATTCCTTGAGTTTGTTTTGCAGGGTTTTCAGGCTGATGCCCAGTTTCTCCGCCGCCCGGGTTTTATTGTTGCCCTCGCGCTCCAGGGTTTTCAGGATCAGCAGCCGTTCGGCCTCGGCCACCGTGGCGCCCACCGCGATGCTGATGCGGCCGGGATCGCCGGCGTCGGCGGGAGCGGGCGCGGCGCCGAAGTCATGCGGCAAATGCCGCGTCTGCAGATATGGCGTATCGGCCACGATGAGGGCATGCTCAAGCACGTTGCGCAGCTCGCGCACATTGCCCGGCCAGCCATAGTCCCGCAGCCGCGCCAGCAGTTCGGGCGCCAGACCCTCGGCCGGCCGCTCATGCCGGGCGGCCAGCTTGCGCAGCAGGCCCGCGGCCAGCACCGGCAAATCCTCGAGATGCCCGCGCAGCGGCGGCAGGTGCAGGTGAAAAACATTCAGCCGGAAATACAAATCCTCGCGCAACTGCCCGCGCGCCACCGCCTGGGCCGGGTTTTTATTGGTCGCGGCCAGCAGGCGCACATTGACCGCCAGCTCGGTTTTACTGCCCAGACGGCGGATTTTGCGGTCTTCCAGCACGCGCAGCAGTTTGGCCTGCGTCGCCAGCGGCATTTCTCCAATTTCGTCGAGCAGCAGGGTGCCCCCCTCGGCCAGCTCAAAACAGCCGGCCCGCCGCTCCTGGGCGCCGGTGAAGGCGCCTTTTTCGTGCCCGAAAATTTCGCTTTCCATCAGGCTTTCCGGGATGGCGGCGCAGTTGACTGCGATAAAGGCCCGGTCGCGCCGCGGACTCAGCCGGTGCAGCTGGCGCGCCACCACTTCCTTGCCGGTGCCGCTTTCGCCGGTGATCAGCACGCTGGCCGTGGTGGGGGCGACGCGCGCCAGCTCGCGGCGGATATTTTCCGCCACGCTCGACTGCCCCAGAAACTCCCATTCTTCGCCCGTCGCGCCATGGCTTTCCGGCACGCCGCGCACCACATCGGCCAGCCGCTGCTTCAGTTCTTCGCCGCGCAGCGGCTTTTCGATGAAGTCGTTGGCCCGCAGCCGCAAGCACTCCACCGCCGCTTCCTTGGAGCCCTGGCCGGTGATGACCAGGACCGGGAGCGCGCCGAAGCGCTGGCGGATTTCGGCCAGCAGCTCCAGCCCGTCCATGCGCGGCATGCGGATGTCGGTGAGCACCGCCTGCGGCGGTTCCTGGCCGATGCGCTGCAGAGCCTGCATGCCATCGGCCGCGGTTTCCACCTGATAGCCCCAGGCGGTCAGCAGTTCGGCCAGGCCTTGCCGCTCATTTACTTCGTCATCAACCACCAGGATGCGGGACGAGTTCATATTTTCAACTCTAGTAGATAATCGCCGTTTCGCAAAAACTGTTTTGGATGCGCGCGAACAGAACCACTCGCCGCCGGCGCTTACCAGGAATAATGGACGGCATAGGTAAGGATTTTTTTGCCATGCGCGGGCGCCTCAACCCGAAATTCCACCGTATGGCTGTTCATTTTCTGGTACAGATCCGAGGATTGGACGATGCGCCAGTTATTGCTGCGATCAAGGTGTTCGATGACGCGAATATTGACTGCCCGCGAGCCATGATTGCGCAGGCTGATGCGAAACGCTTCCCGCAGCGTATGCGCGGCCTGATTGATGGCGAACTGGGTCTGGGTGCGGTTGCCGCGCAGATCAAACGCCGCGCCGGTGAGCGCACGGACGGTCTGGCCGGCGGGGGTGTTGTCCAGATGGCCCTCGCCGAGAAATTGCAGTTGCCCGGCCCGGTCCTCGCGATAAAAGCGCAGCCGGCCAGCGGGCAGGGGGAGGCCGAGATGATTGGCGCGCGTGTCGGCAAAGCTGCGCACGACCCGCACCTGATGCGTGGCCTGGGCGCCGTAATCGCTGTTGGCGCGGATCATGCTGCCGCTCCAGGACTCCTGATAGGGCTGCAGCCGCATGCCGTCATATTCGTAATAGCGGCGCATGTGAATGCCTGCGGCGCGGAGAAACTCCACCTGCCGGGTTTCCCCCGAACGCAGGGTAACCGGCCGGGGAAGCGTGTACAGGTGATAGACATCGAATGCCTGCTGGCTGACCGCCGTGCCGCCGGGGGAATATGCGCCGGCCACCAATCCCATGGCCATGGGGCGGGGCTGGTTGGGGTTGTTTTTATGCACCCGGCCGGCCAGCAACTGAATATGGGCGTGGTGAAAGGCGGCGCCGCTCCAGTTGCGCAGCTTGTCCCAGCCATAGAGCGCAATCGGCCCGCCGTGCGCCGGCTGGACGACGTTATAGCGCGCGGTCCAGCTCAGCCCGCCGGTGAGATAGCTGACCTGCGCCGGAATTTTGACGGTCTTCCGGCTGGCGATGCGCCAGCTCAGCACCGGCCGCAGATTCGCGCCCGGCGGAAGGGCGGGGAACAAAGGCTGCCCCGGCAGGCCAAAGCGCAGGCGTCCGTTGACGAGAATTAAAGGCTGGCGGGCCGGCGCCGCCAGCCCGGCCGGCTCCGGCGCCTGATATCCATAGGGCGAAGCCGGCGGAGTCCAGCCCGCGCGGATGATGCGGCCCCGCACCACCGTCTGGCCGTGCGGGGTGGAAACCAGAAAGTCAATCACTTTGCCGGCGTATTGCCGCAGCAGCCGTGTCTGGGAAACGGGATTGGCGCTGTAGATCTGCTCCAGCACGCGCAGGGGGCGATGGCGGCCGGCATCCGTCAGGATGACCGAGCCCGGCTCCAGCATGGCCGTGACCCCGGTAAGACGCACGCGCTGCACGCCGGGGCGCAGTGAAAGCAGAAATTGCTGCCGCACCACCGCGAAGTTCTGGTTATAAATGGTTAACCGCGCCGGGCGCGCGGCCTGCGCCCGCAGGGTTGCGGCACCGCAGCCGCAGACCGCCAGAATTATGGCCGCAACCCAGCCGGGTTTCTTGCATGAGGATGCCATTCCTGCCTCCAGTCACTGAGGGGGATTATAAGTCAATGCTGCGCGTTATGCCCGCTGCTTTCAGTTTTAGAGAAACCAGCCAGTGGCACGATCGCGAGGCTGATGGCGGTGGAAGTCAGGCACCAGAAGCACCAGTGCCGCACCTTGGTTTTTTGCTCCCAGGTTAAATATACGCCGGCGGTTGCGGCCGCGAGGCTGATGGCAAGCAGCGTCTGCCGCCGCCGGGCATTCCAGGCGGGAGTTTGCGGCCGCGCCAGCGCCAAACCCGCCAGGCTGGCATAGCCCAAAACGCCAACCAGCGCGTTGGGCACGCCGAAGTGGCGGGCATGGCGCGAGCGGCCGACGCGATTGCAGCCTTCGCCAAAAAACGGGCAGGCGAGGGAATGGATCCAGCCCTCTTCATAGGCCAGCATATAGAGGGAATCCGCGGCGCCCAGGCCGGCCAGCAGCGCGATGGCGAAGCGGGTTTTTGACATAGCGCCGGTTCAGTTATTAGATGCGCGGGCGCGGCAAACAACTCAGCTATGCGATGCTGCTCCCTTTGCCCTTTATGATTTTAGCTTGATGCCCATGGCCGGGAAGAGCTTCCAGGTGGCCAGCAGGTAGGCGATGCGGGCTTGCTGATAATTGATATGAGCGCTCAACAGCGAGCTTTGATCCTGGCTCAGCAGCACCTGCGCCTGCAGCACTTCAAACATGGTAATGCTGCCGAGCTTATATTTTTCCTGTTCGGCGGCCACATTTTTTTGCGCTAAATGAACCGCGATGCGGGCAGCCAGAATCTGTTGCCGCGCCATTTCCCGCTGCTTGGCCGCGAGGCGGACGCTTTCAATCACCGCCTGGCGGTCGCTGCGGGCGACATAGCGGTCCTGGGTGCGGGTGACCAGGGCATTGGTGAGCTGACCGGCGCCGCTGCTGTTGCGCAGCGGCAGGCCCAGCTTTAAAGAGAACCCATACGTGGGAGCGCTGAATGCCCACATCTGCCGCAGCGCCGTGCCCAACCCGCCGGTCGCGCCTCCCGCTCCCACCTGATTGCCGCCCAGACCATTGCCGCCATAAAAGCCGGTCAGGTTCAGGCTGGGCTCCAGGGTTTCATGGGCGGCGGCGATGCCCAGCCGGTCGCTGGCGAGCTGCCGCTGAATGGCATGCATTTCCGGCCGCTGCGCCAGGGCGAAGGCAATGGCGCGGGTTTCCCGGGCGGAGGTCATGACGCGGCCCATGCCGCCCGATGTCGCGGCCTGTTCCAGCACAATCGGCAGCGCGCGCAGCCGGGCGGTCAAATCGGCGCCGATATAGCGGCGCAGCACGTCGAGCGATTCCTTGTAGGCGTACTGGGCCTGCACGAGCTGCACTTTGTCGGCCGCCACCTGGGCTTCCGATTGGTAAATATCCAGCTTGGCCAGCGCGCCCAGGTGGAGCATTTCGCGGTTCAAATCATAGGAACCCTGGGCCAGCTTCAGCGCCGCCTGCTGCACGCCCACATTGCCCAGCGCGCCGGCCGCGGCCCAATACGCGTCGGCGGCCTGAGCCAGCAGCGTGGCGACTTGCGTGGCGCTCTGGTCTTTGGCGATGGCCACGCCGATTTCGGCCTGCTCGAGCGGAGCCCGGTACAGCAGGTTATCCCGGTTCTGCCACAACGGCTGCGTGATCGAAAGATTGAGGCCGGAGGAGATGGTGGGGTTGAAAAATGCGTACTGATTGTTGGTGGCGACGCGATCGGCATTAAAACCGGCCGCGATCGTCTCTCCGGTGGGCAAAAGCTGGCTGAAATTGATGCCGCTGGTCTGGTTCAGCTCATTCAGCCTGGAGGCGCCGCTGGTCTGCACAAATTCCGGAGTGATGCTGCGGGTGGCTCCGTAGCTCAGCGACAAATTGGGATCGAAGGGCGATTTGGCGCGGAACACACTGGCAAACGCCGTGTCGGGCGAAAGCCGCGTGATCTGGATGGAGGGATCGTTGGCCAGGGTCAAACGCAGAAAATCGCGCAAGCTCAGCTCGATTTTTCCGTTGTGAATAAAGACCTGAATGCCCCGCACCGGACGCAGGCCGGGGTTGGGCACATTGACCTGGCCGGTGATAAAACCCGCCCATTGCGCCGCCGCCGGAAGCGCCAGCGCCAGGGCAAGCAGTGGGATGAAGAGCCAAAGAGAACGTTTCGGTTTAGGCATGATCAGTAATGAATAAAGTGAACGGGAGCATCATTTTTTTCTCAGTCATAGCGCAGCGCTTCAATCGGGTCAATGCGCGCGGCTTTGCGGGCGGGGTAAATGCCGAACACGACTCCGACCGCGACCGACACCGCGAAGGCGATTAATACGCTGGCGGGGGTGACGATGGTGCTCCAGTGGGCGCCCCGCGCGATGAGCCACGCCAATAAATAGCCAAAGCCAATGCCAATGATCCCGCCCGCGGCCGAGATCAGCACCGATTCGGCCAGAAATTGCCGGGTAATATCGGCCCGGCGCGCGCCGGTGGCCCGCCGCACGCCAATTTCGTGGGTGCGCTCCATCACCGTGGCCAGCACGATGTTCATGATGCCGATGCCGCCCACGATCAGCGAAATGGCGGCGATGGCGACCATGACCAGGGTAAAGATGCGCTGCGTGCGCTGCTGCTGGGCCAGCAGGTCGGCGGGCACGATCACGCGGAAGTCGCCGGCGTGATGGTGGGTGGCATTGAGGATGGCGCTGACGACCTTGGATGTTGCAATGCTGTCCACGCCTTTGGCCAGGCTGAGGTCAATGCCGTCCAGCGGGTCATGCAATTCGAGTTCGCTGTTCCAGAAGCGCTGCCGCACCGTTTTCAGCGGAGCATAGACGATATTGTTCCAGTCCTCGGCCGGCGCGCCCGGCGCCGCCTGGCCGCCGCTGCCGGCCAGCGGTCCCAGCACGCCCACCACGCGCAGCCATACGTCGTCCAGTTTGATATAGCGGCCGACCCCGGGCCCGTAGCCCAGCAGATTCACTTTGGCGTCTTCGCCCAGCACGCATACGCCCGCGCCCGAGGCATCGTCGAGGGCATCAAAAAACCGGCCTTGCTTGATTTGAAAATGATGAATGGCGGCAAACGAGGGCCACACGCCATAGAGCTGCGGCTTTTGGTGCGCCGGCCGCGGCAGCACGCTCGTGAGGGTGACCACCCGGCGCGGAGAAATCCAGGCGATGCCGCTCACATTGGCCTGGAGCACGCGCAGATCGCTTTCATCCAGGCCGTGCGAGATGCGGCGCCGCTGCTGCAGGGCCTGCTGGCTGGCCGCCGGCCGCGAATCAATCATCAGGTTGCGCACCCCGAGCTGCTCGATCAGGGCCAGCGATTCGCGCTTGGCGCCGGAGGCGATGGCCAGCATGCCGATCACGGCGCCCACGCCGAAGATGATGCCCAGCGCGGTCAGCAGCGTGCGGGTCTTCTGGGCGCGCAGATTGTCAAAGGCCAGGACCAGATCGCTGGCCAGGGCCGTCCAGCCGCCGCGATGGCGGGGCGGGGGCGGCGCGAGGGTGGGTTGGGGCAAGGCGCTCATGAGTTTTCAACGACTATGCGGACGTATCAGCTTCGGCTCGCCAGGCGGCGGGTTGAAGACGGAGTCTGCGGTGCGCCCTCATCTCCTTCCATGCCGGCCCGGCAGCGAAGGGCCGGTCTGCGGCAGCTTGGCGGCCCGCTGGGGCTTGCGCACAGTCGGGTTCACCAGCGCCACGCTCTGGCCGGGAGCTAAACCTGCAATAGCCACCTGCGTTTCCCCCCGCAATCGTATGCGCACACTATGTTCGACGAATTTGCCGTTATGCGGCACATACACATAACTGCGCCTGCCTTGCGTGAACACCGCCTGCGTGGGCAGCCAGGCGGTATGTTGCAAGGCGCCGGTGGTGATGACCAGCCGCGCGCTCATGCCCGGCCGCAATTGGGCGCGGGTGGGCGGCAGGCTGACCAGACAGGTGGTCTGGCGATCCCAGGGCGGGCCCTGCACGCCGCCCACCTGGCTGATCTGGCCGTGAAAGATCCAGCCCGGAAAAGCCGAAACCGTGATCCGCGCCGGCTGCCCGATGGAGACGCTGCCGGCCTGGGTTTCGTTGATATCCACCGAAATCTGTTCGTGGGTTAGATCTGGCAGTTCAGCCACCGTGCTGCCGGGCCGCACCGGATCGCCCACCTGGAATTCGGGAATCACCGTGCCCGGGCCAAACATGAAGGTGCCCCAGGGGTTGGTCATTACCGCCACGTAGCCGCTGGTGGAGGCGCGCAGGCTCATGCGCGCCATATTGCGCCGGGCCAGCTCGATTTGCACGCGGGCCGTGGTTTCCGCGGCTTTCTCGATCGCCACTTGCGCCTGATTGCTGGCCGCGTCGCTGGCGACGTTGCGCTGGGTTTGCAGCAGCGCGGCCCGGGCCGCGGTCAGCGCCAGATTGTTTTCCTGCGCCTGGATGGCCGGCAGAATGGGATTTTCCTCGACATTGAGTTTGGCCCGGGCCACGTTATAGCGGGCGTGCACCAGGGAATATTGATCGCTCAGCAGTTGCGCCTGGGCCGTCGCCTGGGCCGATTGCAGCATGGCTTTGGCCTGGGCGAGCTGCGATTCAGCCTGTTGCAGGTTGTACTCCTGCACCGTGGGGTCAAAGCGCACGACCACCTGTCCGGCCTTGACCGGCGTGCCGTCGGCGGGCACCTGAATTAAATTCAGCCCGCCGCCGCCGATCATGGGTGCCATCAGCCGGTCGCTATCCACGCCTTTGACGGTGCCCTGGGCATGCATGCGGGCGATGACGGGGCCCAGTTGGACCTGGGTGAGCGGGATCTGGCTGACGGTTTTCCGCGGGCTGCGCCGCGCCCACAGCAACACTCCGGCGGCGAGAATGCCCAGGCCGGCGAGCAGGCCCCAGATGCGGCGCGCGCTGAATTTCATCGCCCGCCTCCCGCGATAGCCGCGGCCGGCGGACGCGCCAGCGCAACCATGGTTCCGGACGCGAGCCCGCTGACGGCCACGGCATCGGGATTGCGCGCCAGAATCGTCACGGGCACGGCCTGGTATTTTCCGCTGTGCGGCACGTAGACCACGGATTTGCCCTGATAGATAAAAACCGCCTGGGCCGGCACATGCACGCAATGCGCCAGCCGCCGCACCACGATATCCATGACCCCGTTCATGCCCGAGCGCAGGCGCGGATTGCGGCTGGCCAGCTGGGCAAAGGCGTGGAACTTCCGCTGCGGCGGCCAGTTGCCGGTGTAGGTGGTCTCGGTGAGCAGCGAGATGCGCGTCAGCCTGCCGTTAAACTGCCGGTCGGGAAGGGCGGGGATGCGGGCCTTGACGGCATCACCCACCCGCACCTGGCCGCGGTCATCTTCATTCATCTGGCCTTCCAGCCCGAGCGAGCGGCTCTCGGGAATGGAGCCAATGACCGCGCCCGGCCAGACCTGATCGCCGATTTTGAAAGGGGTGGCGTTCATCCAGCCCTGCGACATGTTCATGCGGTAGGCCACGCGCCCGCTCACCGGCGCGCGCACCGTCATTTTGCTCAACTGCCGCGCGGTCAGATTGTATTCGTATTGGGCCTTGTCGAGCTTGCGCTGCAGGGATGCGATCTGGGCCGCGCCTCTGGCGGCGTCCAGTCTGGCCGAGGCCTGATCCACTTTATATTGCTGTTCGGTCAGCCCCAGAGCCACGCGTGCCTCGGCGCCTTGAATCGCACTCAGAATGGCCTCCTGTTTGACCTGCAATTTGTCCTGGGCGACGGCTTCGCGCGCCGTGGCCAGGGTCATGGCATCCTGATGGGAAGTGATTTCCTGCTGCGCCTGGGCTTGCCGCACCGCAGCCTGGGCCTGATGCAGGGCGGCGAGCTGCGAGCGCAATTGCGCTTCGGCGCCCGTGGGATCAAAACGCACCACCACCTGGCCTTGCTTTACTTTGCTGCCGGCGGGAGCCAAGTACACAATCTGCAGGCTGGGGACATGGCGGGGAGCTTTCAACAGAGCCTCTCGTGCCGCCGCCACCTGGCCATCCACCCGCACCAGGACTTGAAACGGCCCGGACTGGGCTTTGCCCAGCGCAATCGGGTGGGTCGCCGCCGTACCCCAGTTGGCCTGACCGGCCCACAGCCACAGTCCAGCCAAAACGACCGCGCCGCCCGACCAGGCCCACAGCTTCCAGCGGCGGCGGGCGTGACCGGGGATGACTGCAAATTCGGGTTGGGGCGCGGCACTCATGGAGAAAAAACGATCTGAAAAATTCGGAGAGATGTCAGGGCTGGGATCTTTCACTCAGCACAAACCCCGTTTGCACTTGTTCCCCCGGCCGCACCGGGCCGGTAATTTCCGCATCCTGATTGTCATAACCAAGCACCCGCACGGCTTGCGGCTGGCCGGTGACCGGAGTTACCCAGGCGCGGCCATGGCGAAAGCCGAGAGCCAGCCGGGGAACCAGGATGCCGGGCGCGGGCGGGGGCGCCTGCACCTGCACCGCCGCGGTCAGATCGGGCATCAAGGCCGGGCAACCGCGGTTGGCGTGGCCGCCGGACCGGGCGCGCACCCGGCAGGGCTGGGGCAGCAGCATGAACTCGGCACTGAAATTGCGCACCGGCGTGCCCATGGGCGCCGAGGCAATGGGAGAAGTGCTCACCAGCCGGGCCTGAAAGGCATAGTTGGGAAAGGCATCCATGATGATCGTCGCCGGCATACCCATGACCAGCCGGCCCAGATCGCTGCCATTGACCGTGGTATCCACTTCCATGTGCTGGGGATCAAAGATGCGCATCAGAGGCCGCCGCGGAAAAATCTGGTCGCCTGATTGCGGGTGAGCCAGCGTGCCGTTGAGAAAAATGGTTTTCAGCGCCACATAGCCATTCATGGGCGAGCGCAGCCGGAGCAAATGCAGATTGCCCTCCGAGCGCTGCCACTGCAATTTTTGCCAGTCGCGCTGAGCGATGAGCGAATCGAGCGTGCCCTGGTCGGCCGCCGCCTTCAGCGCATTGACCTTTTTCTGCTCTTTGACCTGGGCGTCGGCATCGGCCAGATTTGCCTGGTCAATGCCCACCTGGATGCGGCTCAGGATGGGCGCCTGACGCAGCTCCAGCCGGGCATCGGCGGCGGCGGCTTCCGCCTGTTTGAGCAGCGCCAGATTGGTTTGCGCATCTTTCTGGTTGGAGGCGATCTGCTGGTCAACCTGATGGGCCAGATCCTGATAGGTGGCTTCATTTTCCCGCGCCGCCTCGATCTCGGAGGTGCGATCGAATTCAGCCACTACTTCGCCTTTATGCACCAGGGTTCCATTGGGGGCAATGGTGATCAGCGTCTGGGGTCCGCCCTGACCGTAGATGCGGGGCAGGCGGAGAGTGCGGGCGGTTACCGGTTCGATTTTGCCATTAAAGCGCAAGGGCAGCGGCCGCAGCCGGCCCTGGCGCAGGACCGCTGTGCCGAGCGTGGCCGCCGAAGCCGCATGGACCGTTGCTTGCGGCCCGCAGCCCGCCAGAGCCAGGCTCAACCCCAGGCTCAGCACCGGTCCAGTGATGCGAATGGAATGTAGGCGCAAGAATTCCATGCTGCAATTATTATCGCCCGCGCGGCCGTGTTTATGTCCACAGAGCGGGAACAATTCCAAATACGTCAGGAGAACTCGCGCCGTTACCGTTTATGCGATTTTCTTCCAGGCCTGCAGATGACGCCGCAGCCGCTCGATGTGCTGTTGCAGGCGCTGGATGCGACGCAGCGCATGCGCCTTTTCGCCGGCCGAAGGCCCTATGAGTTTGCGCAAGGCCGCGCGGGCCGCATGGCGCTGATTGGGAGTAGGCAAATTCCGGGCATAGCTTCGCAATTGCGGAATCACGGCCGTATCATGCAGGCCGGCCGCCACCTGCATGCCGACTTCTTTCAAAAAAGGAAAATGAGCATTGAGCGCGGACTGGATGGTCTGCGCGATCTGAGCCTTTTGATTGCCCAGCATTGCCGCCTGGCTGGGCAGCAAATAGAGCGCGATGAGCCGCTCCAGCATTTGCGTGCCCGGCTGCGTCAGTTTGAACAGTGTGGCCGCGGCTTGCGGATTATGGCAGCGGCCGAGGGCGATTTCGAGGCCGCGCACCTGATGCACGGCATGAGCCTGGGTCAAGGCCCGCGCGATCAAAGGATAGGCCCGCGATGAGTCGCCCGCCGCCATGGCGGCGGCGGCCGCGCCCTCGACCGCGTAGCTGGGATCATGCTGGAAAGCCCGCCGCAGCGCGGCAAATATTTCGGACTGGCCCGCCACCGGGGCCAGCGCCGCGGCCGCCGCGGCCCGCACCGTGCCGCGCGGCTGCGCCGGGGATGAAGCTAAAGCCCGCAGTAATGCCCCTTGCGCCACCGCCCGGGTTGGGGAATTCGCCAGGGATTTTTTCAGTCCACGAGCGGCCGCCGCCCGCACCGCCCAGTAGTTGTCATGGGCCAGCACGGTGGCCAGTCCGGCGGTGATCTGAGGCGTGGGCGGCATTTTGGCCAGCTGGCGCACGGCCCAGTAGCGGCTCATCATGGCCGGGTCGCGGATGGCTTGCAGGATCAACTCGGCCGGGGTTTTTTCGAACGTGAGCTGTTTATAAATGATGTCGTTGGGGTCAAAATCCACAATTTGCGGCTGGAAGGCCAAGGGAATGGCAAAGCTCTGCCGGCGGACCGCCCGCACCGTGACCCGCTGCTGATCGGCTTGCCGGCCCGCGCCGTAAAACGCCAACTCGACCGGCATGCGGAACAGCGGCTGAACAGAATCGCGGGTCTGCGTCTGCGATACGGTCACGACTTCCTGTTTCCGCGCCGCGTCCCACCGGGCCTGGACGGCGTAATGCGGCATGCCGCCGCGGTAGAGCCATTCATGAAAAAACCAGTCCAGATTTTCGCCTGAAGCCTGGCGGATCGCCGCCATCAGATCGTGAACACCAGCCACGCCGGCGCGGTGAGTTTCGAGATAGCGGTGCAGGGAAAGCCAGAACAGCCGGTCGCCCAGCACGTTGCGCAGCATGTCGAGAACGGAAGCGCCCTTCAGGTAGGTTGCAGCGTCGAAAACCTGCTCGGGGTAGCGATAGTGGTAGTCCACGATCGGGCGCAGATATTGATGCAGGTCCTCGGACTGCGCCTGTTGCTGGTCCTGATAGATGACCCAGCGATAGGCGTCTTCGCCGTTATGGTGCTGGGTATAGGTCGCGTCCATAAAGGTCGCAAAGCCTTCGTTGAGCCAGATGTTGGCCCAGTCGCGCGTGGTCACCAGATCGCCGAACCACTGGTGCGCCAACTCGTGCGCCACCAGGCTCTGGCTGCTGGTGTCGAGTCCGGCACGGCGCGAATGCAGCGTCCATTCCGTCTGCGTGGTGGCACTGATGTTTTCCATGCCGCCTTCGGTGAAGTTGTGCACCGCCGTCTGGGCATATTTCCCATAGGGATAACGGACGCCGGTTTCCCGCTGATACCAGGCGATCATGTCGGGGGTAAGGCCGAAGGAACGCATGGCGCGCGCGCGGCTTACATAGCGCGGCACAAATGTTTCGACCGGCAGGGATTTGCCGTCCGGCTCCGGCAGATACTGGGTGAACTGGGCCCAGGGGCCAACCGCGATGGAGATCAAATAAGAACTGTGCGGCACTGACTCCACCCAGTCGTAGGTCACTTCACCCGCGTGTTTTTTTACGCTGGCCAGATGGCCGTTCGAGACCACCACCTGACCCGCGGGCACGGTGGTGATGGTTTCGCTGGTGGCCTTGTCGTTGGGGTAATCCCAGCAGGGAAACCAGTCGCGGTTGAAAATACTCTCGCCCTGCGACCAGATCTCGGCCGGGCGATGAGGATAATAGCGGCTGGGATTGATAAACGTCAACCCGGTTTTGGGAAAGCCGTGATAGATAATGCGCAGCCGCAGCCGGCTGCCCGCCGGATAAGCCCGCGGGAGCCGGATCTGCAGGCGGCGCGGCGCCAGACTGAAATCGAGTCTCCGGGGCGACGCCAGTTTGCGCAGGGGCTCCGCAATCGCCGGGGCATCGGCCGTAGGCGCGCGGCGGGCCGCGCCCGCCGCGGTCAGGGTTACGCGGTCAATCGCCAGCCCCACGCTGTTCAAATAAAAGCCGCGGAAATGGTTGTGGAAGGGAACCAGCGTGATCGTCTCGGCGCCCATCACCTCGCCCCGCCGGGGGTGAAACCGCAGCCGCAGCTTATAGTTCAGCACGTGATAAGCCGGACTGGGCGGCCATTGCCAGCGGTGCGGGCGTCCGAAGCGATGGTCGGGAGTAGCTCCGCCCACTGCTTGCGCCCATAGCGCCGGAGTCAGAACGGCGGCCAGGACCGCCAGACTCAGCAGGATGCGGGTGCGGACCGGAAAACGAGAAGAAAGATGGTTCATCAGAGTGCCAGAAGGAAAGAAATATATTATAGGATGGGCATTTCCCCGAGGCATTCATCTGAGCGCGGGAGATAACATGCCGCCTGTCATTTGACGAGCCGAGCCTTTATTCCGCATACTATGAGCGTGCGAACCTGGGCCAACTTATTAATTTTGGCGGTCACACTGGCGCTGGGCGCGCCGGCGGCGAACTGCATGGCCCTTATGAGTCAGCCGGGCTCGCCATCCGCCTGCTGCCGGAACATGCACGGCGCCTGCATGCATGAGTATGGTCCTTGCCGGCAAAGCTGCCAGCGGATGCCGGCCCACCCATGGCGGGCATTTTACAATGTAAATCCCGTCAACCCGGCCGCCAGCGTCAGCCTCAATTCGGGCAGCATGATTCCTCATCTGGCCGGCGCCCGTTGGCTGCCGGGCAGATATCTGCGCGAGATCAGCCCCCATATTTCTTCACCGCCCCGCCGTTTATCCGCCGTTCTGCTCATTTGATTCACTTTCTCAGGGATTCGTGTGCCGGATGAACCCTTGTCTTCATCCAGCGCCCGGTTTTTTCTTTTTCCTGAGGGAGTGAAGCGCAATGCAAATTCGATTTTTGCCGATGGGTGTTGCCGCGGCCGCAATCGTGGCGTGCGGCCAGACGCGGCCCAAGCCGCGGTTAACGGCGCCAGCCACAACTCAATTAGAGTCGCTGCTGCGCCAGGCGGCGCGGCGCAATCCTGAAATACAGGCGGCGCGCCACGACTGGCGGGGCCGGCGCGAGGACCGGACCCTGGCTTCGGCCTGGCCTTCACCGCACCTGCAAGTCCAATCCCTGAGTGTCGGCGATCCGCTGCCCGGGGCGGGCCTGCACAGCAATAATTTCGCCTACCTGGGCGTGGGCGCCAGCCAGACGATTCCCTTTCCGGGCAAGCTGCGGCTGCGCGGCGCCATCGCCTCGCAAGGCGCCGCCGCGGCGCGCGCGCAGTGGCGGCGGGTGCGCCGTCGGGTGCTGGCGCAGGTGGCCGCGGCCTACTGGCGGTTAGCTTATGTGCGGCGCGAACGGCGGCTGCTGCACGCGCAACAGAACTTATTGGCCCGCATCGCCGCCATTGCCGCGGTGCGTTACGCCACGGGGCAGGGAACGCAGGCCTCGGTCTGGCGCGCCCAACTGGAACACACGCGTCTGCTCCGCGATCTGGCCGCAATCCGCAACCAAGTCAGCGTGTTGCAGGCGCAGTTGCGGGCATTATTAGCCTGGCCGCCCGGCCATCCCGGCGTGCGTCCGGCGCCGCTGCGGCTGGCGCGATCACCGGAAGCTGCCCATGGCACCGTCCCGCGCACCAACCCCGGGTTGCGTCAGGAGCGGGCCCGCATCCGCGGCCAGGAACTGGCGCTGCAGTTGGCGCGCAAAGAGCGCGACCCCGATTTCAAACTATCAGGAATGTACCAGCGCACCGGATTGCGCTTTCCCGCCTATTACATGCTCACTCTGAGCATGAATCTGCCGTTTCTACAGCGCCATCGGGAAAAAGCCCGGGTGACGCGGGCGGTGGAAAGGCTGCATGCCGCCCGCGCCGGTCTGCGGGCCCGCCGCGAGCGGCTGCAATACGAGCTTGAGCAGGCGCAAGCGGATCTCCGCACCGATCGCGGTCTGGCCCAACTGTACCGCCGCGGCCTGCTGCCCCAGGCGCGTGCCGCCATACGCGCCAGCCTGCTCGATTACCAGTCCGGACACCGCGGCCTGACCGCGGCGCTCGCGGCCGCCCGGCGGTTGCTCCAGGAGCAGTTGGCCTATGCCCGCGTGCTTGAGCAGCATGCCAGCGCGGCGGTGCGCATACGGCAGATAACGCGGGGATAGTAAAAGCGGCGCAGTCAGCATGAATGGGAATGAATCGCCGGGTGTTCTATGACACAAACAAATACTGATGGCCGTTCCGCCACGAAACTTCACCTGCTGCTGGCTCTGGCTTTGGGGCTGAATGCGGTGCTGGCCGGCTTGCTGATCGTGCGCTGGCAGGCTGGCCGGCATTCCGTTTCACGCCGGAATTCGCCGCCGGCATCCATGCCGGCGCGGATGAACATGCCGCAGTCGGCGAGCGCCGCGGCGGCCGCGGGTAATCTGCTGGCGCCTGCCCGATCTCCGGCATCGGACCTTTCGGCCACGCCGTTCGCGCCCATGCGAATTTCCGCCCAGCGGCTGCAACGCATTGGTGTCACGATTGGCCGGGTTGGCTGGCGCGACCTGGTGGAACGTATACGCGCTCCCGGCAACGTCAGCGTGGATGAACGCAAGCAATCCGTGATTCAGCTGCGATTCAGCGGATGGGTGCGAAAAACATTCGTCAACCGCCGGTATCAATATGTCCGGCGAGGGCAGCCGCTGCTGACGATCTACAGCCCGCAATTGCTGGCCACCGAGCGCGAATACCTGCTGGCGCAAAAAAATGCCGGTGCTCTGGCCGCCAGTCCGGTCGCCGGCGTCGCGAGCGGCGCGCGAGCATTATTGTCCGCGGCCCGGGAACGGCTGCGCCTGTGGCAGGTGCCCGAGGCTGAACTGGCCCGGCTGAATCGCACCCAGCAAGCCGGGCAGTATCTCACGCTGTTTTCACCCGTCTCGGGCTATATCGTGCGGCGCAAGGTTCTACCCAACCAGTATGTGCGGCCCTCGACCCGGCTTTACTCGGTGGCCGCGCTCAATCCGGTTTGGGTTTATGCCCAGGTGTTTCAAAACCAGATTGGGATGCTGCGGCGCGGTGATCCCGCAGTGGTGACCGTGGATGCCTATCCCGGCCGCCGCTGGCCAGGCAGAATTAATGCCATCTGGCCGCGCGTGGATCCGGCGACCCGCACGGTTAAAGTACGGCTGGCGCTGTCCAATCCCCATCTCCGGCTTCTGCCGGGCATGTTCGTCAACGTGAGCCTGCGCCGTCCATTGGGCCGGCAGCTCGCGGTTCCGGCTTCCGCGATTTTGCAAACCGGCCGGCGCGCCCTGGCGTTCCTTTACCGGCCCGGCGGGCAAATTGTGCCGCGCGCGGTCAGCCTGGGTCCGCAGGTTCACGGTTATTTCGTGATTCGGCGCGGACTGCGCGCCAACCAGCGCGTGGTCACCTCCGCCAATTTTCTGATTGCTTCGGAAAGCCAGCTGCAGGCCGCGCTGGGCAGCTTCGCTCCGCCGCCGCCGGGCGCCGGCCAGGGCACGGAATTAGCAGCCGCCGCGGCCGATCATCTCCAGCTGAGCACCCGGCCCTCGCCGCCCCGGGTGGGCGTGAATCAAATCCGGGTTCAATTGACCACGCCGCAGGGAACGGCCGTGGCTGGCGCGCGCGTCCAGGTCACCTTCTTTATGGCGGCCATGCCGGCCATGGGCATGGCCGCCATGCGCGTGAGCACCGTCTTATCGCGCGGGCCTGGAGGCGTGTACACCGGTTCGCTGCGCCTGCCCACTCCGGGAATCTGGCAGGTGACGGCGGTGGCCTCGCAAGACGGACACACGCTGGCGGAACTGCAAACCCAGGTCACTACGGGATAAAGCCAAACCAGCCAGCCTGGACCCCACGTCAGGTGGTATGACGAAGGATTTCTCATGATTGAAGCCATTCTCGATTGGTGCGCCCGCAACCGCTTTCTGGTCTTTGCCGGCATGCTGCTATTTGTGCTGGGCGGCATTTATGCGATGCGCCGCGTATCGCTCGATGCCCTGCCCGATATTTCCGATGTCGAGGTTATTATTCATACCCGCTGGGCGGGGCAACCGCCCAGCCTGATCGAAAATCAGGTCACGTATCCGCTGGTCACGCGCTTTCTGGCCGCGCCCCGTGTCCAGGCGGTGCGGGCCCAGACCATGTTTGGCGATTCCTATGTATTTGTGGTCTTTGCCAGCGGCACCAATCTCTACTGGGCCCGCTCGCGCGTGCTGGAATATTTACAGCAAATCCAGGGCCAGATGCCGGCCGGCGTCCATCCCGAAATCGGACCCGACGCGACCGGCGCCGGCTGGGTCTATGAGTATGCGCTGGTGGATCACCGCCATAACCTGAGTCTCGCCGGCCTGCGCGCCTTGCAGGATTGGTTCCTGCGTTACCGGCTTGAAACCGTGCCCGGCGTGGCGGAAGTGGCGACGATCGGCGGTTGGCGCAAGGAATTCCAGGTGCGGCTTGATCCCGGGAAATTGCGCGCATATCAGATCCCGCTGGCGCGGGTCATCCGCGCCGTGCGCCAGAGCACACAAGAAACCGGCGGCCGCGCGCTTGAGCTGAACGGCGCCCGCT
>JAKAZV010000138.1 GCA_021826505.1 Acidobacteriota bacterium | reverse complement strand
CCTATCGGTTGACGATTAACCGCACCAATCCCATTCCTCCGCAGATGATGAAACAAATCAAGAAGCTGCTGGCCGCGGGTGGCAAGCAGGCGCGGGCGATACGGAAAATGATGCGGGCCGCCAGCCCGGCCGCCAGCCTTACCTGGGCGACGCCCGCCACGCTGCGCTCGGATCTCCGCCAGGCTGTGCAAGCCGCAAAATCCGCCAAGGTCGCGGTGGTGGTGGTGGCCGACGATACCGAAACCGAAGGGGCCGACCGGGCCGGGCTGCACTTGCCTTCCGCGCAGGACGCGCTGATCAGCGCGGTTGCCGGGGCCAATCCTCACACGGTGGTCGTCGTCGAAGCCGGCGCCCCGGTGGTCATGCCCTGGCGCGCGAAAGTGTCATCCCTGCTCGATGCCTGGTATCCCGGCCAGACCAATGGAACCGTGCTGGCCAATGTGCTCTTTGGCAAATTCGATCCCAGCGGACATCTGCCGGTAACCTTCCCCCGGCGGCTGGCCGATGTGCCGGCGGCGAGCGCCGCGCGGTTTCCCGGCATTCACGGCAAGGTGGATTATTCGGAAGGAATTTTAATCGGCTATCGCTGGTACGATGCCCGGCACATTCAGCCGCTGTTTCCCTTTGGCTTTGGCCTGTCCTACACCCATTTCCGCTTCAGCGGCCTGCGGCTCAGCCGGAAAGCTGTGGATGGCGTGACTCCGCTCCAGGTGAGCGCGCGCATTACCAATGCCGGGCATGTGGCCGGCGCCGATGTGGTGCAGCTTTATCTCGGCCTGCCCGCCGCGACCGGCGAGCCGCCGCGCCAGCTCGTGGGTTTCCAGCGCGTCGCGCTGGCGCCCGGCCAATCGAAAGTTGTCCATTTTGCGGTTCAACCGCGCGACGAATGGTGGTGGCGGAATAGGGGTTGGTCCGAGAACGCCGGCACGTATCATCTCTATCTCGGTGATTCCTCGGCGCTCGCCAACCTGCCGTTGACCGCGAGCTATCAGATGAAGCAGGCTATCGGCGGCCGCGAGGTGACCATTGCTTCACAGAAAAGCTTCCAGCCCGGCGTCCGTGCCGTGGTGAACGTGGCTCTCGGCGCCGGCGGAAACGAGACTTTGCACGGGGTGCATCTGACCCTGCGGGCGCCCGGCGGCTGGCGCGTCGTCCCTCTGGGGAGCGTCACCCGCGCCACCCTCACGCCCGCTCAAGGCTTTACCGCACAATTTGCCGTCACTCCACCGACGGGTGCGGTGTCGCAGTATGTCACCCTGTCCGGTACGGCGGCGCTTTCGTCCCACGCCCGCCGCCGTGCGGGAGAAACGGTAAAACTCGGCTCGTAAGCCTTGATGATGCACCGGCCGAGCCGCTGACATGAGCCCCCATCCCGCAACGCGGGATGGGATAGTTTTCACCACCGGGTCTGAACCGGCCGGCGGTTGACACCTGACTGACCGGCCGGTAAGCTAAAGCCAGCCGGCTGGATTTCCCATCCCGCCGGAGAGATCATTGACATAGATATGCCGGTTCCGATTCGTATTTTCGACACCACCCTGCGCGATGGCGAGCAGGCCCCCGGGTTCTCCATGACTCCGGAGGAAAAAATCCGCCTCGCCCGGCCGCTTGAAGAGCTCGGCGTGGACGTGATGGAGGCCGGCTTTCCTATCGCCTCGGACGGCGACTTTCGCGCCGTGCAGGCCATCGCCCGGCAGTGCCGCCAGGTTCGGGTGGCCGCGCTGGCGCGCGCGGTCGAGGCCGATATTCGCCGCGCCGGCGATGCGCTGCGCCCGGCCGCGCGTCCTCTGCTGCACACCTTTATCGCCACCAGCGACATTCATCTCGAGCACAAGCTGAAGAAAACCCGCGCCCAGGTGGTGGCGGAAGCCTATTCCGCCGTGCGGCTGGCGCGGGAATACGCCGATGAGGTCGAGTTTTCCGCCGAAGACGCCACCCGCTCGGACCGCGATTTTCTGCTGGAAGTGCTCAATGCCGCGGTCGAGGCCGGAGCCACGGTGCTCAACATTCCCGATACCGTGGGCTACTCGGTGCCGCAGGAATATGCGGCATTAATCGCCTGGCTGCGCGCCCATCTGCGCTTTCCCGAAAAGGTGATTTTGAGCGTGCATTGCCATGACGATCTTGGCCTGGCGGTGGCCAATTCGCTGGCCGCGCTGGCCTCCGGCGCGGGGCAGGTGGAATGCGCCGTCAACGGCATCGGCGAGCGCGCCGGCAACGCCTCGCTCGAAGAGCTGGTCATGGCGCTGCATGTGCGCCGCGACGCGCTGCCGTTCACCACCGGCATTCACACCGAAAAAATCTTTCCCGTTTCGCAGATCCTTTCCGAAATCACCGGCGTCGCGGTGCAGCCGAACAAGGCCATCGTCGGCCGCAATGCTTTCGCCCATACCGCCGGCATTCATCAGGACGGCATGCTGAAATCGCCGCTGACGTACGAGATCATGACCCCCGCCACGGTGGGCATCGCGCAAAGCCAGCTGCTGCTGGGCAAACACTCCGGCCGCCATGCCCTGCGCGCCCGGCTGGCCGGGCTGGGCTGGGAGCTGAACCGCGAGCAGCTTGAGGCGGCCTACGCCGAGTTCATTCTCATCGCCGACCGGCAAAAGCTGGTGTATGACGACGATTTGCGCGCCATCGCCGCGCAGCTCGGACTTGCGCCCACGGCCGCGCAATCCGCCTGATCCGCGCGGATTTCCAATCATGAAAGCGCATAAACTCCACGGCGCCTTCAAGCAGTATCCCGCCGGCAGTTCGCTGGAATACCGGCACGATGTGGAATCGGTTGCCGCCGTCGTTGCCGGCCTGGTGCGCCTGCATCTGGAAGGCGAAGCCGAACCCATGCTGCTGCGGCCCAGCGATGCGGCCTCGATTCCCGCCGGCGCCGGATATCGCCTGGAAATACTGGAAACCAGCACGGTTTACCATTACACCGAAAGCCGCGATGATCTGTGGGGCGTCTGACCGGCAGTGGTTCATGGATCTCTGTCTCGCGTGATTCCGCTCACATTCGCAAGTGGTTTTTTCACGCTTTTACTTGACCGCGAGTGGCTCCGCATTTTACGCTTTTAATTTAATGGCTGCGGCGCCTGTGGGCCGCGTCAGGCAACCGGCCGGCCTTCGAGACAGCCGAACGGACGCATTCAACAACTCAGCAATGGTTTCCGCATTGCGCGGATAGGGAATTCCGCTCTCGCTGAACGACTGTTTGGGAGCGTGTTTTTTTTGAGTCAGGCAAGCCCGCGCGCGGGTCCTTGCCGCGGGATTGAAAACGGGCATGGCCAACTCCAATTGGAAACAACGCTGGCGTCTGCTGGCCATCATCGTGGTGCTGCTCGGGTTGGGCGGTTGGAAGCTGCGCGGCATGTTCAGCAACGTCGGCTATTCTCCCGTGCAGCCGATTCCCTTCAGCCACCGCCTGCACGCGGGCATTAATCATATTCCCTGCATGTACTGCCATGCCGGGGTCGAGCGCGGCAAAGTCTCCCCCATTCCCGCGCTCAATGTCTGCATGGGCTGCCATAGCGTGGTGGACGCCAATCTGCCCGTCATTCAGCGCATTGCCGCCGCTTACAATTCCGGCAAGCCGTTTCATTGGGTGCGCATTTACGCCCTGCCGCGCTTCGTCAAATTCAATCATCAGCCGCACATCGAGGCCGGCGTGGCCTGCCAGACCTGCCACGGCCCGGTGCAAACCATGTCGCAGGTGTACCAGTACAAGGAATTCTGGATGGGGCAGTGCATCAATTGCCATCGCGCCCGCACCTATCTGCCGTCGCCGCGCGACCGGGCGCATCGCGATCTGGCGTATTTCCACGGCCGGGAAGTCAATGCCCCGACCGATTGCAACACCTGTCATAACTGAGCTGGAAAAGATTCCGATGCTGCAAAGATAAGTCTCATGAGCGAGTTCAAAATACTCCCGATACTGACTCCCGCCGCGGACACGCCTTCGCGTCCGCCGGCCGCCGCGGCGGAGTCTTCCGCCCCGGCTGAAGCTTCGGAACGCTACTGGACCACGCTGGCCGACTATGAGCGCCGGCCCGAAGCCGAACAGCGGCGGGGCGAGGAGTTTGCCTCCAAACCGGAGACGTATTTTAACGCCCAGTCGAAGGGCGGTTTGCATATTGACCGCCGCGATTTCTTCAAATGGTCCACCGCCGCGCTGGCCTTGGCCACCGAAGCGTGCACCCGCAAGCCCATCCAGCATCTGGTGCCCTATGCCCAGCAGCCGTCCGATGTGCTGCCCGGCGTGGCCGACTACTACGCATCCACCTGTACCGAATGCGCCGCCGGCTGCGGCATCGTGGTCAAAACCCGGGAAGGCCGTCCCATCAAGCTGGAAGGCAATCCTCTGCATCCGCTGAACCGCGGCACCGCCTGCGCCCGCGGCCAGGCGACGTTTTTCAATCTCTACGATCCCGACCGTCTGCATCGCTCCGTCAACTGGAGCCGCGGCGGCCGCGCTCCGCGCCCGCTGGCCTGGCCGCAAGCCGATGCCCGCATCGCGCGCGCCTTCAAGGCCGCGGGCAAAAACGGCGTGCTGCTGACGGGCACCATCCACGGCCCCGCCCGCACCCAGTTATTGGCCGACTTCTGCGCCCAGTTTGGCGCCCGGCGCCTGACCTACGACGCCTGGAATCCCGATGCCCTCACCGCCGCCCAGGCCGCGGTCTATGGCGCTCCGGTCGTGCCCCGGTATCGCTTTGACCAGGCCGAAATGGTGGTGACCTTCGGCGCCGATCCCATCGGCAGCGGGCCTTCGCGCCAGGAATACTCCGTCGGTTTTGGCCGCCAGCGCAAACTGCGCGGCGGCAAAATGTCGCGCGTGGTCAGCTTTGAGCCCGCCATGTCGCTGACCGGCATGAACGCCGATTCCCGCTATCTGGTGCGGGCCGACTATCTGCTCGAAGTGGCGCTGGCTCTGGCCAACCAGTTGGTTCTGCAGGACGGCCGCTCCAGCTTCGCCACCGATCCCGTGGTCAAGCAGGCGCTGGCGCTGTACAGCCCCGACCAGGTGGAACCACGCGCCGGTCTGCGCCCCGGAACCCTGGCCGCAGTCGCCGCCGAGCTTTGGCAGAATCGCGGCCAGGGCATCATCTACGCCACCGGAATCGCCGGCCACACCGGCGACGCCGCGGCGCTGGAAATCACCGCCGCCTTCCTGAACGCCGCGCTGCAAAACGAGGGGGCAACCGTGGATGGCACGGCCAGCCCCAGCCTGCAGGCCCAGGGCTCCGATTCGGCCATGCTGCAACTGGTGGAGCAAATGCGCGCCGGTCAGGTTCAGGCGCTGCTCATCTACGGCACGAATCCCGCCTATACGCTGCCCGCCAGCGTGGATTTTGCCGGGGCGCTGGCCAAAGTGCCTTTCGTGACCGTGGTTTCCCAGCGCATGGATGAAACCGCGCGCCTGGCCGACCTGGTGCTGGCCGGCCTGCATGGCATGGAAAGCTGGGGCGATGCCGAACCGCAGACCGGCGCGTATAGCTTGATCCAGCCCACCATCCGGCCGCTCTTCGAGGGCCGCGGATTTGAAGATACGTTGATTGCCGTGGCGCGTGCCGGCGGCTCGTCGCAATTTGAAATTCTTCCTCCGGCCGCGACGGCGCCCGTGCCCGCTCCAGCGGCCGCTGCCGCAACCTCCACGCCCCCGGCCGGCAAAACCTCAGCCGCAAAGCCCGCCGCTTCTGCTGCCGCTGCCGGCGCGCCGCCTCCCGCCAAGCCGCTGCCGATGGATTTTCATGCGTATCTGCAGAAAATCTGGCGGCAGAATATTTATG
>JAKAZV010000137.1 GCA_021826505.1 Acidobacteriota bacterium | reverse complement strand
AGCCCGCACGGTCGCGGCCGAAAGCAGCGGCATATCGCCATGCAGGACCAGAATCGTGTCATATCCGGCCAGGGCTTCCCGCGCCTGGCTGACGGCGTGGCCCGTGCCTAACTGGGGTTCTTGCCGCACCCAGCGAACGTTCCAGCTTTCCGTTCGCTCCCGCACCCGGTCCGCGCCATAGCCCGCCACCACCACCATATCGCCGGCATTCAGTCCAGCGCCGAGCGCGGCTTGCATCACATGTTCCAGCAGGCTACGCCCGCCCGCCTCGTGCAGGACTTTGGGGAGTTGCGAGCGCAGCCGGGTCCCTTTGCCCGCGGCCAGAATAACAGCTCCGATTTTTGGCATGGTGGATATCCCGAGCGGCGAGCCGCTCACGCTTATTTTCGCCGATTTATCCGCGAGGCCGGGAAAGATGTGGGTTTTGGCCTGGAGATATGACTGGCGGTCCGCACCTGAAAATTCCGGTAATGGCTGTCGGTCTCGGTGTAATCCATGCGATAGTGCTTAAAAATCAAGATCCTGGCCTGGGCCGTCATATGCAGCGAGGCGGGGAAAAACAAGCCGTTTGGCCCCGGCGCGCTCCGCCAGTCAATCCGGGCCCCGGGCTCGATGCGGGCCAGGATCCAGCCATAATGAAGGGACTTGAATAATTGCAACTGCAGGGCCACGACCCGGGGATGGCCGCAGCTGACCCAGATATCACCCGAAAAATATTTAAGAATTTTTAACTTTTTGTCAGGTGGCTGCCAGGCCGGATTAGGCCGCGCCTGAATGATATAAGCCCAGCCATAACCGGGGCTGTAATGCACGCCCCGCAATTGATAGAGAAATGCCCATGGAATCGCCCGGCGCAGCGCCCGGCGCTGGGCCAGGGCTTTTGCCTGGCGCCGGGCCGCCTGGCGGGGATGCCGCCGCGGCCAGGTGGCTTGCCGCAGCAATTTGCGGGCTTGCTTGCGCCGGTCCGGAGCGGAAAGCGGACGGCCGTCTTTTGCGGTCAGCTCCTGGTAGATTTTGCCGGCGATTGTGGAAACTAAAAAGGTGCGGGTCTGGGTCTTGCTCACCGTGCCATTCGCGCGCAGGTAGCGGATGACCACCTGCTGGGTCCATTCGTAATTCTGCAGCGCCCGATCGCTGACCGCCTGCGCCCGCATGGCGCTTTGGATCAAAGACTGAGCGGAGGGATAAGGCGTTCTGGGCGGCGGCGCCGCCGATTGAGCCAACAGGGCAGGTCCCAGCATCGCAACCGCCAGCCCAGACAGGAAAAAGTTGTGCAGGGGATGAGATTGCCCCCCGACGCGGCGTAATTCCCACGGCATATAGGGGTAATTGTAGCTAATGGCGCACAGAAAAATACGCTTCTGATGTGTAATTGCGGTCTTAGTTCGGGCTTTTCGCCCCTCCCCATGTTTCAAGAGGCTTGAAATTGCCGCAGCAGCTGCGACAGCCGCTTCAATTCCCGCCGGTGCTGCCAGGTTAATTGGCGCAAACGGCGCCGGCCCGAGGGGGTCAGCCGCACCCGCATCCGGCGCCGGTCATTGGGATCGGCGGTTTTGACCACCCAACCAGCGCGCTGGGCCCGCTGCACCAGCCCCACCACGGCATTGTGCCGTTCCTGTAAAAACTCACTGAGCTCGCCAATGCTGGCTTCGCCCCGCCCAGTATGCCCGGCCACGCCCAGCATAAGCTGATGCTGCTGAGGCGTAAGCCCGCTGCGGCGCGCGGCCATTTCACTGAAGCGCAAAAATTTCCGCAATTCGTAGCGGAAATAAGCGGCTTGCTTCAATAAGCCCGTAACCTCGTCCCGGGCGGGATTTTGGGCCTGGCTATTGCGCTTCTTCATTCTTTGCCCCTTCCGCTTTCATGGCCCATCATTTTCATCAACGCACCCGGCCTTCCGTCCTCCTGTATTCTGTTTTCTACAGCATGCTTCTGATCTTTCTCAAGTTTATCCCGCTGGCCATCACCGCCCTGCTGCCGGTAGTCAATCCCGTAGGCTCGGCGCTGTTGTTTTTAAGCATGACGATGAATGCCGATCATGCCACCCGGCGGCAGATGGCGCGCAAAATAGCGCTCAACAGCACCTTATTTCTGGCCGCGGTCGAGTTTTCGGGCAACGTGGTGCTGCAATTTTTCGGACTCGCGCTTCCCGTGGTGCAAGTCGCGGGTGGCATCGTGGTGGCCACCATTGGGTGGAACTTGCTCAATCAGCCCGATCCGGGCCCCGGCGTGGGCAATCCGCCGCTGCCGCTGGATGCCCTCAAGCAGCGTTTATTTTACCCGCTGACATTTCCCATCAGCGTGGGGCCGGGCTGCATTGTGGTGATGCTGACGCTGAGTGCCCACGCCGCCCTGCCGGGATGGGGGGCTTCCGCCATGGCGCATCTGGCGCTTCTGGCGGGAGTGGCGGTCATGGGCATCTTGCTTTACCTGGCTTATGCCCATGCCGATGGCCTTTTGCGCAAAATTTCCCCGCAGATGGCGCACGGAATTATGCGAGTCATCGATTTTCTGCTGGTCTGTATCGGCTTTCAGATTCTATGGAACGGGCTGCACACGCTCTTGAAGCTGCATTAAGCGGCGCAGCCGTTCACGCTGGCGGATCTCAATCGCTCATCAGAAAAATCATGGGACGCCGCGGCCGCTGCGCCCACTCCCAGTAACGGACCAGAATCGAGTACACCATCAACCCTACTTCGCCCTGGCCCCAGAACAGATACTGCCAGGACTGGCGCATCAGGTTCTTGTGGGTGAGCCCCAGCACCAGGCTGATGGGATCGAGTAATTCGCTGATGTAAGCAATGGAATTGGCGATGGCGACCGCGCCCGAGGCCTCGATCAGCACATGCCGGCCTTCCCGCCGCAGACTGACCCGCAAGGGGGCGATGAATTCGCTGCGGTTGTCGAGCAGCTCCACATGCAGAAAAGCCAAAGGCTGCTCCAGTTTGTAATGAGCGCGGATTTTTTCGGCCAGGGCATGGCGGCCCTCGCCGGTGGTTTCGGGCGAGGGGACGAGATTGACTTTGTGGCCCGCGATTTCATCCCATAACTGACGCGAGGCTGCGTCGGCGAAGTCCAGTTCGCTGACCCGCATTTCGGTGGCGCGATGATAGCGGCTGGCGGCGCTCAGCGCCAGCAGCAGCAGGATCAGGCAACTGGCGATGATGACCCCATCCGGCCGCTCCCGCACATTCAGGGCCAGCGTATAGGCCAGCACCAACGTCACCAGCCAGTAATAGCCGCGCCGGGTCTGGCCCCGCCAGCGCCCCGGCTCGCCGGGCGGCGGCAGTTCTTTGCCCAGGGCCAGCGAGACCGCAACCCCGGCCGAAAGCATCAGCACCAGCACGCCAGTGGCATACGCGCTCCCCTGGGCGTTGACGGAGGCATGAAAAATCCAGGTAATGATGATGTCCAGGCCCAGCAACACCAGCACCAGCGGCCGCCGGTAGGCGACCCAGCGCGGCGCCATGCCAAAGCGCGGCAGATAACGCGGAAGCAGCGCCAGGAGCCCCGCCATGGCCGAGGCGCCGGCAAACCACAGAATCAAGATGGAGAACAGGTCATAAAAACTGGCGAAGCCCGAGCCCAGCAGCCGCACCGCCAGCCATGAGATCGCGCGGCCCGAGGCCGCTCCGTGTTCGGCATACGCCGCCGGGGGAATCAAAATCGGGCAGACAAAGCTGGAAAGCAGCAGCAGTCCGCCCATGATGACTCCGGCCGAGATCAGCAGCTTGCGGGTGTTGCGCACCCGGCCCGGCGGCGGCGTGGTCCGGGCATCGCCGGGGTCGCCCTGGATGAGCGGCATTACGGAAACGCCCGTCTCAAAGCCGCCCAGGCCTAGCGCGAGCTGGGGAAAGATCACGGCCGATACCAACAGTATGTGCAGCCAGCTGCCTTGCCCGGCCATTTGCCAATGCCAGCGCGCCATGAGCGCCGGGTGGAGGAAGATTTTCAGACAGGCGTCGAGCAGGACGATCAAATTCAAAATTAAATAAGGAACGGCGACAAAAATTGAAACCGCGATTGCCTCACGGAAGCCCATCAGGAACACGGCCGCCAGCAGACCCAGCAGGACCAGGGTGATGGTCACGCGGGCATCGCCCAGCCAGGCATGCAGGTAGATATTGGCATCGGCGTGGCGGGCCGCGTCGGCGGCCGATAGCGTCATGGTGATGAGAAAATCAGTGCCGGCGAAGCCCAGCAGCGCCAGCACAAATAACTTTCCGCGCCAGCCCGGAAGCAGATGTTCCAGCATGGCGATCGAGCCCTGCCCGGCATAGGAGCGCCGGGCCACCTGGGCATAAAGCGGCACCGCGCCGAAGAGCGTGACTGCGACGAGAAATGCGGTTGCCGGCAAGGCCAGAGCCCCGGCAGCGATGAGCGTGATTCCGGGCTGAAAACCCAAATCGGAGAAGTAATCCACCCCCGTCAGCCATATCACCCGGTACCAGGCATGGGTGGATTCTGAGGGCCGTGCGGTGTCGAGCGGACCTCCGGCGAAGAGCCATCGCCCAAGGCGGCCGCGCGGGGGAGCGGTGCGGGGCGTGGGTAAAGTGATGGGGCCGGAAGAGCTCACTTCCGGCTATGGTAGCGGAAACCGCTAATCCAATAACAGTGATTGATGACTCAATAGAACGCTGCGGAACTTCGGAGTCATGGCGGATAATGAACCATGAGACGCGATCGCGGCCGGCGCTGGTTCCTCATCGGGGTGCTGATTCTACTGGTCTGGCTGGGCTGGAACTGGTTTGCGCCGGTGGGAGGCTTTCACCCGGCCCGGCTGGTGCGCATACCGCCGCGGGCCTCAACCCTGCAGATCGCCCGCCAGCTTCGCCGGGCCGGAGTGGTGCGTTCCGAACTGGCATTTCTGCTTTGGCGGCTGTGGCATCCGGGCGCGGGTTTGCAGGCGGGAACCTACCGGTTTCAGGCGCCCCTTGCATTGAACCAGGTCTTTGCCATGCTGGCGCACGGGCAGGTTTTTGTTTATGAATTTACCGTGCCCGAAGGCTATGACCGCTTTGCTATCGCGCGGGCCCTGGCGAGTGACGGGCTGGCTTCGCCGGCAAGTTTCCTGCGCGTCACGGACAGCGGGGCTTTGGTGCGCGATCTGGATCCCGGCGCGCCGAGCCTGGAAGGGTATCTGTTTCCCGCCACCTATCCCATTGCGCCGCATACTCCGGCCCGCGCCATCGCCGGAATGATGGTGACGCGCTTTCGCGCCATGCTGCGGCACCACGGCTGGCCGCCGGCGTTCCATTCTTCCCATGGCCCCGCCAGCCTGCATGCCTGGGTCACCATCGCCTCACTGGTGGAAAAAGAAACCGCCCGCGCCCACGAGCGGCCGCTGATCGCGGACGTATTTTATAACCGGCTGCGCCTGGGCCTGCCCTTGCAATGCGACCCCACCGTGATTTATGCCGCCGAGCTGGCCCGGCGCTACGACGGCACGATCACTCGCGGCGATTTGCGCCTGCGCTCGCCCTATAACACGTATCGCAACTCCGGCCTGCCCCCCGGCCCCATCGCCAACCCCGGATTGGCGGCCTTGCGCGCGGCCCTGCATCCTCGCCCCTCGAAGTTCCTCTATTTCGTCAGCAACGGCCGCGGCGGCCATCGTTTTGCCCGCACACTTTCCCAGCAGGATACGAATGTAAAAAAATATTTGCGCACACTCGCAGCCCGGCATTGAAATTCATCATTGCAATTGAATTTATATTTGAAATTTCCAAACAATGAATTTTAAAAAATTTGCTGTTTCTACCTACGCACCTACGCGGTCCTTCTAAATTACTGATTAAAAAAGACTTAGGCGCGTAGGGGGATAAGCTTTCC
>JAKAZV010000136.1 GCA_021826505.1 Acidobacteriota bacterium | reverse complement strand
CGCGGCGCTGGGCGATGCTGCCTGGATGACCGGCCTGGAGCGTAACAGCGACCTCATCGTCATGGCTTCCTACGCTCCGCTGTTCACCAACGTCAATCCCGGGGCCATGCAGTGGGCGCCCGATCTTATCGGCTACAACGCCCTGCGCAGCTACGGCTCGCCGGCCTATTACGCCCAGGTCATGTTTGCCGGCCATCTCGGCGTCGAAACTCCGGCCTCGAAGCTGGCCGGCGCCGGTCAGCGTTTTTTCTATTCCGTCACCGAAAGCCCGGCGAAAAAGTGCTTGTATCTGAAGATGGTCAACGCATCCTCCCGGCCCCAGACGCTGGCCATCTCCTTTGCCGGAGCCTCGCTCGCCGGCACCGGCGAGTTGATCGCTTTACATGCGAATAACCCGCAGGCGACCAATTCGCTGCGGCATCCCCGCAGGATCGTTCCCCATCGGCGCGATCTGACCGGGTTGAACTCCACTTGGCAGCATACTCTGCCGGCGTATTCGATCCAGGTGATCCGGGTGGATTTGCGGGAACCGCGTTAGTTCACCGGCCGGGCCGTTTCCCAAAGTGATTCCGCGGGAATCGCGAAAGCAAGCCAGGCGAGAACGCGGGCCTGGGTTCATGCCTGGGGATGGCTCTCGGAACGTGAATCCAGCGTAATCGGGCCGGAAGCGGCCGCGGTGGACTTCAGAATCTGGATCATCGTGAGCTCTACTGCCGCCGCCAGGGCGCTCAGTTCGGGCGCTAAGCGCGGAATCAGGGCCGTCGGCCTTACCATGGATACGAACAATTCGCCTTCGCGCTCATAGATCGCGATGCGGCAGGGGAGCAGCGATGCCACGGCCGGCTGGCGCCGCAGCGCCTCCAGTGCCGACGCAGGCTGGCAAATATCGTACACGCGGCAGGCGTGTCCGTATGTGATGCCGCGTTCGCGCAGCTTGGCGTCGAGATCCGTTACATTCAGAACGCCAAAGCCGTGCGACTGGGCGGCGGCGCGCAGCGCCGTTTCCAGAGATTCAAGGTGATGGCTTGTCGCGGATATCTCAAACAGTTCAGGGCGGGTGTCAGGTTGCGTCATAGAACTGCCTCGCAATCATCCCTCTCTTTTATACTAACCAAAAGCGGGTATGGAAGAGAGTCATCATGGCGTCAGAAGCACAAAATGAGCGGGCAGGCAGCCGGCAGCCGCGGCCCTTTGATCCAGCCCGCGCGGGGCAGTTGGATGATCCCGCGCGGCTAACCTACCTGCCGCCTCTCGATCTGCTGCGGTTGTTAGACCCTCCGGCGGGCACGGCAGTGCTGGATTTTGGAGCTGGAACGGGGACGTATGCCATTGCGCTGGCACGGCTCCGGCCGGATCTGCGGATCATAGCCATGGATGAGCAGCCGCAAATGCTGGCCCATCTGAAGCGCAAGCTGGCGGCCGCGGACGCTCCCGAAAATGTGTTGCCGATGCTGCCGGCGGAGCTGGAGTCTGGCGGCGAGTCCTTCCCACGGGTGCTGGCTCTGAATGTGCTCCACGAGTTAGGCGATGCCGTCCTGCGGGACCTGCCCCGGAGGCTCGCGCCCGAAGGCAGAATATTGTTCGTGGATTGGAATGCCGCCGCGGAACGGCCCGTCGGCCCGCCTTCGGAGCATGTCTATCGTCCCGGCGAGGCGCTCATGCGGTTGCGTCATCTGGGCTACCACGCGGTTCTGGCGGGCGAGTTTGCGTATCACTATGCCGTGATCGCAAGCTGGACGGAGCCTGCAAGTGGTCGCCTGGCTGCCGGTTCAGCCTAGAAACCGGGGCTTGCGCGCGCGCCTTCCTCGATCCCGCCGCGATCCGGCTCATGGCCGTCACCAAAACCCAGCCGCCGGAAGGCGTGAGGCAAACGTGGAGCCGCTATGCGATGCTTATCTCTGAGCGTGATCCATTGCGAATTGCCGCCGGTATAAATCGGCATACAGCCCCTGCGCCGCCAGCAGATCGGCATGTCGGCCGCGCTCCACGATCCGGCCCTCCCGCACCATCAGAATCTGGTCGGCTTTGAGAATGGTCGAGAGCCGGTGCGCGATCACCAGCGAAGTGCGCCCGGTGAGCGCCACTTCAAACGCTTTCTGAATCGCCGCTTCCGACTCCGAGTCCAGATGTGCGGTGGCTTCGTCGAGAATCACCACGTCGGGCGACTTCAACAGCAGCCGCGCGATCGCCAGCCGTTGCTTTTCTCCGCCCGAGAAGCGGTAGCCGCGTTCGCCCACCAGGGTTTCCAGTCCCTGCGGCAGGGATTCGATGAGCGGCAGAATCTGCGCCGCCCGCAGCGCATCCCTCAGCTCGTCTTCGCTGGCCTCGGGCCGGGCGTAGAGCAGGTTGGCGCGGATGGTGTCATGGAATAAATGCGCGTCCTGCGTGACCACTCCAATCCGCCGCATCAGGCTGTCCAGCTTTAACGCGCGCACATCCGCATCATTCAGCCGGACGGCTCCGCTTTGCACATCGTAGAGCCGCGTGACCAGTTGCGTGATGGTGGTTTTACCCGCGCCCGATGGGCCCACCAGCGCGGTCATCTGTCCCGCCTCCACGTGGAAGCTGATCGCCTCCAGAATGGTTTTTTCCATCTGCCGCGCCGGCAGCGCCGCCGCTTCCAGCGAAGCCAGCGATACCTCCGATGGGGTGGGGTAGCGGAAGCTCACATCCTCGAATTCAATCCGCACCGGACCCGCCGGCAGGTCGCGCGCCTGGGGCGATTCGCGAATCATCGGCTCCAGGTCCAGCACTTCAAACACCCGCTGGAAGGAAACCAGTGCGGTCATGATATTCACTTGAATGTTCGAAAGTCCGGCCAGCGGCCCATACAGCCGCGCCAGATACGCCGCCATGGCCACCACCGTGCCCACGTCCAGAACGTGGCGCACCGCCAGCACCCCGCCCCAGCCATAGGCCAGCGCCGTCGAGAGCGTCGCGGTCAGCATCAGCGCGGTAAAGAACAGCCGGCCGTAGATGCGCTGCCTCACGCTGATGTCGGCCACTCTCCGCGCCTGCTTCTCAAAGCCCTGGCTTTCATCGCCCGCGCGGCCATACAGCTTGGCGAGTTGCGCGCCGGCCACATTGAAGCGCTCGACCATGAGGGCGTTCATGGCCGCCGTCAGGTTATAGCTTTCGCGAATGATGGCCTGCAGCTTGCGTCCCCATAAACGCGCCGGCAGCAGAAAAATCGGCGCCAGCACCAGCGCCAGCAGCGTGATCTGCCAGGAAAGCACCAACATGGCCCCTAGGAGTAGCGTCACCGTGATCAGATTGCCAATCACATTGGAAAGAATGTCGGTGAAGGCGCTCTGGGCTCCGTTGACGTCGGTATTCAGGCGGCTGACCACGGCGCCGGTCTGCACCCGGGTAAAAAAAGCCAGCGGCATGCGCTGGATATGCTCAAAGAGCCGGGTTCGCAGCAGGAGCACAATGCGGGTGCCGATGCGCGCCGCCAGATAGCTCTGTGCCAGCCCCAGCGCGCCGTCGCAAACTCCCAGCCCGGCGATCAGCAGCGCCAGCCGGATGATAAGTCCGGCGTGTCCCTTCAGAATGCCATCGTCAATAATCTGCCGGAACAGCAATGGATTGATGATGCCGATTCCGGCATCCAGAATGACGACGATAAGAAACAGCCCCAGCCAGCCCCGGAACGGCCAGGCATAGCTGAACATGCGCCGCGCTGTCCCTTTCTTGACTTTTTCCTGGGTGATTTTGGGGTCCTGGCTTAATGAATGCCAGAGCCCGATCATCGATGACATAAAAACATGATAATGGTAATTCCGTGGTGCATCTCCGCGGTTATTTCCACGGCCGCTGCATCAGAATCGGACCCGCGATGTTGCACTCGCGGGCATTCCTTATTTCAGTTGATCGCCGTGTTCTCACATGCCTTGGCCGGCTGGTTTCGATGCTCTGTGCCCGGGGCTTTCGTCTTTGAGGAATGCTTCCCCTTTGACCAGCCAGGCGATGCCAAATGCCAGCAGGCTGGTGGTTTCAAAGAAAATTCCGGGAGCCAGATGAGGCAGCAAAAACTTTATTGGATGGAGCAGCGTCGTGACCGCAAGTAAAATCATGGACAAGAGGATAGTGATGCCGCAAATCGTATAGACCCGGTTGCGGATTCTCTTTCGCCGCGTGACCGTGTGCCCTTGGGCGCTCATGCGGAAAAGGAACAGGCAAAAGATTGCAAGCGAGGTAAACAGCACTGCGGCAAAACTGTAATGAATCCAGCCGGTCACACGTTGCAGATGGGTGGCGCAAGTGGCCGGAGCGGTAGGCGCGAAAGCGACGCCAATGGCGCATATGGCGGAAACAATTCCCACGGTTTCATCCCACGAATCATATCCGCGGGCGCATAACATGAACATGGCGATCGCGCAGAGCGCACCCACAAAGATGTTCCGTGTGCCGGTGTAATAGTAAGCGCTGATGGATGCTTGAATGGCGTGGTGCCGCAGCGCCCAGGGGATCGTCACTGCGAAAGGAAGCGCGAGCGCGACGATTCCTACCGCTTTCCGGAGCGTTAAATAAGAGAGGACGATTGGATCCTTGGGTTTTTGTGCCTTCATCATAAGTCACCTCGTTCCTGAACCTATAGACACTCGGAGAGCGCATTGGCAAAGGCGGTTTTATTGTCCATAAAATACGGGCCTGGCCCTGCCGCCCATTTGGATGGTGAAATTAGAAATGAAGCTCCTTCGCCTCATTCGCCATCACCACATCGATATTGAAATAAATTTTGTGCTCCGGGTTTCCTGTCTTGGGATCTCTCGGGGTAATCACATCATAGCTGCGGCCATCCTTCCCGTGACGCTCCTGGACAAACACGATCAGCACAAAGCGAAATATGCTCGTTGCCTCCGGAAGAGCACCTGGATTAGGTGTCAGCCTGTCCATTCAAAATGCCCCAATCAATGCACTGATGACATAGAATCATGCTGGGGTAAAATTTCCCTTTCTATATTCAACAGTTTATGCCCGCGACTATTTCCACCACCACTGATTCAGAGCCGGGCCTGCGGAATCTGGTTCGCAGGCATCCCGCGGTTGCTTATTTTTTGTGTACATATGTCATATCGTGGGGCGCTGCCGGTCTTGTCGCTGCCCCTCATCTGCTTCGCCGTGAGTCGCTGCCGGTATTGACCGGCATTCTGATGTTTCCCGCCATGCTGCTGGGTCCTGGCCTGACCGGAATTGGATTGACCGCTTGGCTGGAGGGCAGGGCGGGGGTGCGGGCGTTATTCCGGCGCATGGTTCATTACCGCCTGGCCGGGCGCTGGTATGCCGTGCTGCTGCTTCCGCCGGCGCTGATTCTGCTGGTGTTATTTGTCCTGCGCTGGCTCGTTTCCCCGGTCTTTACGCCTAATTTATTTATATGGGGAATGCTTTTCGGCATTCCGGCCGGTCTGCTTGAGGAAATCGGCTGGATCGGTTTTGCCTACCCGCACATGAGCTCGCGTTACCCTCGAGCCGCGGCCCTCGGCCTGGGGCTGCTCTGGAGCGCATGGCATATTCCGGTGGTCAACTTTCTCGGCACCGCCGTGCCGCACCGCAACTTCTGGCTGGCATATTTTCTGGCTTTTGCCGCCGCCATGACCGCCATGCGGGTACTCATCTGCTGGCTCTACCGCCATACACAAAGTTTAGGCCTGTCGCAGTTGCTGCATATCAGCTCGACCGGCTCATTGGTAGTCTTCAGCGCTCCCCGGGTTAGTCCCGGGCAGGAAGCATTCTGGTATGCCATATACGCGCTGGCTTTATGGCTGGTCCTGACAGCCGGGATTTTTCGCAAACCCTGGCCGCCGGCTAAAACCTGAATTCAATTAGAGCCTGTCT
>JAKAZV010000135.1 GCA_021826505.1 Acidobacteriota bacterium | reverse complement strand
CTGAACCATATCCGCGAAGTCGTGCCCTGGTTCAACAGCAGTTATCAGCTCAAAATGGATGATAAACGGGAGTCGGAAATTCCCGTGAGCCGCAACCAGAGCCGGCACTTACGCGAGCTGTTCAATTTATAAATCCATCCGGCATTCTTTCTTTCCTGGTGAACAGCCGAGCCGCTCCTGGACTGAATATACTAGCGGCAGCATCCTCTTTCGCTCGCCTCTGCTTCCCTTCTCTCGACTTTTTCCGGGGCGATCAAACCCCGGACCTGATGAGCGTATCCCCATAAACCATGGAGGCAGCATGCAGACAGTGGTGTTTCATGGTGTGGGCGACATCCGGCTGGAAAATTTTCAAGATCCCCAACTGAAAGAACCGGGTGACGCCATCGTGCGGCTCGCCGCCAGCGCCATCTGCGGCGCCGATTTGCGCTTCGTGCGCGGCACAAAGCCGGCACTCTGGCCATTATTGGCGTCTCCCCCCCACGGCTCAGACTTTTCCGATTGGCCTGGCGATGAACCGGAATCTAACCATTCGCATGGGCAATTGCAACCATCGCCGCTATTTACCTTGTCTGGTGGGCCTGGTGCAAACCAGCCGCCTTGAGCCGGAAAAATCCTGCCCCAGAGCCAGCCCTTTGCGGCCTAGCTTCGCTGCTCCGCTGCTTCGATCCTCCGTTGCCGCGTTAATACAGGCTGCCCGTTCGCTTCTGGCCCGTATAGTCCACATAAATCACCTTGATTTCGCTGTAAAAATCAATCGCCGTTGAGCCGGTTTCGCGCTCGCCCACGCCGGTGGCCTTAATGCCGCCGAACGGCACATGCGCCTCGCCTCCCACGGTCGGAGAGTTGATGTGCAGCATGCCGCATTCAAAGCGCTCGGCGGCGGCAAAGGCGCGGTTGACATCGCGGGTGAAAATTGAGCCGGCCAGGCCAAATTTAACCTGATTGGCGGCCTTCAGCGCGGCTTCGAAATCGGGCACGCGCAGCATGGGCAGTACGGGGCCAAAAATTTCTTCCTGCGCGATGCGGGCCTCGACCGAGACCTCGTCAAACACCGTGGGCGCGATGAACCAGCCGTTGCCGCAGCCATTTTCCCGGTACGGCTGGCCGCCGCAGCAGAGGCGGGCTTCGGTACGGCCGGTCTGGATGTAGTCCAGGACCCGCTGGTACTGGGCCTCGCTGACGATTGGGCCCACCTGCACACCGGCCTCGGCGCCATTGCCGATTTTTAATGATTGGATCCGTTCCAGCAGCAATCGCAGCAGCCGGTCGGCCGCGGCCTCGACCACAATTAGCCGGCTGGTCGCGGTGCAGCGCTGTCCGCTCGAGCCAAAGGCGCCGGCGATGATGTGTCCGGCGGCCAGCTCCAGGTCCGCGTCTTCCAGCACCACCACGGCGTTTTTGCCGCCCATTTCGCATTGTACTTTTTTCAGCCCGGCGGCGGCCCGCGTGTAAATGGCGGTCCCGGCGGCGTTGGAACCGGTAAAGCTGATCGCCGCGACATCGGGGTGCGTCACAAGTTCATCACCCGCTTCCTGGCCGCGGCCGTGCACCAGGTTCACCACCCCGGCCGGCAGCCCGGCCTCGGCCAGCGAGCGGGCCAGAAACTGCGAACTGAACGGCGTCAGCTCCGAGGGTTTCCAGACCACGGTGTTGCCGCAAACCAGCGCTGGCGCCAGTTTCCATAACGGAATCGCGGCGGGAAAATTCCAGGGTGTGATCAGCCCCACCACCCCCAGCGGCTGGCGCAGGGTGTAAATAAAATTCGCCGGCAGCTCCGAGGGCAGGGTCTCGCCGCTCATCCGCCGCGCTTCGCCGGCGATGTATTCCACGATGTTAAGCCCGCGCTGGATTTCCCCCGCCGCTTCGGCCAGGGTTTTGCCTTCTTCGCGGGTTATCAGCCGGGCAAGTTCGTCTTTTTTCAACTCCAGCAGGCGCTTCCAGGCAAACAAAAATTCACCCCGCCGCGGCGCCGGCGTGGCCCGCCAGCCCGGCAGCGCCTGCCGCGCGGCGGCAATCCCCGCGCGCATCTCCGCCCGCGTGCTGAGCGGCGCGGCGCCCAGCAGATCGGCGTGGTCGGCCGGGTTGCGGCGTTCGAGCTGCTGGCCGGAAACCGAATCGCTCCAGGCGCCGCCAATCCAGTTCTGGCCTCGGTCAGGGGGGTTCATATCGCCGTCAGTGCTCCGTAACTTTCCGGCCGCCGGTCGCGGTAAAACTGCCAGACGGCGCGGACCTGGGCGATCTGTTCCAGGTCAAGATCGGCCGCCAGCAGCTCGTCTTTGTCCCGGCTGGCTTGGGCGATGATCTGCCCGCGGGGATTGCAGAAATAGCTCTGGCCGTAGAATTCACCGATGTCCCAGGGCTTCTCCCGGCCGACGCGGTTAATGGCGGCGATGAAATAGCCGTTAGCCACGGCATGCGCCGGCTGTTCGATCTTCCATAGATACTCCGACAGCCCGGCGACGGTGGCCGAAGGGTTGAAGACGATTTCCGCTCCTGCCAACCCCAGCGCGCGGGCGCCCTCGGGAAAATGCCGGTCATAGCAGATATACACTCCGATGCGGGCGAACTGGGTATTAAAGACCGAATAGCCAAGATTCCCCGGGGTGAAATAGAACTTTTCCCAGAAGCCGGGATGGCAATGCGGAATATGATGCTTGCGGTACTTGCCCAGGTATCGGCCGTCGGCGTCAATGACCGCGGCGGTGTTATAAAACACGCCCGGCTGCTCGATTTCATAGACCGGCACAATCAGCGTCAGGCCGTATTTTCGGGCCAGCCTCTGCGCCCATTGCACGGTGGGGCCGTCGGGCACGGCTTCGGTCAGCTCGTACCAGCGCGTCTGCTGTTCGGCGCAGAAGTAGGGTCCGTAGAACAGCTCCTGCAGGCAGAGAATCTGGACTTTCTTTTTGCCTGCCTGCGCAATCAGCTTTTCGTGTTTCTCGATCATGTGCCGCTTGAGCGCGGCCAGGGTCTCCTTGGCGGCCGATTTTTCACAGCCGGCCTGGATCAACCCGCAACGAACCATGCGCGCCATCTTGCCTCCCCGCGGAACGCCGCTGAAAAACCTTGATTGTACGCCTTCGGCCGGGGGTGGGAAAAGGCCGGCTTCGCTCGGCAACTTATGAAGGTGCTGCCGCCTTTCGATCCGTTCCCTCGTGCGAAAATTAAAGCATGTCTCACCCTTGGCACGATCTCAGCCCCGGCTCGAATTTGCCCCAGGAATTCGACGCCCTCATCGAAATCCCCCTCGGCTCGAACGTCAAATATGAGCTCGACAAGAACAGCGGCCTGATTAAAATGGACCGCGTGCTCTATTCGGCCGTCTATTATCCCGCCAATTATGGCTTCATTCCACAGACGCTGGCCGCCGACGGCGATCCGCTCGACGTGCTGGTGCTGTGTCAGGAGCCGGTGCAGCCGCTGACCATCATGCACGCGCGGGCGATCGGCCTGATGACGATGATTGATGCCGGGGTGGAAGACCACAAAATCATCGCCGTCGCCACCGGTGATCCCGAATTCAGCCATTATCACGACGCCACCGAAATGCCGCCCCACCGGTTGCTCATGGTGCGGCGCTTTTTCCAGGATTACAAGCAACTGGAAGGCAAGGCGGTTGAAGTAGATGCCATCCAGCCGCCCAGCGCGGCCTATCCCATCATCGAAGACGCGCTCTTGCGCTACGCGCATAAGCGTTCTTAAAGTTTTTTATGGCCAGCCGGAGATTATTTTTACAGCAGATTCTGGCGCTCGGCGCGGCGGCCGGCCTAACGCCCGCCGCCGCGCTCGAGCCCCGGAGGGCGGCCGCGGCGGAACTCACATCCTCGGGAAGCCCGCTGCTCTGGACGCCGCGGCCGCTGTCTCTGCCGGGCCGCGCCCCTGCTCCCGCGCCGGGCCGGGGTCTCAGCCTCAGCCAGATTCCGCCCGTTCATTTTGTGGATATCGCCGCCCGCTGCGGTCTGCGCGCCGCCGATGTCTATGGCGGCATGCGGCATAAGGATTTCATCATCAGCACCACCGGCAACGGCGTCTGCGTCTTTGATTACGACAACGACGGCTGGCTCGACATTTTTCTGCCCAACGGCTGGAAGCGCGGGCTCCGGAGCGGCGCGCCCGATGCCCCCACCCAGCATTTGTTCAAAAACAACCGTGATGGCACCTTTACCGACGTCACCCGCGAGGCGGGACTCGATCGCTCGGGCTGGGGCCAGGGCGCCTGCGTTGGCGACTACGACAACGACGGCCATCTCGATCTGCTGGTGACCTGCTGGGGTCAGAACGCGCTCTATCACAATAACGGCAACGGCACTTTTACCGAAGTCACCGCCCGGGCGGGCCTGCTGACCCCGGAACGCGAATGGTCCACCGGCGCCTGTTTTGTGGACTACGACCGCGACGGCCATCTCGATATTTTTCTCGCCCGCTATGTGGATTTCAGCTATAACAGCGTCCCCCGGCCGGGCGAGGGGCGCTACTGCCAATGGAAAGGCATCGAGGTGATGTGCGGCCCGCGCGGGCTGAAGGGCGGGGTCAACGCGCTCTATCACAACAATGGCGACGGCACTTTTACCGACGTCTCGGAAAAATCCGGCATCAGCCATCCCTCCGGCTATTACGGCTTTACTCCGCTCACCGGCGACTACAACGGCGATGGCTGGCCGGATATTTATGTCTCCTGCGACTCCACGCCCAGCATCTTTTACCGCAATGACAAAAATGGCGCCTTCACCGACATCGGCGCCATCTCCGGACTTGCCTATAACGGCGACGGCGCCGAACAGGCGGGCATGGGGGTCTCGGCGGGCGATTATCTGCGCCGGGGACGGCTTGATATCATCAAAACCAATTTCAGCGACGACACCCCCACGCTCTATAAAAATGACGGCAAATTTAATTTTGATGACGTGACCTATGCCGCCGGTCTGGGACGGATTACGAAATATCTGGGCTGGGGGGTGATGTTCATGGATTTTGCCAACTCCGGCTGGCTCGACATATTCATCTGCAACGGCCATGTCTACCCGGAAGTGGATGCGCACCATCTGGGCACGACCTTCATGGAACCCAAAGTGCTGTATTACAACCTGCGTGACGGCCGCTTCGCCAATATCACCGCCCGCGCCGGCCGCGATGTGCGCCGTCATCATTCCAGCCGCGGCCTGGCCATCGGCGATTTTTTCAATGAAGGCAAATTATCGGCGCTGGTCAATAACATGGGCCAGATGCCCTCGTTCTTCTACAACACCGCGCCGGTGGGAAACTTTATCAGCCTTCAGCTCATCGGCCAGAAATCGAACCGTTCGGCCATCGGCTGCGGCGTCACGCTGGAGTGCGAGGGCCAGATAACCTACGATGAAGTCCGCAGCGGCGGCAGCTTCATTTCGCAGAATGATCTGCGGCTGCATTTCGGTCTGGGCGCGGCCAAAGAAGCCGATAAAATCACTTTGCGCTGGCCTAGCGGTGAAACGGAAGTGCTCAAGCATGTGGCGGCGAACCGCTTTTACACGATCCGCGAAGGTGAAGGCATTGAAAAAAAGCTGACTCGCTCCGCTGCCCGCATTATTAAAATTTAGCTGTCGTTGTTTATTGCCGTTGGGGCTTCTTTATCGTTTTGGGTCTATGGTTAGGACGGCTGGGCAAAAAGATTTGAACAAATTGTGCCGTGAATATTTGTAAGTCATTGATTCTAAAGGCCGCGTAGGCAAAATGCCCGCGCGTAGGTGGAAAGCCTATCCCCCTACGCGCCTAAGTCTTTTTTAATCAGTAATTTAGAAGGACCGCGTAGGTGCGTAGGTAGAAACAGCAAATTTTTTAAAATTCATTGTTTGGAAATTTCAAATATAAATTCAAGAT
>JAKAZV010000026.1 GCA_021826505.1 Acidobacteriota bacterium | reverse complement strand
ACCGCCGGCAGCCCGCGCTCGACCGTGGGCACGGTGACCGAAATATACGATTACCTGCGCCTGCTGTGGGCCTCCATCGGCACGCCCCATTGCCCGAATTGCCGGCGGCCGATCCGCAAGCAATCGCTCGAGAGCATGACTGAACAGGTGCTGGGGCTGGGGCGGGGCGACGGCGCGGAAGCCGATCCGGTGCGGCTGACGATATTCGCGCCGGTGGTGCGCGGCCGCAAGGGAGCGTTCAAGAAGGAACTGGCGCAGTGGTCGCGCTCCGGCTTTACCCGCATCCGCGTGGATGGCGAGCTGCGTTCGCTGGATGATGAAATCGTCCTCAACCTGCGCCAAGCGCATACGCTGGAAATCGCGGTGGACCGGCTGGCCCTGCGGCCGGGCGTGGAGGCGCGGCTGCGCGGCTCGCTGCAGACGGCGCTGCGGCTGGCCGATGGCCTGGCGCTGATCGCGGTCGGCGGCCAGAAAGAAGAACTGCTGTTTTCGGAAAAGCTGGCCTGTCCGGAGTGCGGCGCCAGCCTGCCGGCGCTGGAGCCGCGCTCGTTTTCCTTCAACAGCAGCTACGGGGCGTGCCCGCGCTGCCGCGGCCTGGGCTATGAATTTGAGATGGACCCCGACAAGGTCATCGCCGACTGGAGCAAGCCGCTGGAAAAAGGCGGTCTGGCGCCGGCGCTGCTGACCGGCGGCCTGCATGCCCGGTTGGCGGAAGCCGCAGCGCGGCATGGCCTGGACCTGAAGCGGCCGCCGGGGGAATGGACGCGCGCGCAGCAAAACTGGCTCTTATACGGCCAGGCGGATGAGCCCAGGGCGGCGGGGAGGAAAAAAGCCGGGCCGCGCGCCGCGACGGCCGCGGCGGAGAGCGGTTTTACCGGCCTGCGGCGCTGGTTTCAGGCGCAGATGGAAGAGGCAAGCGACGACTTTGAACGCGATCTCTGGCTGCGCTACGCTTCCGCCGCGCCCTGCCAGTCCTGCGAGGGACAGCGGCTGCGGCCGGAGAGCCTGGCGGTGAGCCTGGGCGGTAAATCCATCGCCGAGGCCACGGCGCTGCCGCTCGACCGCGCCCGCCAGTTCTTTCAACGGCTGACATTAAATGACCGGGAAGGCCAGATCGCCGGCAAGCTGCTGGAGGAAGTGGACCGCCGGCTGGGCTTTCTGCTCGATCTCGGCCTGGGTTATCTCAGCCTGGACCGCTCGGCGGGCACGCTCTCGGGCGGCGAGGCGCAGCGCATACGCCTGGCCGGCCAGATTGGCTCGCAATTGCGGGGCGTGCTCTATGTGCTGGACGAGCCTTCGATCGGGCTGCATGCCCGCGATAATCAGCGCCTGCTGGCCAGCCTGGAAAAACTGCGCGATCTGGGCAACACCCTGGTGGTGGTCGAGCATGACCGCGAAACGATCGAGCGCGCCGACAAGGTGCTCGATCTCGGACCCGGGGCCGGCGCCCAGGGCGGCCGGCTGATGGCGGAAGGCACGCCGCAGGAGATTGCCCGCGCGCCCGACTCGCTCACCGGGGCCTATCTTTCCGGGCGGCGGCAGATTCCCCTGCCGGCCGAACGCCGGCCCCCGGCCGCGGAATGGCTGCGGCTGCACGGCGCCCGCGAGCATAACCTGAAAAATCTGACCGCCGCGTTTCCCCTGGGCCGGCTGATTGTGGTGACGGGGGTCAGCGGCTCGGGCAAAAGCACGCTGATCAACGATCTGCTGTATCCCGCGCTGGCGCGGCATTTATATCATTCGCCGCGGCCGGCCGGCCGCATGGACCGGCTGGAGGGCGCCGAGCGGCTCGATAAAGCCATACGCATTGACCAGGCCCCCATCGGCCGCACGCCGCGCTCGAACCCGGCCACATATACCGGATTGTTTACTCCCATCCGTGAGTTATTCGCGATGCTGCCGGAGGCGCGGATGCGCGGCTATACGCCCGGCCGCTTCAGCTTTAACCTAACGGGCGGCCGCTGCGAGGCCTGCCGGGGCGAGGGCGAGCGGCGCATCGAGATGAACTTTTTGCCCGACGCCCGCGTGCCCTGCGACGTCTGCCGCGGACGCCGCTATAACCAGGAAACCCTGGCGGTGCGCTTCAAGGGGCTTTCGATCGCCGATGTGCTCGATGCGACGGTGGAAGAAATGCTGGCGCCCCTGCGAGACCTGCCCCGCATGCACGGCAAGCTGGAGACGCTGATGGAGGTGGGCCTGGGGTATCTGCGCCTGGGCCAGCCCGCGGTCACGCTCTCGGGCGGCGAGGCCCAGCGCATCAAGCTGGCCCGCGAGCTGAGCCGGCGGCAGACCGGGCGCACGGTCTATCTGCTCGATGAGCCCACGACGGGCCTGCATTTTGAGGACGTCAAGCACCTGATCGCCCTGCTGGACCGGCTGGTGGCCCTGGGCAACACGGTGATCGTGATCGAGCATAATCTCGACGTGATTAAATCCGCCGACTGGGTCCTGGATCTTGGTCCCGAGGGCGGGGAAGCGGGCGGCGAGATTGTGGCCGCCGGTCCGCCGGAAGCGATCGCCGCCTGCGCGGCCAGCCACACCGGAAAAGCGCTGCGGGCGGAACTGAAGATGTAATTGAATGCACTTCTCCACTTCTTTCTTCGCATCTTCCCTTCTTTACCGGCAATATGTTTCACTAGATATTTGCACCGTCGCGGCTGCGAGAACCTGATTTGACCCCCGAAGACCCTCAATCCCCGCGGCTGCCGGAACCGGAATGGCATCCGGTCCCGTGGCAGCCGGAAGCGCCGCCCGCCGCGCCGCCGCGCGATCCGGTCTGGAGCGGACCCGACGTGGTGCTCACCATCGGCGTCACGCTGCTGATCACCCTGATCCTGATGCTGGGCGTCGAGCTGGTCTGGATGATCGCCCACGGGCTGATGACGCCCGGCACGCTCAATATTCCGCTGCTGACGAGCAGCTCGAATATCAATCTCATGATCGTGGCCCAGGCGCTGGGTTTTGCCGCCGGGGTGGGCTTTTGCGGTTTGCTTGTGCGCCGCAAATATCAGGCTTCCCTGGGTCCCGCGGTGCACTGGCGCATTTTGCCGGCGCAGAAACTGCTCATCGTCGTTGCCTGCGGAGTGGGGCTTTCGTTTCTGGCGCAGGCGCTGGAGCCGCTGGTGCACGCGCCCCGGCACGTGCCCATGGACCGCATGTTCACTCCGCACACGGCCTGGGTTCTGGCCATCTATGGGGTGATTCTGGCGCCGTTGTTTGAGGAATTCTTCTTTCGCGGCCTGATCTATCCCAGCCTGCGCCGCAGCTTTGCCGCGGGCATGACGCGGGAGGAGGCCCGGCACTGGCTGCCGTATTTTTACGCACTGGCGGCCGTGCTGGGGCTGGGCGTGGCGTTTCGCTATCTGGCGCAGCAAATCCGGCATGTGCCGGCCGGGCGGGTGGAAGAATGGGTGCTGCTCGGAGCGATGATCCTGGCGGCGGGAGCGGTCTGGTGGGTGCGCGTGATGGCGGCCGGGTTTCGGCTGCTGGCCCGGCTGCACGCCCCGGAAATTCTATCCATCCTCATCACCGGAGTGCTGTTCGGCATGATGCATTCCAGCCAGCTCGCCTGGGCCTGGGGTCCGGTGCTGGTGCTGAGCCTGGTCGGCATGATCCTGACCGCGGTGCGGGCCTGGACCGATTCACTGCTGGCCTCGACGCTGGTGCATGCCACCTATAATGGAGTGCTGTTCGTGATGCTGTTCATACAATCCAAAGGCTTTCATAACTTCCATGGCATCCACTGAAACCGCGGCGGAAAACTGCGGCGCCCTGCGCCAGGAACTGCTCGAACTGCTGGCCCGGCGCTCGTTTCGCCTGGGCGAGTTTGTGCTCAGCTCCGGCGCCACCAGCAGCTATTATGTGGACTGCCGGCTGACCACGCTGCATGCCCGCGGCGGCTGGCTCACCGGCCAGCTTTTTCTGCACGCGCTCAACCGGCTGCCGCAAAGGCCCGAGGCGGTGGGCGGGCTGACCCTGGGCGCCGATCCCATAGTTTCCAGCATCAGCGTGCAATCGGCGCTGACGCCCACGCCGTTGAACGCGTTTCTGGTGCGCAAGAGCGAAAAAAAGCATGGCACGGGACGCAGGATCGAGGGGGAAGTCCGGCCCGGCATGCGGGTCGCGATCGTGGATGACGTTTGCACCACCGCGGCCTCGACCATACAGGCCGCCACCGCCGCCTGGGAAGCACAGCTCGAGGTCGTCGCCGTGCTCTGCCTGGTGGAGCGCGAAGAAGCCGACGGCCGGGCCAATCTGGAAGCATTATGGCGGCTGACCCGGCAGACGGCCTGCCCCTTCAGCACGATTTTTCAGGCCGGCGAAATCCGCGCCTGGCTGGAGGCGCGGGCATGATTCCCACGCTGGAATGGACGGCCGACGGCGTCAAGCTTCTCGATCAGCGCCGGTTGCCCGCCCGCACCGAGTATCTGCTCTGCCGCGATTATCACGCGGTCGCGCTGGGCATCCGCGACATGGTGGTGCGCGGCGCGCCGGCCATCGGCGTCACCGCCGCGATGGGCGTGGCGCTGGGGGTGAAGCAGTCCCGCGCCGCGGAGCTGGAAAGCCTGCAGCGGGAGCTGGACGAGATTTGCGCCACGCTGCACGCGACCCGCCCCACGGCGGTCAATCTGGCCTGGGCGATCCAGCGCATGCGCGCCTGTTTCCAGAGCGCCAGCCAGGGGCCGTTTGACCGCGGCCGCATCGCCGCCCGGCTGGAGCAGGAGGCGCTTGCCATCTACGCCGAAGATATCGCCATTAACCAGGCCATCGGCCGCCATGGGGCGGGGCTGATGCCCGATCAAGGCCGCGTGCTCACCCACTGCAACGCCGGCGCGCTGGCCACCGCCGGTTACGGCACCGCGCTGGGAGTGATCCGCGCGGCGGTGGCACAAGGCAAGCAACTGGAGATTTTCGCCGACGAAACCCGTCCTTATCTGCAGGGCGCCCGGCTGACGGTCTGGGAACTGCTGCAGGACGGCATTCCGGCGCGCCTGATCACCGACAATATGGCCGGCCATTTTCTGCATCATGGCGGCATCCGCGCCGTGGTGGTCGGCGCCGACCGGATCGCCGCCAACGGCGACGTGGCCAATAAGATCGGCACTTATTCGGTCGCGGTGCTGGCGCGGGAAAACCAGGTGCCGTTTTATGTGGCGGCGCCGGTCTCCACGCTCGACCTCAGCCTGGCGAGCGGGGAACAGATTCCCATTGAAGAGCGCGCGCCCGAGGAAGTCACGCATTTTCAGGGTGTGCCGGTGGCGCCCACAGGCGTGCCGGCGGCAAATCCGGCGTTTGACGTGACCCCCAGCCGCTATGTCTCCGCGATTATCACGGAACACGGGGTGGCGCGGGCGCCCTATGAGACGGCTTTGCGGGAGCTGGCAAGCAAGAGCCAGCACACGGTCCGGGCCGGCTAGAACCACGATTGTTGTTTCCAGCACAGCACTGAAGACATGGGTTTGTTACATTGATTTTACATAGTTCCGAAACACGGAACGCGCCATGAAACAACCGGCATTACTGCTATTAATTTTCGCCATTGCGCTGGCGCTGGTGGTGGTTTTGACCGACCGCCATCCCGAAAGCAACTCGACCGCCAGCTCGCGCGCGGTCGCGCCGGGAGTCGCGGCGCCGACATCGCTGGGCTCGCAACTGGTGGTCAGCGACTGCAGCGGCTGTCATTCCCTGGCCACGCTGGCCAACCATCCCCAGTCGCGCGCGCAATGGACGCAGACGGTGGCCCAGATGGAGCAGATCGGGGCGCAGGTCAACCCCGAGGATGAGCCCGTACTGATTGATTATCTGGCCCGCCGCTTTGGGCCATCCCAGCCGTAAGGCACCACGGAATCCGCGGGCGCGGGCTTGACGCAGGCTTGCTATGCGCTGGCCGCCGTGGGCGCGGGGCGCGATTCGGTTTTACGCGCCTGGCGCACAAAGATGCCCAGGCCCAGCAGCATGGCGAAGATGCTGGTCAACTGCGCCGCCGTCAGCGTGTTATGAAACAGCAGCGCCTGGGGCGAATAGTAGCGCAGAAAATCAATCGAGAAGCGCCAGATGCCGTAGAGCACCAGATAAACCGCGGTGAGCTGGCCGGTAAATTTGCGGCGGCTGGCCAGGCGCCACAAAATAATGAACAGCACCACTTCGGCCGCCGAGCCCAATAATTCCGTGGGCTGCAGCGGAATGCCCAGCGGCACGCCCACGGTTTGATGGGCGTACTGGCTGGTGAAGGTAATGCCCCAGGGCAGGGAAGTGGGCTTGCCCCAGCAGCAGCCGGCGGAAAAACAGCCCAGCCGGCCGATGGCATGGCCCACCGCCACGCCCGGCACCACGGCATCGCCCACCGCCAGCCAACTTAGTTTCTGCCGCCGCACATAAAAGACCGAAACCAGGAGCGCAACCACCAGCCCGCCATAAAAAATGCCGGCCGATTCGAGCAGGCTCAGGCTCAGCAACTGCCCGGGATGGCGCAGATAAAACCGCCAGTCCTGCAGGATCAGAAACAGCTTGGCGCCCACAATGGCGCCGATCGCCAGATAAACCGAGAGGTTAAAGATCTGATCGGGGTTCAGCCCGAAGCGGCGGGCAAAGCGCTGGGCGGTGTAAATGCCGGCCAGAAAGCCGATCGCCACCAGCAGGCCGTAGGTGTGGAGCGTGAAGCTGCCCCAGGTGAACAGGCGAGGGAACATATTTAGACCTTAGTTTAACAGACGGCCCCGCCGGGTATCTGGATTCAAAACGACACTCTTCGTTTTATGATTCTTCGCTTCTTCTCCATTGCCTGAATTCTTCGCTTCTTCTGCTATACTTGCCGCGATTCGCTCCCCTCATCCGGGAGCCTTGATTCCGCCATGACAACCTCTGCTTCCTCCTCCCCGCCGGCCCGGACGGATTCAAACGCAGCCGCGGGCTGGTTCCGCGCCACCCCGGTGTTTCTGGCCTTTCTGGCCATGGGCTTTGGCGACGCCACCGGTCCGTTCGTCAGCCTGGCCAAGCAGCAGTTTCACCTTTCCAACTTTTCCGCCCAGTTCATAGCCTTTACCGGCTTCATCATGTTTGGCCTGCTGTCGGTGCCGATGGGGGTGTTTCAGGGCAAAGTGGGCAAAGCAACGGTGCTGCGGCTGGGGCTGGCCATCATGCTCTGCGGCGTGCTGCTGCCGGCGGTCGGGGGTCTGGGCAGCTATCCGCTGTTTCTGCTGGCGGTGCTGCTGCTAGGCGCCGGCGCGACGACGCTGCAGGTGGCCGGCAATCCGCTGATGCGCGATGTATCGGCCGCGGGCATGTATTCGCGCAATCTCTCGCTGGGCCAGTTCGTCAAGGCCATCGGTTCACTTTCCGGCCCCCTGATTCCGGTGCTGGCGGCGCGCTACTGGGGCCTGAGCTGGCATGTGATTTTTCCCATCTTCAGCGTGGCGCTGGCGCTGACGCTGGCGGTCTCGCTGGGTCTGCGGGCGCCGCGGGCGGCCGTGGCGACGGACGCGCCGCCGACCACGCTGGCCTCGTGCCTGAAGCTGCTGAGCAATGGTTACGTGGCCGCCATGGTGCTGGGCATCTTCCTATATGTGGGGGCCGAAGTCTGCATGAGCTCCAATATTCCGCTTTATCTGGAGCAGCACTTTCACGTCAACCTCACCCGCACCGGCCTGCTGGGCACGGGCCTGTTTTTCGCCGCCCTGACGCTGGGCCGGTTTTCCGGGGGCGTGATTTTGAACTGGATGAAGCCGCACCGGTTTTTTCTGCTGACCTGCCTGGTATCGCTCATCGGGTTTGCCGGCGTGCTGATGCCCTCGCCGCTGGAAGCGGCGGCGGGTTTTTTTCTTGCCGGCCTGGGTTTCGCCAATATATTCCCGCTGGTGTTTTCGATCGCGATTGACGCCATGCCCGAGGCCAGCAACGAGCTGGCGGGGCTGATGGTGACGGCGATCGTCGGCGCTGCCTTTCTGCCGCCCCTGATGGGCTGGGTCGCGGACCGGGTTCATTCCATGCAGGCCGGTTTTCTGGTGCCGCTGGCCGCGATCGGCTATCTGACCTGGCTGGCGGCTTCCCGGCATTTGCGTCCGAAGCGGGCTGCATAAATGAATATGATTCCGCCCAGTTCCATGGAGCCCATCGCCGCGGCCGGCGACTGGGAGCGCCAGGAGCGCATTGTTTTGACGCTCGATGCCGGCGGCACGGGGCTGAAATTCACCGCCATCCAGGGCCGCCATATTCTGGCCGGCCCGCGCACGCTGCCCACCGAGCCGGAAAACCTCGAGCGCTGCCTGGCCAACATCATCGCTGGCTTCGAGGAAATCGGCCGCGGCCTGCCGCATCCCGCCTGCGCCATCAGCTTCGCCTTTCCCGGGCCCGCCGATTATCCCGCCGGCATCATCAGCAATCTGGGCAATCTGCCCGCCTTTCGCGGCGGCGTGGCGCTGGGCCCGCTGCTGGAAGATCATTTTGGCCTGCCGGTTTTTATCAACAATGACGGCGACCTGTTTGCCTATGGCGAAGCTCTCGCGGGTTTTCTGCCCGAGGTCAACCAGCAGCTCGCCAGCGCCGGCAGCCCCAAGCGTTATCACAATCTTCTGGGCCTGACCGTGGGCACGGGGCTGGGCGGCGGCATTGTCTCCCAGGGCAAGCTGTTCATGGGCGACAACTCCTCGGCCGGCGAGGTCTGGCTGCTGCGCCATTCCGGGCAGCCGGGCATCAACGCCGAAGAAGGAGCTTCGATCCGCGCCGTGCGCCGCGTCTATGCCGAGCTGTGCGGCATGCCGGTCGAAACCGCGCCCGAGCCGCGTGATATTCATGCCATCGGCAAGGGCCTGGCGCCGGGCAACCGCGAGGCCGCGCTCGCGGCCTTTGCCCGCCTGGGCGCGGTGGTGGGCGATGTCATGGCCCAGGCGCTGACGCTGATTGACGGACTGGCGGTGATCGGCGGCGGCATCAGCGGCGCCCAGGATCTGTTTCTGCCGGCCGCGGTCGCGGCCCTGAACAGCGATTTTGCCGATTGCCCCGGCCGCCGCCGACTGGTGCCACGCGGCTTTAATTACGAAGACCCGGGCGAGCGCGCGCAGTTCCTGCGGGGTGAAACCCGCGAGCTAACCGTGCCCGGATCGCAGCGCAAAATCCCCTACGATCCCCTGCAGCGCACCGCCATTGGCATCAGCCGCCTGGGCACCAGCGAGGCGGTCGCCATCGGCGCCTATGCCTTTGCCCTGCATCAGTTGGAACAATAAGCCGGGCAGCCATTCATCGGCGGTAAAATTCTGACGGCGAATCAGGCGGAATTTCCGGCGCGAGTTATAGTAATAAATCGGTTTAGACCATTAATTGCGCATGTCCCAGAATTCACTCATCGTCCGGCAAATTTCGACTGGCTTGCGGCCGCGTCTTCAGGCCACGGCGTGTAGTCTGTTTTTCATCCTGAGCCTGGGCATGGCGCCAGCCTGGGGCCAAAGCTCCCGGCTCTGGCGCGGCCGGCTGCGCGATGCGCGGAACCAGCCGATCGCCGCGGCCCGCGTCCGGCTGGCGGGCGCAAGCGGCCAGGCCGCGGCGGTGACGGACGCGCAAGGGCAGTTTCATTTTTCATTGCCCCCCGGCCGCTATCGCCTGGCCATTCAAGCCGCCCGGCGCCGCATCGTCAGCGGGCGCTTGATTACGCTTGCCCGCCGGCGTTTCGCCGTAAGGCTGCGTCTGCCCGGCGGCGGCCAACTTTTGCTTACGCCCGTGACGCAGGCCGCGGCCGATCAAGCCAGCGGCGGCGAGCGGCTTTCGAGCCATGCCGTCAGCAACCTGCCTTTGAACCGGCGCAACCTGGGCTCGCTGCTGCTGCTGGCCGCCGGCACCATGACCGATGTCAACGGGGCGACGAACTTTACCCAGCAGTACTCCATCAACGGCCAGCGCGGCGTGGAGGCCACGTTTTCACTCGACGGCGCCGACATCAGCGACCCGGAAATGGGCGGCGCGACTTTTCCCAACTTCAATGTGGACGCGGTGCAGGAAGTTCAGTCGCAGTCCGGCTGGATGCCCGCGTCGGTCGGCCGCGGCGCCGCCGGCACGACCAACATTATTACGCGCTCGGGCGCGGCCGGCTTTCACGGCTCGATCTTCGAATTTCTGCGCAATTCCGCGCTCGACGCCCGTAATTTTTTTGACTACTCCACGCCCGCGTTTCCCCGGCGCATACCGCCCTTCCGGCGCAATCAGTTTGGGTTTACCAACGGCGGCGGGCTGCGCATTCCCGGCCTTTTCACCGGCCGGCGCACCTTTTATTTTGTGGAATATCAGGGTTTTCGCCAGGAGCTTTCGACCACGCAGATTCTGGCCGTACCCACCGCCGCGGAGCGGGCCGGCATTGATCCCGTCACCTATCCCAACGGCGGCCAGGACACGCTCTACGTTCCGGTGAATTCCCGCATTGCGGCCATCCTGGCGCGCTATCCGCTGCCCAATTTACCCTCCGGGCCATTCGGCGCGCGCACGTATGCCGCCAGCTCGCCGGTCGAGACCAACTCCGACCAGTTTTCGCTCCGCCTCGACCGCCGGCTGGCTTCCCATGGCCATCTGTTTGCGCGCGTCAGCCTCGATAACCTGATCGGCCCGGTCACCAACCCGGATCAAACCGCGATTGATCCCGCCTTTGGCGTGCAATATATGGACCGGCAGCGGAATGTGGCGTTGCAATATACCCGCGCATTTTCGCCCCGGCTGATTTCCGTGACGCTGCTGAGCGTGATCCGCTCCACGCCCGGTTTTCCCACCACGGATCATACCGACCCCGGCGTGGTCTTCAACAATGGTCTGTTCGAGGCCTTCAACTCGGCCGCCGGGTCGGTGATGCAGGCCTACGGCAATCTGTTTCAGTTCCGGCAGTCGGTGGCGTATACGCAAGGCAGCCACAGCATCCGGGCGGGTTTCGAAGCCCGGCTGAACCGCGACACCACTTATTTCGGCATCAGCCCCAACGGGGAATATAACTTCGGCGGCGGCACGGCGTATGCCACCGAAGCCATACCCTCGGCCAGCGGCAACCATAACCTCGCCGTTGGCGACCCCTTGCCGGATACGCTTTCGGCATTTCTATCGGGCAGCGCTTTTTCCTATTCGGCGGCCGTGGCGCCGCCGAATTTTTCCGGCGGCCAGCATATCGGGCCGGCGGCGATTTCGCGCAATAACGTCAGTCTCTGGGCGCAGGACACCTGGCACGTCAACCCGCGCCTGACGCTCGATTACGGCCTGCGCTGGGATCTGTATACGCCGATTTCCGAGCGCGCCGACCGCACCGGCGGCTTTCAGGTCATTCACGGCGTGCAGCAATATGTGATCAATCCGCGGCCCGCCTACCGCACCAACTGGGCCGCCCTGGAGCCGCGGCTGCAGATTTCCTGGCGCATGGCGCACCGGCTTGTGGTCCACGCCGGCGGCGCGGTCATGACCGTTCCGCCCAACATCTGGCAGAATAATTTCCTCACCGGCTCGACGCCGTTTGTCGTCTATCCCGAGGCGATCGCGGCGTCCTCGGCGCCGCTGGCGTACGGCTTTCAGATCACGCCCGCGCAGCTGCCCGCGGTCTATACCCCGCAAGGCGCCAACATTTTCGCCAGCGGCGGCAGCAAAAACGTTCCCCCCAACACGGTGATGGACGTCAACCGCTACGAACAGGCGATTGCCGCGCTCACGCCCAACCATGTGGTCAGCGCGCTCAGCCTGAGCGGCATTGACCCCTCCTTCGACAACGCCACCCTTTATACCTGGGTCCTGGGATTCGAGCGCCAGTTCAGCGGCCTGACCGCCGATCTCGACTACGTGGGAACCGCCGCCCAGAATCTTTCCCGCATCGGCTATCCCAACGCCTACTCCGGGGCCAGCCCGGGTTTTGCGCCCTATACGCTGTTCAATACCGCGGGCAACGTGACCGGCGGCTTTGGCGTGGAAAATGTCATCTTCGGCGATGTGCATTCCACCTATCATTCGCTGCAGGCTTCGCTCGCGGGCTCCATTCCGCATGGCGGACCCGGCCTGCAGGCCAGCTTTACCTGGAGCAAATCGCTGGACGACGTGAGCCAGGTGCTGGGAGGCACGGGCTCGACCGGCGCGGTCGCGATTTCGTCGCCCCAGGATCCTTTTAACCTGCGCCCGGAAAAAGGCCCCTCCAACTTCGATATTTCGCGCAGCTTCAGCCTGAGCTTTTTTCAGCGGCTGCGGCTGGAGCGGATTGGATTTTTATCTCCGCTCAGCCGCAAACTGACCCGGGGCTGGCAGTTGCTCAGCATTTCCAGCCTGGATTCGGGCGCGCCGTTCACGGTGTATTCGGGGCTGCAGCAGACCGGCTATGGATCGGGCGGCGCCGATCGTCCGGATCAAATCGCCCAGCCCGCGCTCTCGACCGGGCGGACGGTTCGCCAGGACTATTTTGGCCAGGGCGCCAATAATGCCGCCGATTATTTTTCCATTCCCATACACGTCGCCGGCGGCACCGGGCCCAACCAGGGCCGCTTCGGCACGCTCGGCCGCAACACCTTCCGCGGCCCGGCGCTCTACGACTATGATTTCGCCCTGGTCAAAAACACGCCGGTGCTGCGCGGCGTCCATGGCGCCGAGCGCGCGGTGGTGCAGTTCCGGGCGGAATTTTTCAACCTCTTCAATATTGTGGATATGGGCCTGCCCGCCAATGTCCTGACCGGCTCGGGCTTCGGCCAGATCAGCCAGACCGCCAATAACGCCCGCCAGATTCAGTTTTCGCTGAAGCTGATTTATTGAAATTCACCCGCCCCGCGAGCCGGCGCGGTTTCGAGAGACGTGTCTTTTGTATGATTGAATTTAGATCACCTTCCGGCAAGGAGCCCATCTTGGCAAGCGAAGCTAAATGCCCGATCACGAGTTCCCCATCCGCACCCGCCCGCGCCAACCGTGACTGGTGGCCCGAGCAGATCAACGTCAACCAGCTCCATCAGCCGTCGCCGCGCTCCAACCCGATGGGCGAGGACTTCGACTATGCGCGGGAGTTCCAGAGCCTTGATCTCAAGGCCGTCATCGCCGATCTGCACGTCTTAATGACCAGCTCGCAGCCCTGGTGGCCGGCCGATTTCGGCCACTATGGGCCGCTGTTCATCCGCATGGCCTGGCACAGCGCCGGCACCTATCGCATCGGCGACGGCCGCGGCGGAGCCGGCGCCGGCCAGCAGCGCTTTGCGCCGCTGAACAGCTGGCCCGACAACGTCAATCTCGACAAGGCGCGTCGGCTGCTCTGGCCGGTCAAGCAAAAATACGGCCGCAAAATCTCCTGGGCCGACCTGATGATCCTGGCCGGCAATGTCGCGCTGGAATCCATGGGCTTCAAGACGTTTGGCTTTGCCGGCGGCCGAGAAGATACCTGGGAGCCGGAAGATGTTTCCTGGGGCCCGGAAAACCGCTGGCTCGCCGATCAGCGCCACAGCGGGGAGCGCGATCTGCAGAATCCGCTGGCGGCGGTGCAGATGGGCCTGATCTATGTGAACCCGGAAGGACCCAACGGCCAGCCCGATCCGCTGGCGGCGGCCCGCGACATCCGCGAAACCTTTCGCCGCATGGCCATGAACGATGAAGAAACCGTGGCTTTAATCGCCGGCGGCCATACCTTCGGCAAAACCCACGGCGCCGGCCCGGCGGATCTGGTCGGAGCCGTGCCCGAAGCCGCGCCCCTCGAGCAGCAGGGTCTGGGCTGGCATTGCCAGTTGGGCGACGGCCATGGCGCGAACACCATCGGCAGCGGTCTGGAAGTCACCTGGACCACCACGCCCACGCGCTGGAGCCAGAATTTTTTTGAAAATCTTTTCGGCTACGAATGGGAGCTGACCCGCAGCCCGGCGGGAGCGCATCAATGGACGCCTAAAAACGGCGCCGGCGCGGACGCCGTGCCCGACGCCCACGACCCCGCCCAACGCCACGCACCCGCCATGCTGACCACGGATCTGGCCTTGCGCTTCGATCCCATCTACGAGCCGATTTCCCGGCGCTTTCTCGCCCACCCCGATCAGTTTGCCGATGCCTTTGCCCGCGCCTGGTTCAAGCTGACGCACCGCGATATGGGTCCGGTGGCGCGCTATCTCGGGCCGCTGGTACCGCGCGAGAAGCTGGCCTGGCAGGACCCGATTCCGGCGCTGGATCACGCCCTTATCGGCGAGCGCGAGGCCGCGGCGCTGGCGAAAAAAATTCTCGCCCACGGTCTGCCGCCGGCCCAGTTGGTGGCCGCGGCCTGGGCCTCGGCCGCGACCTTCCGCGGCTCGGATAAACGCGGAGGCGCCAACGGCGCCCGCATCCGGCTGCTGCCGCAGAAGCTCTGGCCGGTGAATCAGCCGGCCGAATTGGCAAAGGTGTTAGAGGCACTCACCGCCATCCAAGCCGAATTCAATGCCGCGGCTTCCGGCGGACGCAAAGTTTCGCTGGCCGACCTGATCGTCCTCGGCGGCTGTGCCGCTGTGGCCCAGGCGGCGCGCGCCGCCGGCTGCGAGATCAAAGTTCCCTTTACTCCGGGACGCATGGACGCGACCCAGGAGCAGACGGAGATCGAATCCTTCGCGCCGCTGGAGCCGCTGGCCGATGGCTTCCGCAACTACGCCGCTTCCGGCTTGCGGCTGCCCTTAACAGAGATGCTGCTCGACCGGGCGCAGTTATTGCGGCTGACCGCGCCGGAGTTGACGGTGCTCATCGGCGGCCTGCGCGTGCTCGGCGCCAATGCGGGACACACGCCGCACGGCGTTTTCACCCGCCGGCCCGGCGCGCTTTCCAACGACTTTTTCGTGAACCTGCTCGATATGAACACGCAGTGGGCGCCCGGCGCGGATGGCATCTACGAGGGCCGCGACCGCAAGACCGGCCAGCCGCGCTGGACCGCGACCGCCGTGGACCTGATCTTCGGCTCGCATTCCCAGTTGCGCGCCCTGGCCGAGGTCTATGCCTCCGCCGACGCGGGGGAAAAATTCGCGCGCGACTTTGTGGCCGCCTGGAATAAGGTGATGAATCTGGATCGTTTCGATCTTACCCGCGAGCAGCGCGAATCACCCGCCGCGGCGGCGCTGGCCGTGGCCGGCGCCTGAGACAGCCATTCGCCATTACGGCTTGACCGGCCGCATGACGCGCAGCACCGGCTTGCCGTTGTCGTCTTTATTAAATAACCTTGCTTATATTTAATGGCTTAAGCGGTGACAACGGAAAATGAGCGTTGTCACCTTAATTTTTATAATTCCATTATTTTCAATTATTTGCGGGTGACAGCCTGGGTGACGGGCGGTCGTCACCCGAATTGTGTTCCTGTATAGATGAAATGCAAAATACCGGGTATTAGTAAGGAAGATCATGCGGCATCCAGGGCGCCGGGCAGTGAACCTGCCTTTTTGCCGCGTCCCGGCGGATTGTAATAGAAAACACCCAGGTGTATATTGCAATCAGTTAGCGTCATTGTGGATCACATAGTGACAGTGTCTGGATCTTTGGAGAGGAGATTAAAAAAACATGAACATGCGGGGGATAGGGGCCAGACTGTGTCTGGTCATGTCATTGTCATTCGTGTTGTGGATGCCCAAATTGTGGGGACAGACGGTTACCGGCACGCTGCAGGGTCAGATCACGGATGCTTCGGGCGCGGTGATTCCCGGGGCGACGGTCGTGATTCAGAATCATGCCACCGGCTCGCAGCGCGTGGTAACCACGAATTCCAACGGAAATTACATTGCCACGCTGCTGCCCACAGGGGTCTATCGCATTACCATCAAAGCGCGGGGCTTTCAGTCTTATGTGGCCCATGGCGTCACGCTCACTTTGGGCCAGCATCGCGCGGTGAATGCCCGATTGCGGCCGGGTGCGCTGACGCAGACCGTCAACGTGACTTCCAGCACAGTCGCGGTGCAGACGCAGTCCGCGGCGCAGTCGCAAACCATCACCGGACGTCAGGCCCGCAACCTTGAGCTGGACAACCGCAATTTCGAGCAACTGGTTGCCTTGCAGCCCGGCGTGGCCTCGACCCAGGGCACGATTGTAGGCTTCGGGCTGCAGAACGTGACCGCCTTATCCGTGAATGGCACCCGGCCCTCGGCCAGCAACTGGACCGTGGACGGGGCCGACGTGAACGACAGCGGCTCCAATTTTACGCTGCTCGACGTTCCCAGCGTGGACGCCATCCGCGAGGTCAAGATCGAGCGCAGCAGCTATGACGCCGAATACGGACGCAGCGGCGGCGGCCAGATTCAGGTCGTGACCCGCTCCGGCAGCAATCAATTCCATGGCGACGCCTATGAGTTCGTGCGCAATGACGCGCTCAACGCCAATAATTTTTTCAACAATGCCAACGGCGTGAAACGCCCGCCGGTCCGGTATAACGATTTTGGCTACACCGTCGGCGGCCCGATCGTGAAGAACAAGACCTTTTTCTTCTTCAGCCAGGAGTTCCGCCGCACCAGCCTGCCCGCCAATTATGTCTTTTATTTGCCCAATCCGCAGGAACTGAACGGCAATTTCAACGGCCTGGTGAATGCGCAGGGCAAGCCGGTGGTGCTCAATCCCGCCATGGCGCCCGCCGGCTGCATCGCGGGCGACCAAATCAACTGCATCAGCCCCAACGCGCAGGCCTATGTCAAGAACGTCTATACCCAATTCAAGCCTAATTCGACCTGCACCACCCAGCTCACCTGCACCCTGAGCGAGCCCCTCAATTCCACCGCCAATTACCGGCAGGAAATCCTGCGCATTGATCAGAACATCAGCAGCAACGTGCAACTGTTCGGGCGCTATATGGATGACAGCACGCCCACCACCTACCCCCTGGGCATCTGGGGCGGCTCCAACCTGCCCGGCATCGCCAACAGCAATGTGAACTCGCTGGGGCGCAATCTGGTGCTGCATTTGACCGAAGAGTTCACGCCCACGATCGCCAACGAAATGGCCTTCAACTATTCCTGGGGTGGCATCAACATCGTGAACGTGGGGCCCAGCGCCAGCGTTTCGAGTTTTCCGGGCGTGAGTTTTACCCAACTGCCCTTTACCGATCCCTACAACCGCGTTCCCACCTCCTCCATCAGCGGCCTGACCGGCCCGGTGGGAGGCTCCAATGCGCCCTACCACGAACGCAACATTGATGAAAATTTCTACGATAACCTTTCCATCATTCACGGCAATCATTCCATCCGCACCGGCCTGACCTTGCAATGGATGACGAAAAGCGAGAACGCCGCCAGCGGCGATGCCGGTTTCGGCTTTAATGCCGCCAACGGCAACCCCGCCTTCGCCAATTTCCTGCTGGGCGAGGCGAGCTCGTTCGGCCAGGCCTCGCGCGACATTATTCCCCACCTGCACTATCTGAATTTTGAAGCCTATGTGCAGGACGACTGGCGGGTCAGCCCCAACCTCACCCTGAACCTGGGGGTGCGTTACAGCTATTTTCCCACTCCCTATGATTCCACCGGGATTCTGGACAATTTCGATCCCGCCGTCTTCAACTTTACCGAAGCCCAGGGCTTGATCAATCCCGCCACCGGCGCCTTCAACGCCGGCCCCTACACGCCCGCCAATTACCGGAACGGCATCATCGTGGGCGGCCGCAACTCACCTTATGGCGCGCAGGTGAATCCGGATTACAAGACGGATTTCGCTCCCCGCCTGGGCTTTTCCTGGGATCCCACGGGCGCCGGCCAGATGGCGATCCGCGGCGGCTACGGGATGTTTTATGACCGCACGCTGAATGGGATCTGGGAACAGAACCAATTCACCAATCCGCCCTTTGTCAGCAGCCTGAGTGAATCCAATCCCAGCAATGCCGACTTGTTCGACAATCCCAACAGCGGCACCGTTCGAGTGAACACATTCCCGCTGGTGCTGGTTGCCACCGGCAATCCCCAGTTCAAGGCGCCCATGATCCAGGACTGGAATCTGTCCGTGGAGCGGGAAATTCTGCACAACACGCTGCTGCAGGTGGCCTACGTGGGGACGCGGGGCACCCATCTGCTGGGCTCGATTGATTTGAATCAGGCCCCGTTAGCCGCGCGCCGGGCCAACCCCACCGCGCAACTCAACGCCGTGCGGCCCTACGCCGGTTTTGCCTCGATTCACGACCGCGTGCCGGAGTTCAGCTCCAATTACAACTCGCTGCAGATCTCCCTCAACCGGCGAGTCAGCACCGGCCTGAATCTGGGCCTGGCCTACACCTGGTCGCGCAATCTGACCAATAACTCCGCCGACCGCAATTCGCCGATTCAGAACACCTATAATCCCCAGGGCGATTATGGCCCGGCCGCGTTCAGCCGGGATCAGGTGCTGACCTTCAACTACATTTATGATCTGCCCTTCTTCGCCCATGCCCGCGGCCTGGCCTCGGCGCTGGGCGGCTGGGAGATCAGCGGCATTTCCACCTATGAATCGGGCACCCCATTGACGGTGTATCAGTTCAACGACCCGTTCAATTGTTATGACTGGTCGGGCGGCTGCAAGACCCCCCAGCCGGGCACCTATCCCGGCGGCATCGGCATTGACCCGAGCTCGATTTCACCGCGTCCAGACCTCGTGGGCAACGTGAACGGCCCCAAGACCATCAAGCAATGGTTCAACATCAATGCCTTCAGCGACGCCATTGGACATTTTGGCAGTTCCGGCCGCGGGGTTTTATATGCCCCGGGGTATGTTGACTGGGATTTCGCGCTGCTGAAGAATTTTCAAATCGGCGAGCGTTTCCGGACCCAGATTCGCGGGGAATTTTTCAATCTGTTCAATCACACCAATCTGGGCAAACCGGTTACCTACACCGATTACGGTCCCAGCATTTTTGGCCATATTTATTCCGCCCGCGCGGCGCGTCAGATACAGTTGGGCATTAAGCTCATGTTCTGATGTGGGAGGTGAAATCCGGCAAGTTCCGGCGGGCGCGCCCTAGGGGCCCGCCGGGATGCCGCCGGTCGGCGGAGGGCCGTATTCTGTTTTTCGAAATTGCTGAACACCGGCGCACCCGTGTGACGCGGCCGTTCCTGCTGTTCGTCTGGGCAGCCGCCCTTCTCTGCGGCGGGGCCGCTCTTTGGGGACAAGCCAAACGCATGCCGGAGCGAAACTGGCGGGAGGGCCTGCGGGCGTTTCACGCCGGCCATTTTGCCGCCGCCATCGCCGCCTGGCGGCCGCTGGCGCGGCGGGAGAAAAATGATTTTCGCCTCGCCGAACTGCTGGGGCTGAGTTATTTTGCCCGCGACCAATATCCCGCGGCCGCGCATTTTCTGGCCCGCGCCGCCCGGCTCGAGCCGCGCAATGCCCGGGTGCTGTACATGCTTGGGCAGGCGGATCTGCGGCAGGGGAAGATGCCGGCCCTCGTCGCGGTTTTTGCCCGGCTGATGCGGGCCGCGCCGCATTCGGCCGAAGCGCACATGATGATGGGCATGGCCTACGACCGGGGCCAGCGCGAGCCGCAAGCGCTGGCCGAATACCGGGCCGCCGAACGGGCCAATCCCAACTTTCCCGGCGTGCATGCCGGCCTCGGCCTGATTGAATGGAAACTCGATCATCTGGCCGCGGCCCGCCGCGAGCTGCATGCGGAACTGCACTTATACCCCCACGATTACAGCGCCAACTACCTGCTGGGACGGGTGGAAATCCGGCAAGGCAATCCGGCACGCGCGTTGCCGCACCTGCAAGCCGCGGTCCAGGCCGGGCCGGCCAGCCGCATGGCCTGGCTGGAGCTGGGGCGGGTGGAATTGCTGCTGCGGCATCCGCGGCGGGCGCTGCGGCCACTGCGGCACGCCATCCGGCTCAAGCCGGATTTTGCCCGCGCACATTTTCTTTTGAGCACGGCTTATCAGCAGCTCGGGCAACCGGCGCGGGCGCGCCGCCAACGCCGCCTGGCCGCCCTTATTCACTCCCGCCGCGCCGCCCGCTTCGCCGCCTTGCAGCGCCGTTCCCCGGCCCACGCCAAACCCTGAGCCGCCGTCTGAGGCAGCCATTCGCCATTACGGCTTGACCGGCCGCATGACGCGCAGCACCGGCTTGCCGCGCAGGTTCTGCAGCGGAAAATAGACCCGGCCCCGCCCATCCACAGCCACCGAATGCGCCTCGTAGGCCAGATGCGCCCGGCCGAGCAGCCGCAATGCGCGATGGCGCAGGGCGAATGCCGTAATCACGCCGCTCTCGCTGGCCACATAGAGCCGCTGTCGCGGGACATCGAAGCTGAGCACGTCGGGATCCCGCCCCAGCCGGTGAATGGCCAGCACACGATGCCGGTTCAGGTCAAACGTTAGCAGCCGCGCATTGCCGTCGCAGGCGACAAAAGCCAGGCGCGCCGGCGCGTCAATATATAAGCCATGGTCATGCCGGCAGCCGGGCAGCGGATAACTGGCCGCGATCCGCAGGGTGCGCGGATCCAGCGCCTTGAGCCGGTTGCGGGTCTGCACGTCCACGAACATCCGGCCGGTGACGGGATCATACTGCGTGTTGCCAGCCTGGCCGCCCAGCGGAATCGTTGCGATGCGGCGATTGGTGCGGGTGTCAATCACGGTGTCGGTCCCGCCCGCCTCGTCCGAGACAAACAGCAGTCCCAGCCTGGGGTCATAGGCCATCCCGTCGGGATAAACGCCGCCGGGAATGCGGGCCGTGATTTTCAGGGTGCGCTCGTCAATCACGTCAATTTCGTTTTGTCCCGTTGCCGAGGCGTACACCCGTCCTAATTGCGGCACCGCCAGCACGCCATGCACACGGGAAACACCGTGGATCACGCCCCGCAGCGTTTGCGTGCGGGTGTTGAATACCAGCACCGCGCTGTCGCCCAGGTGCGAAATAAACAGCAGCCCGGTGCGCGGATCGTAGCTTTCGTAATCAAAGCGGGTGATGCGGCCGGGCAAAGGAATGTCGCGGATCAGGCGCAGGGGCAGGCCAGGGCGCGGCGGCTGGTGTGCCAGGCAGGAGCTTGCGCCGAGCAACAACAAAAACAGGATATTCAGGCCCCTGCGCCGGATTGCGATCATGTTCTTACCTCAAGCTCAGGAGGGCGAAGGGTTTTATGGGCCGCTGCTCCTGGCGTCATCTGGCGGTCTGCAGCAATTCCACCGCGCCCCGGGATTGCGTCCGGGCCACGGCCAGCGTGCCGTTGGGCAGCCAGACGTAACGAATGATTTGCTGCTGGGCAAAATGCGTCAGAGCCATATCCGCGCCCCGCCAGGGATGCTCCCAGATATTATCGGCGCCGTTTCGGGTGCGCACGTATGACAGGCCCTGCCCGTTCGGTAACCACAGCAACTGGGCATGAATGGGCACGCGCATGGTTTGCCGGGGATGGGCCAGCGGGAATATGACCGCGATGATCTTCCCGGTTTTGGGGTCATGGGTTTCAAGCAGCGCGCGCCGGCCATGGGGCGAAAGCGTGGGAGTGAAAAATCCGCCAGCGAAATAAGGGGACAACTGCCGCGCCGGGCCGCCGGCCAGCGGCTGCATGACCAGGCGCTGTACATGCTTCGGACCGGAAATGGAAATATAAATGATCCCCTTGCCATCAGGCGTAAAAGTAAAATTACTACCACTGGACGCTAGGATCCGGGCATGATTGCCGTGAATATTGGCAATCATGATGAGAGGCACGCTTTCGCGGTTGAATCTCACATAAGCCAACGTATTTCCATCCGGGCTGACTTTGGGATTTATGATGACATCCGGGCCGGCAATCCGGCGCGGCGTGGCCTGGCCGAAGGCAGCTTCATAAAATGAAGAAGTCAGGTTATTGACGGCGGCGCTGTACACCACCTGGCCGCCTGGCAACAGTGAAATTCCCGTGAAGCCCTGGGAGTTGTTGGACGGCGCCAGCATCTGGCGCATGGGCTGGCCGGGCAACTGCTCCCAGATTGAGCACAAAACCGTGGTGTTCACCGTGGCCAGGGTGCGTCCATCCGCAGACAAGCCGAGGGTGTTAAACCTATCCAGGCCATTCGTAATTCCGCTGATTTTGCCTTGCGGAAAAGAAACCAGCCAGATGCGATTGGTATAGGAAATTCTTTTCATGGCAATGGTCAGCAGCCCGCGGCCATGCGGCAGCCAGGTCAAGCCATTGATATTAAATAATTCCGGGCCCAGAAATCTTCCGTGTCCCGTTGTGGAATTCAATACTGCGATTTGCTCATTCGCGGTTCCTTTTTGAAAGAAATCAGCTACCACCGCGATCCATTTTCCGTCCGGCGACCAGGAGGGCGAATCGAGGGAAGGCTGCGGGCTGCATAAAAATTGTGTGCCCGGCGCCAATGAGGCGGCGGATGCCAGAATATGCGGCCGTGAACCATCCGCGCCGGCCAGCATAAGATTAAAAACATTATCAGCAGCGTCACAGTGGATATAGGTCATGCGGCGGCCATGAGGCGAATATGAGGGCGCGCTCTGAATATTTCCCAGAATCCGGTTCGGCGCCCCACCCAGCACGGGCACTTGATACAGCGCGTTGTGGACTCGGTCGCCGACCACATAATCAAGAAAACCGCTATCCGGCGTAAAGACCAGGCCGGAATATCGCATCAGCCTGTCCGCCCGCGGCGGCACAATCCGGGTGCCGCTGGTGGCTTTGACCTGCCGCAACCAGAGGCTTTGTCCATGCACACCGCGATGCACATAGGCGACATAATTTCCGTCGGGAGAAATGGCCGCCGGCGCGACGACTTTGCCGGAGGTGGTCAAATGCGAGATCTGGGCATTGCGCCAGCTTTGCACCGTCTGGTTCCAGATTTGCCGCCGCAGTCCCCGGGCATGGCTGGCATGCCACCCATAGCCCAGCAGAATGAGGATCAGGCAGAACACGCCCGCCGCCGCGGCCAGACCGCGGCGATGCCGGCCCAGCAGTGCCGAGACGATCTGGCTGTCGGACGCCGCCGTGCTCGCCGGGCCGGCCAGGGTAGTCAGGGGCGCGCTGGCGGCCGGGCCGGGCGTGGCCGGAGTTGAAACAGGCCCGCCCGCGGCGGCCGCTGCCGGCAACGCCGCCGGCGCCGCGGCGGCATGGGCCGCATGCGCGGAAAGCATATCCCGATGCAGCCGCTTCAGCTCCGAGCGCAGATCGCCGGCGGTCTGATAGCGCAGGCTGGCGTCTTTTTCCAGGCAGCGCAGAATGATGCGGTCCAAATCCGCCGGCAGCTCCGGGCGCGTCAAGGATGGCTTTTCGGGAGTGAGCGATAAAATTCTTTGAAACGTCTCGGCCGTGCTGCGGGCCTGAAAACAGGCCTTGCCGGTGGCGGCCTCATAGAGCGCCACGCCGAAGGAAAACAGATCGCTGCGCGCGTCTATTTCTTCGCTGCGCGCCTGTTCCGGCGACATATACGCCACCGTGCCCAGAGTCGAGCCCGGCGAGGTCAACTGCGGCGCCGGCAAGCTGCGGGTTTCGGCATCCAGCATGTCTTCCAGCGACTGCGGTGCCTCCAGCCGCGCCAGGCCGAAGTCGAGAATTTTGGCCTGGTTGTGCCGGGTGATAAACAGGTTGGCCGGCTTGAGGTCGCGATGAATGATGCTGCGGCGATGCGCCGCTTCGAGCCCCTCGGCGATCTGGATGGCCCATTCCAGAAGCTGCTCGGGCCGGGGCGGGTGCAAGTGCACCTGATCGCGCAGGGTATGGCCCTCCAGCAGCTCCATGACCAGAAACAGCTTGCCGTCGCGCTCGCCGAAGTCATGCACCACGCAGATATTGGGGTGGTTCAGGCCGGCAATGGCGCGGGCCTCGCGCTCGAAGCGCTCGCGCGCGGACTTCGAGCCGGCCATCTCGGCCGGCAGAAATTTGATCGCTACGAACCGGTGCAGATTCGTATCCTCGGCCTTATACACTTCCCCCATGCCGCCGGCGCCCAGCTTCTCGAGGATGCGAAAATGGCCAATGATCTCGCCAACCATAACGGCTTATATTGTAGTGGAATTGATGCAATGAAGAACCGGAGGCAAGGGCAATGGACGCCAATGAATTTCGCGGCCTGGGACATCAGGTGGTGGACCTGCTGGCCGAATATCTCGAGCACATCGAAGAGCGGCGGGTTTTTCCCGCAGCCGGGCCAGGCGCCATCCAGCAGCTTTTTACCGAACCGCTGCCACAGGAGCCGGCGCCGCCGCAAGCCGTGATCGGCGAGCTGGAAACCAAAGTAATTCCCAACTGTACGCACGTGGGCCACCCCGGCTATATGGGACTGATCACGCCCTCGCCCAGCCCCATCGGCGTGATCGCCGACTTTATCTGTTCGGCGCTGAACCAGAACGTGGGCGCCTATTCCATCGGGCCGGCGGCGGTGGCGCTGGAGCGCCGCGTGCTGCGCTGGCTCACCGATCTGTGCGGCTATGGACCCGAGGCCGGCGGCAACCTGACCAGCGGCGGCATGATGGCGAATTTCATCGGCCTCAAGCTGGGCCGCGACGCGGTTACGCGGGACCGGGCGCAGCACGAAGGCGTGCACGAAAACTACGCGGTCTATGTATCAGAAGAGCGCCACGTCTCGATTGACAAGGCGGTGGACGCCATCGGGCTGGGCCGCAACGCCCTGCGCGCCCTGCCCACCGACGCCCGGTTTCAGCTTTGCCTCGACGCGCTCGAAGCCGCGCTGGCCGCCGACCGCCGCGCCGGCATCATTCCCCTATGCGTCATCGGCCTTTTTGGCACCACCAATACCGGCGCCGTGGACGACATTCGCGCCCTGCGCCGCATCGCCGACCGCGAAAACCTGTGGCTGCACGTGGATGCCGCCTACGGCGGCGGCATGCTGCTTTCGCGGCAGTGGCCCATGCGCGACCGCGGGCTGGAGCTGGCCGATTCCATCACGCTCGACCCACATAAGTGGTTTTACGCCCCGCTCGACGCCGGCGCAGTGCTGGTCAAAGATCAGCGGCGGCTGACCGCCTCGTTCGGCATGCGCCCCGCGTATTTGACCGACGAGCTGGATGAGGCGGGCGAGCGCTATCAGTTTTATGTCCACGGCTTCGAGCAGTCGCGGCGTTTTCGCGGCCTCAAGGTCTGGATGAGCTTCAAGCGCTATGGCGCGCGCCAGATCGGAGACTGGATTGACGGCAACGTGCGGCAGGCGAAATTGCTCTGCGCGCTGGCCGCGGAGCACCCGGAATTTGAAGCCGCCTGCGAGCCGCCCATGTCCGCCATCTGCCTGCGCTATCTCGCGCCGGGCCTGGCGGCGGATGAAGCCCGGCGGTTGCATGCGCGGGTGGCGCAGCGGGTGGAAGAGAGCGGAAAATTCTGGATTTCCACCACGGAGCTGAAGGGAAAATCCTGGTTTCGCGTCAACCCGGTAAACTTCCGCACCCGCGCGGAGCACATGCGGGGGCTGCTGGAGCTGCTGGAAACGGAAGCGCGCGCGGCGCTGCGGGAAAAGGCATAGCCGGCCGCCGCTGAAGGAGCGTGCTTACTGGTAAAGGATGAAGCTCGGCCGCGGCGAGAGCCGCAGCACCTGGGCCGGCGTCATGATGCGGCCGCCGCGTATCAGGTCGTTCCGGTAGAAAATTTTGAAGCCGGTGAACTGCACGGGCTGCCGGGCGATGAACGCCCTATAGGCCGCGATCTTCAGGGAGGGCGACCCGAAGCCGTCCATATCCATCACGATTTCCACCGCGGGCAGCGGACGAATGCCGCGGTAGTCGCTGACCATGCGCTGGGTAAAGCGGTGAATCACCAAAATTTTTGGCGGCAGATGGTATTGCCGCACCAGGCTGGCCAGAAACCGCGCAGCATAGTTGATCTGCGCCGCGCTCATGGTTCCGCGGTAACGCCCGGGTTTTTTGCCGGGGATGAGCGCGAACTCGGGGTCCAGGGCCAGCTCGACATTGGGCAGTTTCAGGTAGGGCGCCAGGTGCGGCAGCTCCGCCGGCACCGTGCTCCAGCCGGGCTGCACGTCCAGAAACAGCAGGCCGTGGATCCGGTCCGCCAGACCAAGGGCCTTCTCGATCTGGTCCGGCGGCATCCGCAGAATGTATTTTCCATTCCGTCCCGGCGTGCCCTGCGCCGAGGCCGCGATGTAATCAATGGCCGGCATCACCGGCGTTGCGGGGTCGGCGGCGGCCCAGGCCGCGATCTGGTTCTTGAGCCGGGCCAGCACTTCGTCCGGCGGATACTGCCCCAGAATGCCCATGCGGGTTGAGTAGAAATTGCCGTAATACGCGACGATCCGGTCAAAGGGCAGCAGCGCGCCGGCCTCGGGATAGACGGCATGCACGGGCCAGAGCGGCGCCGGGCAGGACCGCAGCCGTGCGACCCGCGGCTTGCGCAAGGCCACGCGCTGTTCCCGGGCATGGGGCCGAATCCCCGGGGCATGCCCGCGCCGCGCCCGCGCCAGAACGCCTTTGGGGACGCAGTTGCGGGGGGGTGAAAGGTTCGCCAGGGCGAGCATTTTCGCGTTATAGGCAGCCTTGTTCACCGTGGAGAGAGGCTGGCGAACGGCGGAAGATTGCGGGGCCGATTGCGCGGACGATTGCGGGGTGAAGCGGCTGTGGATGAGCAAAAACCCCAGGCCGGCCAGCCCACCAATCAGGATCGTGATGGAACCGATTTTTTTCGTAGTAGATCATTATGATTCAGCTCTGCTCCGCTTGTCAGATGGATTACAACCCGGTGTTGTCAAAAAGGATGCATTTCAGGTTGAAATTTTCCGCCGCGCGCTTTTGCTATTCTTGGAAGTAAATCAGCCGGGAGTGTGTAAATGCAAAAACGCAAATTGGGCAACAGCGGCCTGGAAGTTTCAGCCCTTGGCCTGGGCTGCATGACGATGACCGGCGGCTATGGCGCGCGCGTGAACCGGCCGGAGATGATCGCCGTGATTCGCGGCGCCTTCGAGCGCGGGGTGACTTTTTTCGATACGGCGCAGATCTACGGCCCCTATGCCAACGAAGAGCTGGTGGGCGAGGCCGTGGCGCCGTTCCGCGGCCGGGTGGTGATTGCTACCAAGTTCGGCTTCAAATATGAATTCGACAACGGTGTTCCGCGCAGTGCCGGCGTGGACAGCCGGCCCGCCACGATTAAAACCAGCGTCGAGGGTTCGCTGCGGCGGCTGGGTATGGAAACCATTGACCTTTTATACCAGCATCGCGTGGACCCGGCGGTGCCGATCGAGGAAGTGGCCGGCGCGGTGCGGGAGCTGATACAGGCGGGCAAGGTGCGGCACTTCGGCATGTCCGAGGCTGCCGCGCAAACCATACGGCGCGCCCACGCCGTGCAGCCGCTGACCGCTGTGCAGAGCGAATACTCGCTCTGGTGGAAGCGGCCCGAGGCCGAGGTGCTGCCCCTGCTCGAAGAGCTGGGCATCGGCTTTGTTCCCTACAGCCCGCTGGGCAAAGGCTTTCTGACCGGAACCATTACGCCACAGACGCAATTCGGCGAAAGCGATCTGCGCAGCCGCATTCCGCGCTTTGCGCCGGAAGCCATTGAAAATAATCTGGCCCTGGTGCGGCTGCTGACGGCCATGGCGGAACGCAAACAGGCCACGCCGGCCCAGATCGCCCTCGCCTGGCTTCTGGCGCAGAAGCCTTGGATTGTCCCCATTCCGGGCACCACCCGGCTGGCGCGGGTGGAAGAAAATATCGGCGCGGCGGCGATTGCGCTGACCGCCGGCGAGCTGGGCGAAATCAACAGCGCCGCGGCGCGGATCACGGTGCAGGGAGAGCGCTACCCCGAACAACTGGAAAAAATGACCTACCTGTAATCGCCGGCTGGGGCGACCGCCAGGCGGGCGTTCCGCATGAACGCGAAGCCGGCGCCGATGGTACAATTAGGGTTTGCCGCGCCCTTAGCTCAGTTGGATAGAGCGTCTGGCTACGAACCAGAAGGTCGGGAGTTCGAATCTCTCAGGGCGCG
>JAKAZV010000025.1 GCA_021826505.1 Acidobacteriota bacterium | reverse complement strand
AACCTGCCATTTTCCCATGCCAAATCGGCAGCCCTTAAAGCATTATAATAAGGCGCACGATCTTCCCGGATTCTTTCTGGAACAGTTTTCCTGCCAGACAATAAGCTACCCTTTTGCATACACTGGTCTCAAAAAGCCGGGTGCATCCAAATTGCCAAATACATGCGGCCTTTCTTTCGCTCACAATTCCGCAAAAAGCACGGAATTGCTTCGCTGGAAACGCCGCAAACCAACCTGGCCAAACCGATACGCACCATTTTAGAGACCAGTTCTGGCCCCACCAGGCAGGGTTTCAACTAGCCTGGATGTGGTACATTTTGTTATACAATGCGCTTTGAGTGGGATGAAGTCAAAAACCGAAGCAATCAGGCGAAGCACGATGGCTTGGATTTTCCGACTGCAGCCCGCGTATTCCATGATCCCGAGGTCATCCTGGCCCTGGATCGCGACGTGGGAAAAGAATCCAGATGGCACGCGATTGGCGCGGTTTCAGAGGCCATTCTGCTCGTAGTACATGTGTATTGGGAGAATGACGATGGCGAGGAAATCATCCGCATCATCTCAGCCCGGCAAGCGAACCAGCGTGAGCGCGGAATCTATTTTCAACAAGCCGCTCGATAAACGGCAAAAATCAGCTTTGCGCCGCATCGCAACGCGCCAAGCCGCCGGCGATGATTCCCGCATTAACCATATGGATATTCCCGCGCTGACCGATGAACAATTAACCCGGTTTCGCCGCACGCCCAAAGTGCTGATAGCGGCACGCGTGGACCGCGAGGTTTATGATTGGCTCCGGCAATATGGCGAAGGTTATTCGACGCGCGTCAACCATATTCTTCGCGCGGTCATGGCCAGAGCGCGATAAATTACCGCAAATGCAGTAAAAAAATCCTGCAAGCGGCTTAATCCCGCAGCCGGCTAGAGACAAACTGCAGCAGGGCGCGGGCGTTATTATGTTCCGGGTCGCGGGCGCTATAGAGCAGCGTGACCGGCCCGCGGCGCGCGGCGTCCAGAATGGGCCGCCAGGCCGAGGGACGGCTTGCAAGCTCGCGGCGGTAGCGGCGCGAGAATTCCGGCCATTTTTCCGGATCGTGGCTGAACCACTGGCGCAGTTCCGTGCTCGGCGCGGCCTCTTTCAGCCAGGCATCGAGCCGCAGATCGGTTTTTTTTACGCCCCGCGGCCAGAGCCGTTCGACCAGAAAGCGCGCGCCATCAGCCTTAACTTCAGGCTCATAAACTCGCTTGATCTGGATCATAAAACATCATTTCCCCATCCGCACTTCGGATGCCGCCGGGGTTTGCCGCAGACGCCGCCGCGCGGGCAAGTACGGATGAATCAGAAGCTGATAGGCGCCGGCGCCGAGAAGGCCGCCCACGAGCGGTCCGGCGATCGGCACCCACCAATAATCGCCGGGCGCGGGAAAGGCCGCCGAGCCCCAGCCGGCGAAATAGCAAAACAGGCGCGGGCCCAGATCGCGGGCCGGGTTCAGCGCCCAGGCTTCGAGATAGCCCATGGAGCCTCCGATCAGGGCCACCAGCATGCCGATCACCAGCGCGCTGGTGTTGGCCATGGGCGCCATTTCGTTGTACTGCTCGGTGATGGCGAAGAGGCCAAACAGAAACAGCGCGGTGAGAATGACTTCATCGCCCAGGGCGTGCGCCGGCGTCACCGCCAGACCGGGATGGGTGAAGAAGGCCGCCGCCGCGCCGCCCGCCGCGCGGGTCAGCCCATGAGCGGCGTTATAGGCATGAATCACCGGCGAGAATAAAAGATAGACCACGCCCGCGCCGGCGATTCCCCCCGCCACCTGGGCCAGGCAGTAGGGAACGACTTTTTTCCAGGCAAAGCCGCGGTAGGCGGCGAGCGCCAGGGTGACGGCGGGGTTGGCATGGGTGCCCGAAACCGATCCGGTGACATAGATCGCCATGGCCACCGCCAGACCCCAGACCATGCACAGGCCCCAGTAGGAATGCAGATAGGGGCTGGGGTGATAGAGCAGATACATGCAGGCTGCCGAATCGCCAAAGGTGATGATCAGGCCCACGGCGACGGCTTCGGAGATCAGCTCGCCGGCCCATTGCGCAGAGAGGATTTTTTTCATGTTCGTCCGTGAGTCAGACTATTCGCCAGCTTCCACCCAATCCAGGCTGCGCGCGACGGCGCGCCGCCAGTCCCGCAGCAGGCTCTGACGCTGAGCCGCGTCCATCGCCGGCCGCCAGCAACGGTCTTCGGCGCCGAGGCCGCGCAACTCCTCCACCCCGCTCCAGAACCCGCAGGCCAGGCCGGCGGCGTAGGCGGCGCCCAGGGCGGTGGTTTCGGCCTGCCGCGGACGCACCAGCGGGAGGCCGAGCAGATCGGCCTGAAATTGCAGCAGCAGCTCGTTGGCCGCCATGCCGCCATCCACGCGCAGGCCGGCCAGCTCGAGGCCGCTGTCGGAGCGCATGGCCTGGACCACATCATAAACCTGAAAGGCGGTGGCTTCGAGGGCGGCCCGCGCCAGGTGTCCGCGGCGGGCAAAGCTGGTGAGGCCGGCGATGATGCCGCGGGCATCGGGACGCCAGTAGGGCGCGAACAAGCCGGAAAAGGCCGGCACGATGTAGACGCCGCCGTTATCGGGCACGCTCCGCGCCAGGGCTTCGATTTCAGAAGCCGAGGAGATCAATTGAAGCTGATCGCGCAGCCACTGCACCAGCGCGCCGGTGACCGCGATCGAGCCCTCGAGGGCATACTGCGGCGCTTCGCCCTCGCGGCGGCAGGCCAGTGTGGTCAACAGGCCGGCGCGGGAGATGACCGGCCGCGACCCGGTATGCAGCAGCAGAAACGAGCCCGTGCCGTAGGTGTTTTTGGCTTCGCCGGGCCGGAAGCAAAGCTGCCCGGCGAGCGCCGCCTGCTGATCGCCCACCAGGGCGGCGAGCGGCACGCCGCGCGCCGGACCGCTGGTGATTTCGCCATGCAGCGCGGACGAGGGCACGATCGCGGGCAGACAGGCGCGCGGAACGGCAAAGGCCGCGAGCAGGTCCGCATCCCAGGCGCAGGCGGCCAGATTCATCAACTGCGTGCGGCTGGCGTTGGTGGCATCGGTGATATGGCGGCCGGTCAGGTTCCAGGCCAGCCAGCTCTCGATGGTGCCAAATAAGGCGTCGCCATTTTCCGCCCGGGCGCGCGCCTCGGGCAGATGATCGAGCAGCCAATGCAGCTTGAGGCTGGAAAAATAGGTGGCCAGGGGCAGTCCGGTGGCGGCGCGGAAACGATCGGCGCCGCCGGCGCGCGCCATTTCCCGCACCAGCCCGTCCACCCGCGTATCGAGCCACACCAGCGCATTGTGCAGCGGCCGGCCGGTGCGCCGATCCCAGAGCACCGTGGTTTCCCGCTGGTTGGCGATGCCGATGGCGGCCAGATCGCCGCTGTGCAGCCCGGCGCGGGCCAGGGCTTCGGCGATGACCGTCTGGCAGTTGCTGAAAATTTCCTCGGGATCATGCTCGACCCAGCCGGGACGGGGACAGAGCTGGCGATGTTCTTTTTGCGCCGCCGCGAGCTGGCGGCCGGCGCGGTCGAGGATGATGAAGCGCGTGCTGGTTGTGCCCTGGTCAAGGGCGCCGATGAAATCTTTCATGCCAAGGGATTACGCTCAGGGATAAGCATCGCATAGCTGCGTTGGAACCCGCTCGGCAATCCTCATGTACATCTATGTACACTGCGGTTGCCTCGCGGTTTCCGGCTTTGCTCTGCTCGCAGCTTTTCATGAAGCAATTCCTTCGGAATTGCTTCTCCCTGAGCGATCAATATCCTCTACCGGAATGAAAGCCATCGCGGCGGGAACTCCATACTCTTACGGCTGGCCGCTCCAGACCGGGGTCACGCTGGAACCGATGCCGTAGCCCAGGGCGCCGCCGGCGACGACGTCGCCGGGAAAGTGATGCTGGGCGGTGACGCGCAGAATGCAGATAGCGGCGGCCGTGCCGTAGGCCAGCCAGTGCAGCCAGGTGGCGTGAGGATAACTGCGGCTCAGGCTGGCGGCGATGGACCAGGCGGCCAGCGCGTGGCCGGAGGGGAACGAACTGCCACCCGCCCAGAAGCGGCCGTCGCCGGCATTCTGATACGGCCGCTCGCGCTGAAAGGCGGTCTTGAGCACAAAGCCGATGATGGTGGCGTTGGCCGCGCTTTCGAGCGCATGCCAGCCGGCCTGGTTGCGATGCAGATGATGGCCCAGCCAGCCGTCAAAATACAGGACCGCGCCGACGCCCAGCATCGAGTTCATGGCGTAGTCGGAGGCGGTGCGGGTATTGGATATTTCGCTTCTGGAGCCTTTGAGCAGGAGGGCGGTGGAGGAGTCGCTGACGATGAGGCCGGTGAGCAGGGCGCCCATCATGGGCAGCATTTTCAACTGCCGGGCTTTGAGATGAAAGGGCGCCATCCAGAGATGTTTCTGATCGAGCAGAATCAGCTTCGGCGCCTGCCAGGGCGGAATGATATGCGTTTGCCGCATGGCCGCGGCCACGGAATGCAGGCGCGGGCTTATCAGAATTGGGGTCTTCGGAGCGGGAGGCGCGGCGGAGGGGCGGGGCTGGGCGAATAGCCCAGCCGGCAACAGGCCAAGAATGCCGCCGGCGATCCAACGGCGCGCGAGGATTTTTTTTTGCAGCATATGTGGCGGAGAACGGTTCGAACCACTATTTATGCCGGATGAATTCAGGGATCACGCTCAGCATCGCTCAACGGGCGTTCATACTCTGATGGCGGACTGGTGGGCTAACGCCAGAAGAAATCGAAATGAATATTAAAGGATGGGCCGGTGCGACGCACTGTACGTTACCGGTATGAATGCGCACAATCACGTGAGCGGATTATTCGCCCGGATCAACCCGGTAATTGGGCGCCTCCTTGGTAATGACCACGTCGTGCACGTGGCTTTCGCGCAGGCCGGCGTTGGAAATGCGAATAAACCGGGCCTGGCTTTGCAGCTCGGGGATGGATTGCGCGCCGGTGTAGCCCATGCCGGCCCGCAGTCCGCCGACCAACTGCAGCACCAGGGCTTCGAGCGGGCCTTTATGCGGCACCCGGCCCTCGATGCCCTCGGGCACGAGTTTCTGCGAGCGGTTGCGCCCGCGCTCATCCTCAAACGCCGGAGCATAGCGGTCGGAGCCCGACTGCATGGCGCCGAGGGAACCCATGCCGCGGTAGGTCTTGAACGAGCGGCCCTGATAAAGAATGATTTCGCCGGGGCTTTCATCGGTGCCGGCGAAGAGGCTGCCGATCATGACCGACTGCGCGCCGGCGGCCAGGGCCTTGGTAATATCGCCCGAGTATTTGATGCCGCCGTCGGAGACGATGGGGATGGCGAGCTGGCGCACCGCCTCGGCCTGGGCGGCGGCGGCAACGGCGGTGATTTGCGGCACCCCGACGCCGGAGACGACGCGGGTGGTGCAGATGGAGCCGGGACCGATGCCGACTTTGATGCCATCGGCGCCGGCCGCGGCGAGGGCCTGCGCGGCTTCCGTGGTGGCGATATTGCCGGCCAGAACTTCGATCTCCGGCAGCCGGGCTTTCAACTGTTTTAAAGCATCGAGCACGCGGCTGGAATGGCCATGGGCGGTGTCGAGCGCCAGCACGTCCACGCCCTGGCGGGCCAGCTCCTGGGCCCGCTCCAGAAAGTCGCCGGTGGCGCCGACGGCGGCCGCCACGCGCAGCCGGCCGTGGGCGTCTTTGCTGGCCAGCGGATATTTGCGTTTTTTCTGAATGTCTTTGACCGTGATGAGGCCTTTGAGGTTGTATTGATTATCCACAACCAGCAGCTTTTCCACCCGGTGCTGATGCAGAATGCGCTCGGCCTCATCGAGCGTGGTGCCGACCGGCACGGTGATCAGATTTTCCCGCGTCATGACCTCGGCGATGGGAACATCGAGCCGGCTTTCGAAGCGCAGGTCGCGATTGGTCAAAATGCCCACCAGCTTGCCGTGGCGGGTCACCGGCACGCCGCTGATCTTATACTTTTTCATCACCTCGAGCGCGTCCTGGATCATCTGCTCGGGCTCGACCGTGACCGGATCCACGATCATGCCGCTTTCCGAGCGTTTCACCCGGTCCACTTCCTCGGCCTGGCGTTCGATGGAGAGATTGCGGTGAATCACGCCGAGGCCGCCCTGCTGGGCGAGCGCGATGGCCAGGCGCGCCTCGGTGACGGTGTCCATGGCGGCCGAGATGATGGGAATCTGCAGCTCGATGCGGCGGGTCAGGCGCGTGGCCGTCGTGACTTCGGCCGGCAAGGTTTGCGAATAGCCGGGCAATAGAAGGACGTCATCGAAGGTCAGCGCTTCCGGCACGGGGAATTGAATCATAGGGAAACCCGTCGGTGAATAGACTATTTTAGCGGATCAGCATCCACTCCCGCTTCCACGGCCCGAATCCCTCGCCAGCGGATCTCACCCTTTAACCTGCAACCTGGCCGGCCGTTTCCGCATTCTCACGCCCAGCTTGCCATGCCTGCGCCCCGCTTCCGCCAGATAGCCATTGAGACCGTGATCGTGACCGGACTGGCCGCGGGCCTGGCCTGGGGCCGCTGCACGGCCCGGCAGGAGATGCGCGGGCAGTGCATGCGCACGGCGTATTTTTATAAGCCGCCGGCGGACGGCAGCTCGGCCCGTTTCATCGCCCATCACTTTGATCTCATTTTTTTAACCCACCACGACGAGCCGTATCTGCGCCGGCTGCGGGCGCGCGGCTATCGCGGCCTGATTCTGGAAAACCTGGGCGCCAGCGAGGCGGGCGGGCCGGGGCCGTACCGTTATCCGCCAGCCAGTTGCGATGCGAGCTATATCCCTTTTGGCCGCACCGTCACCTTCGCGCCCGGCATATTCTGCCGCGTGGTGAACCGGCATGAAAGCTGGTTTCTGCATAACCGGCGCGGGCAAAGAATCTATAACGGCTACCGCTCGCCGCTCACCGGCTGGCGCACCACTTATGCCATGAACCCGGCCAGCCGGGGCTGGCGCCGGTTTGTGATCGCACAACTGCGGCCCTACCGGCGGCGGGGCTTTAACGGATTTTTTCTGGACGATCTGTGGCTCAGCCGCTCCGGCCTGCGCAAACAAGGGCCCGATGCCGACGGGCTGCGCGAGTTCCACACCCGGGCGGAACTGCAGCGGGCGATGGCCGGCTATCTGCGCGCCCTGCGCCGCGCCTATCCGCATACGCCGATCTGGGCCAACCTGACCGATGATCCTTACCGCGCGGGCAGCTGGCGCCGCTATTTGCCCTATCTCAACGGCGTCATGGTGGAAAATTTCGCGCTGGGCTGGGCCAACTACGCACTGCCGGCGGGAGCGGCGCGGGCGCAGGCGGCCAATATCCGCGGCGCGCTGCGGGCCGGCAAATCGGTGCTGCTGGTGGCGCAAGGCAGGCGGCGGCAAAAACGCCGGCGGACGCGGGCCGTGCGCGCCTTCTGGCGCCTTGCCCGGCTGCCTTATGCCCGGGGACGGATTTATTTCCGCTATGCCGATGCCGACGTGGCGGCCTATCGCAATGTCTGGTGGCTGAAGGCTTATGGGCATGGCCCCGCGCAACGGCGGGGGCGAACCCCGCCGCGCCGCTCCGCGCATGACTGAGACCGCGATGAAGCTATTGACTCCAACCCGGCCGCAGACGGCCATGGCGCGCTCCCTCGAATACCTCCGGCGCGCCGATTTCGCGTTCGCGGCGGGCCTGGGCTTGCTGGCGCTGGGGTTGCGTCTGGACTGGGCGGGCAGCGTCATCGGCGAATCGGATTGCGCGCGTTTTCTGATCGGCATCCGGCAGTGGTTCCATCTGGGACCGGCGGCGGCGGGCATTTACGACAAAACGCTCTGCCCGGGATTTTACCGGCTGGCGATGATCTGGCTGCATGCCGGCGGCTCGGGCAGGGAGCTGGCCATGGTCAGCGCCTTGCTGACCGCCAGCGCCACGCTGCCGGTGTACTGGATGGGCAGAATGTGGCTGCGGCCGCTGGAGGCCGTGCTGGCGGCCACGATCTGGATGCTGGCGCCCGGCTGGTGGTGGCTGGGGATTGAAGTTCATCCCGAAGCCTGGGCGCTGGCGGCGGGGCTGTGGGCGCTCTGGGCATGGACTGAGTTCTGGAGCACGCTCAGTGATAAGCGTCGCATAGCGGCGTTGGAACCCGCTCGACAGCATGGATTAAAAATTACACGGGCCTGGATTTGGCTGGGGATGGCGTTCGGGCTGTTAACTCTGATGCTGCTGCTCGATGCCGGATTGGCGCCCTGGGCTGGAGCTTTCTGGGGAGCCGGCTGGATATGGACGCCCAAAATTCCCACCGGCCCGGCATTGCATCGCGGCCGGCTGCGCGGATTTGCCCTCGGCCTGGCTGCCACGGCCGGCCTGTGGGCGGGAGCGGCAGGGTGTTTTGTGCTGATACGGCGCGCGATTCTGGGCAATGCACTCGCGCCCGGCAGCACGCGCCACGCCCTGGCGCGGTTCTGGCAATGGCCGCATGGGACGCAATGGCTGAAGCAGTTGCTGCCGCTGGCGACGGGGCTGGGGTTGGGAAGCGGGCTGTTCATCGCGCTTGGCGTGCTGTTTTTCGGGGTCGCAACCTTTCTATGGACGCGAACTCATCGAATCACCGCGCCTCATGATTCGATCGCCGGAGCCGGCCCGCGGGAGTTGTGGCTGCTCTGCCTCTGCTGGAGCCTGCCGGGGTGGATCTTCTGGCTGATGGTGCGCGGCAATAACGTCCGCCATGTGGTGATTTATTCGCTGCCGTGGATCTGGCTGGGAGTGTGGGGCTGGAAAAAAGCCCGCCGCGGCTGGAAATATGGCGTGGCGGCCGGCCTGCTGGCGGCAAACTTCTGGCTGATTCCCGCGAACTCGAATGTAACGCTCTACCCTTCGGGCAATGTGCCGGCCAGCCGGCGTGATTTTCTGCGCAAGCAGGCCGTGATGCGCCAGTTGGCGCTGCGCATGGCCCGCGATAAAAAAAACGTGGCGCGCGGGCCGGTCTGCTATCTCGGCCTTTCGACCAATCCCTATCTTGAAAACACATTGCTGCGCCAGCCCGGCGCACGGCTGCTACCGGCTCGAGGCGGCATGCGGGTGGTGATGGCGGCAGGCCAAAGGATCAAGTTTTTCGATATCACCTCGGCCGCGGCGTGGCGCGCCGGCCGCGCCCGCTGCGCCTCCGCGTACAGTCTGGAATTTGAGCTCGGCCGAAAGCATCTATGGTTCATGGGGAACGAATGGCGGCATTTGCCGGAGCACCGGCGCTGGTATGCCGCCGCATCGGCGCCGCCGCTTTTGCCTTCCCCCCGGATACAACCATGAAAACCACCCCGCACATATTTCCACCCCACCCCCCCGGCGAGCGGGCGGGCGCCTGGATCCTCTGCGGCCAGGTAGCGGCGCTGGCGCTGGCGCGCCAGTTAAGCCGCGCGGGGGTGCGGGTCGGCTGCGCCGATACGGATGCGGAGGCGCCGGCGCTGTTTTCCCGCCATTGCCATCACCGGCTGGCATTGACCGGGCGGGCCGAAGCCGGCTGGGCGCGGCAACTGCTCGAAGCCGCGCACGACTGGCGCCCGCGGCCGGTGCTATTGGCCACCAGCGATGAAACGCTGCTATTCGTAAGCCGCTTTCGCGAGCAGCTCGGCCAGAGCTTTCGCCTGGATTTAGCCGCGCACGAGCTGCTGACCTCGCTGATTGACAAGCGCCGGATGTACGAGCTGGCGGCGCGGCATGGCCTGCCCGCGCCCCGGGGATTGCCCGTGCGCGATGAAGCCGAGCTGGCCGCCGCCGGGCGCGAGCTGGGCTACCCCTGCCTGCTGAAATCGGCCCACAGCAAGCCGGGCGGCCGCGACGCCGCGCAGGGCAAAATCCTGGCCGATAGCTGGGATGAGCTGCGGCTGAACTATGCCTGGCTGCGGCAGTGGGACGACCGGCTGCTGGTGCAGGAATGGATTCCCGGCGGCTGCGGAAACATTGTCATGTTCAACGGATATTTTTCCGCCGCGGGCGAGCCGGTGGCGGTTTTCACCGGGCGCAAACTGCGGCAGTTCCCCTGCCAGTCGGGCACCGCCAGCCTGAGCGAGGCCTTTGCCGCGCCGGAGGTGGCGCGGGCGATGGCGCAATTTCTCACGGCGCTCGGCTACCGCGGCCCGGTGGACGGCGGCATGAAATATGATCCCGCCAGCCGGTGCTTCAAGGTGCTGGACATCAATCCCCGGCTGGGGCAGAACTACCGCACCTATCACGGCCGCGAGGGAGTGGACATGGGCTGGCTGGCCTATAGCGGCGCGGCCGGGGCGGAGTGGCCGGCGGGGTATTCGCCCCTGGAAATGCAGCGGCCGTGCCGCTGGGGAATGGAAGACCATGACTGGCGCAGCGCGCGGGTCTTGAAAATCCGCGGCGAACTGCGCTGGCGCGACTGGCTGCGGCAATGGGCGCGGGTGAACGAGCGCGCCTGGTGGGATTGGCGGGATCTGCGCCCGGTGGCGGGGCGCCTGTGCAACTGGCGGCGCGAACGCCAGGGCGCCAGCGCGCAGGCGCGCGCGGCGCAGACCCCGGCTTATACCCGCTCCGCCGCTGCCGGCTCTGCCGAAGAGGATGTCCAAAGTTGAATCGTGGCGAAGCCGCTTTTTGGGCTTCGCCATTCCACAGCGTTCGCCCGGTGGTCAATATGATCAGTCCCGCAGCCTGCGAAACAGCCGAAAACGAATTGGAGGCTCCCGCGCGCCGGCGGGACTGGCCGCCGGACCCGGGCCCGGCGGAGTGGCTTTATCTCGATCAGGACGCGGTGCTGGCCGCCGATGGCCTGGATATGGAAGCGGCGATGACGGCGGTCGAGGCCGGGCTATGTCAATGGGAACTGGGCCAATGCCGGCAGCCGCACAAGCTGGTGTTGCGGCAGCAGGAAAATGCGGAAGCCGAGGCCGCGGGGCGCTGCAACGGATTATGCGCCTCGCTGGGCCAACCGCCGACGCATCTGGGGATGAAATGGATCGCCAGCTATCCAGACAACCCGGCCCGCGGCCTGCCCCGCGCCAGCGCCCTGATCGTGCTGAACGCCCCCGATACGGGCCTGCCGCTGGCGGTGCTGGAAGGCGCGCTGATCAGCGCGATGCGCACCGGCGCGGTCAGCGCGCTGGGCGCGCGGCGGCTGGCGCCAGCGCCGCCCGCGACCGCCTGCATTCTGGGCGCGGGCGTGCAGGCGCATACGCAAATGCTGGGCCTGTGGACGGCCTGGCCGCGGCTGCGCGAAATCCGCATCTGGAGCCGCAACCCGGAACGCGCCGCCGCCTGCGCGGAGGAGGGACGCCGGCGCTGGCACGCCCCGGCGCGCAGTTATGATTCCGCCGCCGCCGCCGCGCGCGATGCGCAGATTGTGGTCACGGCCACCACCGCCAGCCAGCCGCTCTGCCGCGCGGAGATGATTGCCCCCGGCGCGCTGACGATTCAGATCGCCGGCCATGAATGCGAATTTGAGGTGATCACGCAATGCCGGAAGCTGGTGGTGGATGACTGGGAAACCATTGTGCACCGCGGCATCATGACCCCGGCGCTGATGCGGGAGCGGGGTCTGCTGGATGCCGCTTCGGTGCATGCGCGCTTAAGCCAGATCCTGCTGGGCCAGCGGCCGGGACGGGAAAATTCCCAGGAACGCATTCATTTTGCCCATATGGGCATGGGCATCTGCGATATCGCCTGGGCCGCCGCGATTTATCAGCGCGCCCGCGAGCGCGGGCTGGGCCAGCGCATGCGCCTGTGGAAGCAGCCGCTTTGGATTTAGCGTTCGGGCTTGCGCGCTAAAAGTATCATCCGCGGCGCGCGCAGGATGAATGTTACTTAGAGCGCCGGCTCATCATTTCACGGTGTACCGTTCCGGCCCATACAGCCCCAAGCCGGGTTGCCGCAATCCAAGCTTCTAAATGCCGCATGGCCGTACATGGATTCTGTCTAACTCATTCCAGCATGCCGCGGCAGCAATTTTTAAATTCCGGATTCGGAGGTGGGATCGGATGTTCGCTCTATTGCCACGTCATAGTGTCAAGCTGATGGCGGCGCTGACGGGTCTGGCGCTGAGCCTGCCTTTATGCGCGCAGTGGAAGCCCGCGCTGCCGGGCGTAGCGCATTCGGGCATCACGCAAATCTATGCCGGCGGCGGCGCGGCCGACCGCATCGGCCCCGGCGATCTGCTCGATATCCGCGTTTATGCTCAGCCGCAGCTTTCGAGCGAAGCGCGCGTGGGCAGCAACGGCGCGATCAATCTGCCCTTTATCGGCGCGGTCACCGTGGGCGGCCAGACCGCCGAACAGATTCAAGCCCAGCTTACCGGCAGCTACGGCCGGGTGCTGCTGCACCCCATCGTGAGCGTGGGCGTGCTCGAAGTGAACAGCCGGCATGTGGCCGTCAACGGCGAGGTGCCGCATCCGGGGGTTTTTGCCTATAGCGGGCGGCTGACTTTGCTGGAGGCGATCAGCATGGCCGGCGGCATGGTGCCGGGACAAGCCGACCCGCACATTCTGCTGCTGCATACGACGCCCGCAGCGCTCACGCACAGCCCGAACGGAACGCCTAATTTTCATGTCAACAGCGTGCTGCAGACGATTGATCTCAATCATCTGGCCCAGGACCCGAATTTGAACCGGGTGCTGCATTCCGGCGACATCGTCGAGGTGCCGCGCGCGCACCGGGTGTTTATCACCGGCGCGGTCCGGGGCAACGGCGCGGTGCCCCTGCGCCCCGGCATGACGCTAAATGAAGCCATCAGCGAGGCGGGCGGCTACGCCACCCAGGCCTCGACGGGAGACGTGCGCATTCTGCGGCTGGAACCCAGCGGGGCCCGGCGCCAGATCGTGGTGGACGCCGGCGCGATCGCCAGCAACCATGCCCCCGATATTCCCCTCAAGCCGGACGACATTATCGTGGTGCCGACTTCGGGGCTCAAGCTGGTGGGGCTGGGCATTCTGGACTTTTTTGACGGCGCCGGCCGGTGGTGGGTTCAGGGCAAGGCCCTGACCACGGTGGGCATGTATTAATCGAGCGCGGCGGCGCGAGGATCGCAGACCAATTCACAAGAAGAGGCCGCATGTCACAGCATTCCGAAGATGAAGAACTAACCTGGCCCGCGCCGCAGCCCCCGCGCGGCGCCCTGGCCGCGCAGGGACCCGATGCCATGATGGAAACGGAAACCGGCGGCGGCCGGACCGAATCGCGGCGGCGGTTCTGGGATGTGCTCTACCGCTATCGCGTGATGGCGGTGGGACTGGTGGCGGCCTGCGTGGGGATCGCGGCCGCGCTGACCTGGCTCATACAGCCATGGTACGTGGCGACCGGCAGCGTGATTGTCGGCCGGCGCAGCCATCGCTGGGCGCGGCTTTCGGCCACCGCGCGCTGGCACACCACCAACACCGACCGGCTGATCCAGACCGAAATCAGCGTGCTGCGCAGCCGCGCGGTGGCCAGCCGCGTGATCCGGCAGCAGCATCTCATGCGCCGCGATCCGGAAATCCGATCCGGCCTGACCGGCCTGCGCCGGGCGGCGGCGGCGGCGCGCCAGCCGATGAACCCGGCGGTGGCGCGGCAGATCGCCATCGGCATTTTCCGCTCCAACCTAAGCGCCGCGCCGGCCTCGCTCAGCCGCGAAGTCAAGGTGAGCTTTGGCTCGCATAATCCCCAGGTGGCGGCCCAGGCGGTGAATGCGACGATTCAGGCATTTATCGCGTATTCGCTGGCTTCGCGCTTCCGGGCGGGACAGCAGGCCTCGAGCTGGCTGGAAAAACAGCTGCGCGGCGTGCGCCAGCAGGTGCGCCGGGATCAGCAAGAGGTGGTGGCGTTTCAGCTGCGCCACGCTTATACCCCGCTGGTCGTGCCGGGCGGCCAGCAGAACGTGATGCTGCAACAGCTGGCGATGGCCAACGAGCAGTGGACCACGGCGCAGGCGGCGAGCGTGACCGATGAGGCGCTGGCCCGCAGCTACGCCCAGGCGCCGGAGCTGTTGCCCGACAAGCTGCGGCCGCCGGCCTTGAGCGCGGCGGAAAGCGACGCCGCGGCGGCGCGCAAGGCCTATGACAAAGTGGCGGCCATCTATCAGCCGCAATTCCCGCTGGTGCTGCAGGCCAGAGCGCGGCGCGGGCGGGCCGAGCAGCGGCTGGCCGCCGTCCGCGCCAGCATGCGGCATCGCCTGGCGGCGCGGGCCCAGGCGGCGCGGGCCCAGGCGGCGGCGCTCGGCGGGATGCTCGCCAAGCTGCGCAAGCAGACGGCCGGGGAAAGCGCCACCCAGATGCAATATCAGGTGCTCAACGAACGCGCCAACGCCGAGGCCCAGCTCTATCACGATCTGCTCGGCAAGCTGCAGGAAGCCGGACTGATGGCCTCGCTGCCGACCAGCAACGTCCGCCCGCTGGATGCCGCCAATCCGCCGCTGTCGCCGGCGTATCCGCATTTGCCGGTGAATCTGGGGCTGGGATTGCTGGTGGGGCTGGCCGCGGCCGGCATCGGAGTGGGCGCCCGCTACCGCTGGGAGGACCGGATTCTGCAAAGCGCCGACGCCCATGCCGGCGATAACCGGCTGTGGCCGCTGGGCATTATTCCCGCCTATCGCGGCGGACCGCAGGCCAAGGCCGGGCAACCGCTCGAAGGCCTGCATGCCAGCGCCCGGCGGCTCCTGCCCAGCCGCGGGCAAGTCGCCGAATACTATTCCAAGCTGGGCGCCAATATCCTGAGCCGCGTGCCGCTGCCGGCGTCGGTGCTGATTACCAGCGCCAGCCCCAATGAAGGCAAAACCACGACTCTGTGCAATCTCGGGCTGGCGCTGGCGCGCCAGGGCTGGCGCACCCTCATCGTGGATGCCGACGTGCGGCGGCCCGCCTGCCATGAATTTTTCGCGGTGGAAAATCTGCAGGGCCTGCTGGCCGCGCAGGAGGGGCAAGCCGTGCCGCCGCTGCCGGTGGCGCCGGGGCTGGACCTGATGCCCTGCGAGCGCGCCGTGGCGGCGACGCTGCGGCCGCGCCAGCTGCCGGCCTTGCTGCGGCAATGGCAAAAAAATTATGACCTGATGCTGATTGATTCCCCTCCGGGCAATTTGACCGCCGACGTGCTGCTGCTGGCGCATATGGTTTCCGGCGTGGTGGTGGTGCTGCGCTGGGGCTCGACGACGATGAGCGAAGCCCGGCGGCTGAATGAAGAATTGCTGCGCGGCCAGGCGCCGATTCTGGGCACGGTGCTCAACGGCGCCGACCCCAATGCGCCGGAGTTCCGCTATTACGGGCGGCATCAAGCCTATTATGCGAATGCCATCGTACCCGCGGCATAACGCAATAGCGCGTGCGGATGAAGAAGCGGCGCAAATGGAGTGGAATATTCCCGCAATATGAATGTCACGGATGGAACACTGCGATGGGGGCAAGGGGGACTGGGACAGAGCATCCCCAACGGCCTGCGGAATCTGCTATGGATGGGAGTGACGCTGCTGGCGCTGTTTCCCATCGGGTACCTGGTCTGGACCCATCCCGCGCATCCGATTTTCATGAGTGCTGGCGCGCTGGCGATCATCGCCATTCTGCTGCTCATTCTCTATGAACCGATCACGGGCATCTGGTTCAGCCTGCTGGTCGTGTACTGGAATCTTTCCAACATCATTCACGTGCGGCTGCATTTTGGCTGGACCCTGCGCGGTCTGCTGCTGTGGACGGGCCTGTCGTGGTGGCTGCACCGCCGGCTGGAAAGCCAGCCGCCACCCTTGCGCTGGCCATTATGGAAAGGCTGGCTGGCGTATGCCGGCGTGATGGCGGTTTCGGCGGCATTTGCCGCCTATCCCAGCGCGGCATTATTGAACCTCGACGGCGTGGCGAAAGACATTATTTTGTTCTATCTGGTGGTCAACCTGCTGCTTACGCCGCAGGATTGGCACCGCGGCATCTGGGCCCTGCTGGCGGCGGGAGGGCTGCTGGCCATGCCGGCGCTGTATCAAGGCATCACCGGCAGCCACTTCGCGTTCTGGGGCCTGGCGCCGCAGAAATATGCCGGGCTGTATCAGCAGTCCATGGGATACCGGGCCAGCGGCGCCCTGGGCGACCCGAACTTTTTCGCCATGATGCTGATTGCCCTGATGCCCTTGGCGCTGGTGGAAATCGAGCGGCCGGGCAGCCCGCGGCGGCGGCTGCTGGCAGGCGTGATTCTGGCCATGATGATGGGCGCCTCGATTCTGACCTATTCGCGGGCCGGCTTTTTGGGGCTGCTGGTGCTGGGCGCGGCGTTCATGTGGCACTGGCGCCGGCATCTGCGCGCCTGGCTGGCGATTCTCGCGGCCATGCTGATCATGGCCGGCCTGACGCCTCGCTCCTACTGGCTGCGGATTTTTTCCCTGCATCAGCTTTCGCACGGCATGTACCAGACCAGCGATCCATCGCTCGAGGGCCGCCGCAATGAAAACCTGATCGGCCTGGCCATGCTGGAGCGGCATCCCTGGCTGGGGGTGGGGCCGGGGAACTATTACATGGTCTATCGCCGCTATGACGCGCGCATCGGGCTGATGCCCGTGCATGGCCGGCGCGAGGCCCACGACCTGTTCATGGAAACCGCGGCCGAGACCGGCGTGCTGGGGCTGGCGGCGTTTTTATTTCTGCTCTGGGGCGCGTTTCGCAATATCGCGATGACGCTGCGGCGGTGGCGGGGCAAAAAAAGGCGCCCGGGCGCGCTGTGGGAATGGAGCCTGGGGCTGGGCATGGGCGTGTATCTGTTTTTGAGCATTTTTCTGCATGACGCGTTTTTCCGCCACTTTGTCCTGATTCTGGCGCTCTCGCAGCTGGGCTACAGCCTGGCGCGCGAAGCGGCGCGGCCGCGCGCCCCGCGCCGGCCGCCGGCGCGGATACCGGCCCCGCAGGAACAGTTCGCAATCGAGTCATGAGCCCTGCCGCCCGTTCCTTGCCGGCCCGTTCCGGAATCATGCCGCCGCGGCGCATCTTATGGCTGCTGGATGCGCCGCGCATGGGCGGCGCCGAAGGCATGGCGGCGCGTTTTGCGCGGGAACATCCGCCGGAGACCGACCTGCGCATTGCGTTCTGGCAAACCGCCGCGGGCCATCTGGAAAACGAAATCGCCCGGACCGGAGTCCCGGTTTATAACCTGCGCGCCCGCCGCCGCATGGATTGGGCGGCGGCGCAGCGGCTGCGGCATTACCTGGAGGCATGGCGGCCGGAGCTGATTCATCTCCATTTACAGACGGCGACGCTGTGGGGCGGCTGGCTGGCGCGGCGGCATAAGATTCCCACGGTGGTGACGCTGCATGTGCTGCCGGGAACGGCCGCGGCATTCCGGCCCCGCATGTTTCTTTATCTGGAAAAGCTGACTCTGCGCCACACGGCCGGCAAAATCATCGTGCTGGGCGAGGCGCACCGCCAAGCCTGGCTGGCCGCGGGCCTGCCCGGGGAACGGCTGCTCTGCCTTCCCCACGGCCTGCCGGAGCGCAGCGCGGACCGGGACGCCGCGATGCAACTGCGCCGGCGTTTGGGACTGCGGGCGCAGGCGAAATTGTGGCTGACGGTGGCCGTGGTGCGGGCGGCCAAAGGCTGGCGCGAATGGCTGCCGGCGGCGCGGCAAATCGCCCTGCACGATGCCAGCGCGCATTTTGCCTGGCTGGGGGGCGGGGCGGAGTGGCCGGAGCTCGCGCGCGAAGTCCGGCGGCAGATGCCGGCGGCGCGCACGCACCTGCCCGGCGAAGTCGCCGCGCCCGAAGTCTGGTATGACGCCAGCGACGGATTTATTTTTCCCACCCACGAAGAAGCGCAGCCCACGGTCTTACTCGAGGCGATGCGGGCGGGCCTGCCGGTGCTGGCTTCCGATATTGCCGCCAACCGCGAGGTTCTGGGCGACGCGGGAGAATATTTTTGTCCCGCATCGGCCGCCGCGCTGTGCGCCCAATGGCTGCGCTGGGCCGGGAACCGCCAGCGGCGCGAAGTTCAGTCGCAACTGGGCAAACAGCGCGTGACGCAAACTTACTGTTTTTCGCATTGGGCGCGAAATCTGCAGCACCTTTATGACAGGTTGACCGCATATTCCGCCGCGCAACCCGCGGCCGAGCCCGGTCCATCGGACTGTTCAGTTCCCCTGCCGCTGTAATATGGCGCGATCCGCCAATCCGGCCGGTGCGGCGCGCCGCGGCGCGCGCCCCCGCATTCTGCAGGTTGAATTTTTTTCGCACGGCGGCCTGTACCATTACGGCCTGCAGCTGGCGCTGGGGCTGGCCGGCCAGGGCGCGGAAGTGCTGCTGCTCACCGGAAAAAATCCGGAACTCCGCCCACCCGCGGCGGCCATGCCGGATTCGCTGCGGCTGGAGCCGCGGCTATGGACCTGGAATCCGTGCCGCGGCCTTGCGGAATGGCAACGAAGGCCGGCGCGCGGGCTGCACGCACTGCAATACCTGACGGCCTGGGAACAAGTGCTGGCGCGCGCCCGGAGCTGGCGTCCCGACTGGGTCCTGCTGAGCGATCTGGAGCGCCGCTGCGATGGCTGGGGCGTGGCCCGGTTGCGCCAGCTTGGCTTGCGGGTCGCCGACATCTGGCACAACGTCCTGCCCATCAGCCGGGCGCCGGGACAGCCACTGACGCGCTTTCCCGCCTGGCGCATGCGCCTGGCGCGCGAGCTCGATTTACTGATCGTGCATGGAGAAAAAGCCGGCGCGCAGATGCGCCCTTATGCGCGGCGGGTGCTGGCGATTCCGCATGGCGATGAAGGCCTGTTGCGCGCGGCCACGGGCGATAATCCCGGTCTCGACCAAAAATACAATCTGCCGGCTGATCTGCCGGTGGGCCTTTGCTTCGGCAGCCTGACCCGCTATAAAGGACTGGAATTCCTGCTGGAAAGCCTCGCCCTGGTATCGCCGGATGAGCGGCCGCTGCTGCTGATAGCCGGGCAGCCGCTGGCCGACGCAGAAGTCGGGCGCTGGCAGGCCCGCGCCCGCGAACTGGGCCTGGACCCATGGCTGCGCTGGGATTTGCGCTATATTCCCGCGGCGGAAGTCGGCTGGTACTTTCAGCGCGCCGATTTTGTCTGCCTGCCCTATCAAACCATCACGCAAAGCGGCGTGGCGCATCTGGGCCTGACCTGGGGCAAGCCTTTGATGGTCACCGACGTGGGCGAGCTGGGTTCACTGGTCGCCGATCGTCAGGATGGCTGGCGGCTGCCGGCCGGCGATGGCGCCGCCCTGGCCCGCGCGCTGCGCGAGGCGCGGGTTGAGCCCGATCGCCTGCGCGGCATGCGGGAAGCGGCCCGGCGGCGCGCCCTGCGCCATCCCAGCTGGCAGATGATTGCCCGGCAAGTTCTGGAAAAGATGGCCGAAGCGCGAGGCGAGACAAACGGCGCGGCCGCTGTCAGGCAAGGCGAACGGACCGAGTTGGCACGAGGTCCAAAATCCTAAATCCTGATCTTTCGCCCAACCTGCGACTGCCCAGTCGGACTCTGAATGAAAGATCAACGAACGCATATGTTTCCGGCTCTGGCCGGAATCATATGCGGCAGTTGCCGCCTTTGCGGCGGGCCAGGTTATTTCCGTCAGAAAGGCTGCGCCGGCGTGGTCATTGGATATATTCTTTCGCGCTACCCCTTGCCCACGGAAACATTCATTCTGCGGGAAATGACGGCGATGAGGGCGCTGGGGCATGAAATTCATGTGCTGCCGCTGCGCCGCGCCCGCCCGGCGGTTGAGCATCCCGATACCCACCGGTTACGGGATCGCGTAGCCTGGCCGCAATGGCCAACCGAATGGCGCCGCGCGGCCGGGACGATCGTCCGCCATCCGGGCCGTTTCCGCCCGCTGGCGCGGGGCGGCTGGGAGCAGCGCCCGGACCTGAATCTTATGGCCGGCGCCGCGCTGTACGCGCCGCGGACGCTGGCGATCACGGAATTTTGCCGGCGAAAACAAATTCAGCATCTGCATGCGCATTTTGCCACGCATGCCACCCTGGCGGCGCTGACCGCGCACCGGCTCTGCGGCGTGCCCTTCAGCTTTACCGCCCATGCCCACGATATTTTCCAGCACTCCGCCGGGCTTGAGGCCAAGCTGCGCGCCGCCTGCTGGGTGGTGGCCATCAGCGAGTTCAATCGCCGGCATTTGCTGCGCCACGCGCCCGTAGCCGGAAAAATCACTGTGATTCCCTGCGGCGTGCGGGTGGCGCAGTATGCGAGCGTGCCGGCGCCGGCGGCGGGGCCGCGGCCCCTGCGCCTGCTGTGCGTGGCGGCGCTGCGTCCCTATAAAGGCCATCGCGCGCTGCTCGAAGCCTGCGCCCGCTGGCGGCCGCCGCGGGGACTGGAACTCCATCTGGCCGGCGACGGCCCGCTGCGCCGGGAGCTCGAACGCCTATGCCGGAAGCTGGGACTGGCGGAGCGGGTGCGTTTTCTGGGCTGGCGAGGCGAGCCGGAAGTCCGGCAGCAACTGGCCTGGGCCGACATCATCGCCCTGCCCAGCGTGGCCGAGCCGGACGGAAAAATGGACGGCATTCCGGTGGCGCTCATGGAAGCCATGGCCGCGGGCCGGCCGGTGATTGCCAGCCGGCTTTCGGGCATTCCGGAACTGGTGGAAGACGGCGTGAACGGGCTGCTGATTGAACCCGGCTCGGTGGCGCAACTCATCCAGGCGCTGCAAGCCATGGAATCAGCGGAGCTGCGGCTGCGCTGCGGCCGGGCCGGGCAGGCTTTTGTCAGCCAGCATCACGATCTGGACCGGAACGTGCGGCGCTTCAGCGACGGTCTTGAAGCCCTGCATACAAGGGCCGATGAGCCGGTCCGGCAAGGCACTTTCGCCGTATGAGCGGATTGATGCACACATGGGGGTGGGCGGCGCGCCCGTATCTACCCGGCTTCGCGGCCGCGCTCATGCTGGCGCTGCTGGGAATCATTTTTGTCATCTGGGTGGGCTATCCGCTGGCGCTGTATTATTTGCAGCGCCGAGGCTGGCAGGACCGGGCGGATGCCGACACCCAGGCAGTTACCGACGGCCTGCCCGACGTGAGCCTGATCATTGCCGCGCATAACGAGGCCGCCGGCATAGGCGGCAAAATCGCCAACGTGCTGGCGCTCGAATACCCGCGCGAAAAACTGGAAATTATTCTCGCCGATGATGGCTCGACCGACGCCACGGCGGCGATCGCCGCGCGGGCCGGCGCCGGCCGGGTGCGGATTTTAAAACTGCCGCGCGGCGGCAAGGCGCGGGCGCTGAATGCGGCCGTTGCCGCGGCCAGGGGGGAAATTCTAGCGTTCTCCGATGCCAGCAATCTTTATGCGCCCACAACCCTGAAAGCCTGGCTGGCGCCGTTTGCCGATGGCCGGACCGGCGGCGTGGCCGGCCGCAAGGGCATGGCCGCGCGGGTGGGCGTGGGCGGCGGCGAAGGCATTTACTGGCGCTACGAAAACGCCCTGCTGGATTTGGAGTCCCGCACCGGGACGGTGACCTCCGGCAGCGGCGAAGTGCTGGCGTTAAGGCGCGAGCTGTTCCGCCCGTTACCCACGGCGGGGATGGTCAACGATGACTTGTTTCAGGTATTGCAGTTGATCGCGCAAGGGCGGCGGGTAGCTTTCGCGCCCGAGGCATATTCGTGGGAACAGCCCGCGCCATCGAGCCGCGCGGAATGGGAGCGGCGCAGCCGCATGAGCGCCGGACGGCGCGGCGCTTTGCGCGTGCTGGCGCCCGAGCTGCGCCGTTTGCCCTGGCCGTTGCGCGCCAAAATCGCGCTGCATGTCGGCGGACGCGCTCTGACCGCACTCTGGATGCTGCTCAGCTTGGCGCTGGCCTTTCCGGTGCTTGGACTGGCGATTGAACACGCCTTGCCGATGTGGCTGGGCGTGGCGGCGGGACTGCAGTTTGCATTTTATTTTTGCGCCCTGGCGGGCGGCTTATTGCGGCGCGTGTTTCCGGCCGCGCAGGCGCCCTATTATTTTTGCCTGGCCCAGGCGGCCTGCCTGAACGGAATCGCGCGGCACATGCGGGGCAAACAATCCGCGGCCTGGCGGCCCACTCCGCGCCCGCAAACGGAACCGGAAGTCGCCACGGCGATGCCGGGATCGTCGCAGAAAGTTGTGCAGGGGGTGACCTGGGCCTTTAGTTCATTTACGCTGGGAAAAATTCTGATCTTTGCCACGACCATGGTGCTGGCCCGGATTCTGGTTCCGGCCCAGTTCGGCGAAGTAGCCGTGGTGCTCAGCGCCCTGAGCTTTCTGGAAATTCTGGGCAGCCTGGGCATCGCCTCGGCGATTATCTACGAACCAGACTCGCCGGACGAAGCCGCCAATGTGGGCTTTTGGCTGATGCTGCCCGCCGCCGCGCTGATGATCACCCTGGCCTGGTTTTCAGCGTCCGCGATTGCGAACTTTTTTCATGTTCCCGCCGCCGGGCCCATGCTGCGCCTGCTGTCGTTATCCCTATTGGCGACCGCCTTCAGCACCGGGCCTGACGCACTGTTGCGGCGCGAGCTGGATTTTCGGCGCAAACTTCGCCCCGACCTGGCGCAAGCGATTCTGAAAGGCGCGAGCAGCGTCGTGCTCGCGCTGGCCGGGCTGGGCGCCTGGAGCCTGATCTGGGGACAGATCATCGGCGCTTCCACCTACGCCGCCAGTCTCTGGTGGGTGACCGGCTGGCGTCCGCGCCGGCAATGGCCGCCCGGCATCGCCCGGCGCATGCTCGCTTACGCCCGGCACATATATCTGATGGAGGTCGTTGGAACCCTGCTCTTTAATCTGGACACGCTGACGGTGGGGCGACTGATGGGACCGGTGGCGCTCGGGTATTACGCCCTGGCGTATCGCATACCGGACCTGGTTCTGATGAACCTGGTGAACTTATTCAGCCGGGTTCTGTTTCCCGCCTTCAGCCGCATGCGCGCGGATTGGAATGCGCTGCGCCGGGCGCTGTTTGGAGCGGTGCGCCACAGCGCGCTGTTAACCCTGCCCCTGGCCACCGGCATGCTGGTGGCGGCCCGGGCGCTGATTTTAACCGCGTACGGAGCGCGCTGGCAGCCGGCGATCTCATTGTTTCAAGTGCTGCTGCTGTACGTCATGGCGCGATGCGTCAGCCATCATTTTGGCGATGTCTATAAAGCCATTGGACGGCCCGATATTCTCAGCCGGTTTTTGCTGGCGTGGGCGGTGGTTTTACCCGCCTGCCTGCTTTTGGGCGCGCATGCGGACGGGCTGCTGGGCGTCGCATTCGGCTTGCTGGCCGCCCGCATCATCATGACCGGCTTGCACTGCGCGGTGATGCTGCGCATCCTCAACGTGCGGCCCCGGCAATTGGCGGCGGCGCTGTGGCCGGCAGTGGAAACCAGCGCCGTGGTTGGCTGCGCGGCAGCCGTGGCCGCGTGGATGGCTCCCGCCTGGCCCATGCACACGATTTTGCTCATCCAAGCGGGCACGGCCGCCCTGGCCTATGCGGGCTGGCTTTATATACGGCAGCGCGAGACTTTGATCCGGCTGGCCGGCTTGATGGGGCAACCCTGGCTTCCGAGACCGGCGGCAGGACTCGGGCTGGCGATAGATGGTCCGGGCAATGCGGCGGCAGGGTTGAGCCAGGCAGCCGAGCGGAAGTTCAGAAACCGGTGGCGGCGACTCTCAAAACCCGCAGAACCGGAACCCATCACGATCTCCCCCCGCGAGCCGGCCTCGGCCGAGGAACATGCGGCGTGACGGCGCATCTCAAATCATGAGTTTAAGCATGCAAGCTGTGGATGAGGATGAATTCGCCGCACGGTCAGAGCAGCCGCCTCTCGTGCTTGCGCTCCTTCGGCGCCGCGCGGAACTGGCCTGCCTGCGAGCGGAATGGGATGAGCTGGCGCGGCTCGCCGCGCCGCGTCATCCATTTATGGATGCCGGATGGCAGCTCGCCTGGCTGGAATCCCATGCCCGCAATTTGCAGCCCTGGGTCTGGACCGCGCGCGATGCCCAGGGCCGGCTGCGCGCGCTCTGGCCGCTGGCGCGGCGCTGGCGCCGCGGTTTGCGCTGTCTGCAATGGCTGGCGGAAGACAGCGGCGGTGACGAACTCGACATCTTATTGCATCCCGCGGCCGATCTGGCGACGGCGCGGGCTTTATATCAAGCCGCCATGCGCCGGCGTGGATGGGATTGGATGCGATTGCAATCCATACAGCCTGCCGGAATTCTGGCGCAGATATTCAACAGTTCCGCCCCAACGGCCACCGTAAGGACCGGTCTGGAGCTGCCCTTTTTGCCGCTGCCATCCAGCCTCGATGCCCTGTTGGCGGCGCGCAGCCCCAATTTCCGTTCGGAAGTGCGGCGGCGGCGCCGGCGCATGGAACATGCCCTGCCGGGCCTGACCTGCCATTGTGCCGAAGGCGCGCCGGCGGTAGCCCGGGAAATGCCCACTCTTATGCGCCTGCATCGGGACCGGCGGGAACAAAAACAGGATGCCGGAATCTTTGCCCGGGCCGAAGTCCGGGAATTTCATCAGCGGCTTTTGCCGGCGCTGGCCGCGCGCACCCAGCCGCGGCTGTACTGGCTGGAAGCGCAGGGCCGGCCGCTGGCCGCGCTGTATGGCTTTGCCCGCGCGGACAGATTTTTATATTTTCAAAGCGGCTTTGATCCCTCCGCCGCCGGCTTCAGTCCCGGCACCGTGCTGCTCAGCCATGTGCTGGAAGACTGCATGCGCCGGCAGGAGCGGGAATTCGACTTTTTGCGCGGCGATGAGGCGTATAAATCCCGCTGGACGCGCCAATCCCGCCAGGCCCTGGCATGGGAAACCGCCCGCACCCGCCGCGGCGCCTGGTATCAGCGGGGCCGCAACAGCCGGCTGGTCAGTATCTGCCGGCAATGGAAATACCGCAGCCGCGGCCATTCCGGACGCAAGACGGATGAAGCCCATCCCAACCAGCCGGCCACTTCTGCCTGCGCCACGGAACAGAGCGCGGCCGGGGCTCCTCCTTCGCTCGCCACCGCCAGCCGGCATGATTGGCGCTATCAAATCCAGGCTGGATTCTGGTACGTGCGCCACGCGCGCAACTGGCCGCATATTCTGCTGCACAAAATTTTTCATCGCGATTTAACCGCAATCCAACTGCGGAACGGACCGGAAATCGAGTTTCTGCCCGGCGATGCGGCGCTGTGGCAGATCGGCGAGATCTATTGGCGAGGAGTTTATGACCGGCATTTTACTTCCGCGTCCATCGAAGCCGGAAGCTGGATTGTGGACGTGGGCGCCAACATCGGCGCATTTGCCGTGCATGCCGCGCGGCGCTGGGGCGCGGGCGAGCATTTATTGGCCGTGGAACCGAACCCCGCGTGCGCGGCCGTGCTGCGCCGCAACCTGCGGCGCAACGGCCTGGAAGCGGCGCGCGTTCTGGAAGCCGCGGTCAGCGCGCGGCCGGGACCGGCGCGGTTATTTCAGGATGCCCGCGCCACCGACGCCCGCTTAATGCCCGGCGCGGAGGACGGGGCAGCGGGACTGCGGGTCCCGTGCCTGCGGCTGGAACAGGTGCTGGCGGAAATTCCGCGCGTGGGCTTGCTGAAGCTCGATATCGAGGGCGAAGAATACGGCCTGCTGTGGGCGGAAAATACGGTCTGGGAGAAGGTGGAGCGTCTGGCGCTCGAATACCACGAGCGCGCGCCCGAAGCGCGGCCCGCCGCCGCATTGCTGAACCGGCTGCGCGAGCTGGGCTTTGACATCGTCCATCATGCGCAGCCGGAATCGCACCTGGGCTATGTGCTGGCCCAGCGCGCGGCCCGCCAGAAGGCGGCGGCATGAAACCCGCGCCTGAGATGATGCGGCGCGCCGCGCGCCGATTTCAAACCTGCCTTTGGGGAGGGGCCGCTTCTTTGGCTTCGCCATTCCAGAGTTCGGCCATTGGCGCTGATCCTGTGGCCTGCATTGTGGCCCTGCACCGGGTATCCAACGCCTGGCATGATGAACTGACTTATCCGGTTGAAGCTTTTCGGGAAATGTGCCGCTATTGGAATGATGCCTTCGAGGTTATGGCACTGCCCGAACTGCGCCGCAGGCGAGCGCGAGGCGCGCGCGGCCGGCCCGAACGTCCGCTGCTGGCCATTACTTTCGACGACGGTTATGCCGATAATGCCGAAGTCGCGGCGCCCATCCTGCTGCAACAGGGTTTACCGGCCACTTTTTTCGTCGTGACCGGCGCCCTGGGCCGCGAACCACGCTGGCCCTGGGACCGCATGCCGCGGCCGCCGCGCATGATGAGCTGGCAGCAGGCGCAAGGCCTGGAGCAGGCGGGTTTTGCCGTGGGCTCGCACACGGTGAGCCATCCGCGGCTGCCGCGGCTGAATCCAAACGAACTGCGCCATGAGCTGGAGCAGTCGCTGGCCATGCTGCGCTGGCATCTGCGCTCGCCCAGCCTGGATTTTGCCTATCCTTTTGGCTCTCCCGGGGATTGCCGGGAGGCGGAACGGCGGGCCATAGAGGCCGCGGGCTATGCCTCGTGCCTGAGCTGCCATGGCGGGGTGCTGTGGGGCGGCGAAAACAATTACGCTTTGCCCCGGATTTCCCTCAGCCCGCGCTGGCATGCGCGCCCGCGCGATTTCAGGAAATATTTTAATTCCTTGTGCCTGGACCACTCAGGCATCGGGAATGCATAAATTAGCTTCTCAAAATACGTTACGGCCCCGTTGCTCATTCATGGATTCTGAAATATGGCTAGCGCGCCGCAATCACCGGATCGTCTTTCGATCCGATCCATATCAGAAGTGCTTGAGCCGCCCGCCATATCAACCGCAAATATCCCTGCCATGGCCGCGAGCGGCTTTCCGCCGCAAGCCATGGCCGAAGCGCATTTAGGCCGCTTTACATCATATATTCTGTTGTGTCTTGCCATGGATGCCTTGCTGTTATCAGCCGCGCTGGGGCTGAGCATTGTTTTGCATGCGGAATTTTCCAGATGGATTGCCTCTTTATATCCGATCCATGCCCTGGCCTGGTCGAAACCCAATGCATTTTATGTTTTAGGCCTGGCGATTATATTATCAACCTTTGTCTATGAGGGAATTTACCGGCATGGATTGCCCGCACTGGACCGGACCGAGGCGCTCACGCGAGGCCTGTCGCTGTCTTTCTTTTTCCTGATATCCATCAGTTTTATTGTTCATCAAAGTGACGCCATATCAAGATTTCTTATTTTCATAACTTACTTTGTCTCTCTAATTTTGTTGGTATTGTGCCGTCCGCATCTGGAGAATTATATCGCGCGCATGACGGACATCCATCCGTCGGTTCATATTTATTCGCCCAACAGCATGAATGCCGACAGCTTGCATGTGCTGCGGGCCCAGGGATTCCGATTCGAGACGGCCCGCCGGTCCCACGAACAGGAGCATGCCGGCGCGGCCCTGGTAGCCATGGATTCGCCGGAATGCCAATTGAATTTAACGCGATTAGAGCTGGCCCATTCAGAGGTGGGAATCTTGCCGCCCCTGGACCGGATTACGCCCATGGGCGCGCGGCCGCTGAATATTCGCGGCGGCCAGATTTTTGTAATTACACATCCGTTGAATAAGCGCTGCAACCGGTGGCTGAAGCGGGGAACGGATATGGCTCTTTCCGGCCTGCTGCTGATCACGCTGTCCCCCATTATTTTCACGATCATGGCGGCATTATGGCTGCAATCCCGCGGATCGGCTTTTTACCGCCAGCGCAGACTGGGCTGGCATCATCGCCCATTTCACATCTGGAAATTTCGCACCATGATGGATGGCGCGGATGGCAAGCTGGTGGAATTGCTGCAGCGGGACCCTTTATTAAGCGATGAGTTCCGGAAAACCTGGAAACTCAAAAATGATCCCCGGGTAACTCCCCTGGGGAAATGGCTGCGAAAAACCAGCCTGGATGAGCTGCCGCAATTATGGAATGTGCTGCGGGGCGATATGAGCCTGGTGGGGCCCCGCGCGATCGTGGAAAGCGAATTGCAGGTTTATGGCCAGGCGCATGAAATTATAAAAACCGTGCGTCCCGGCATGAGGGGAATCTGT
>JAKAZV010000134.1 GCA_021826505.1 Acidobacteriota bacterium | reverse complement strand
TGGCACCCGATGGATTGGCCGAACCCGAACCGCTGTTCGCGCCCGAGTTGGCGCCGCTGGCCGAACCTGTGCCGGTAGCGCTGCCGCTCTGGCCGGCCGGCGGCGTGGCACCCGATGGATTGGCCGCGCCGGAGTTATTGGCTCCGCTGTTCTGGCCTGTCCCCGCCTGTCCGGAACTGGCGGATCCGTTCTGTCCCATGCCCGAAGTGCTGGCGCCGCTGGTTCCAGAGCCCTGGCTCGCTGTTCCCGACCCCTGGGTCTGGCCCGAGCCGGTGCTTGACCCCGAACTCGAGGCCGAACCGCTGCCGCTGCCAGCGCCTCCGCCGGCTTGCGCCGCCGCCCAGCCCACCCAGGCAAACAGCATCAGAAATATGGCAAACGCTTGAAACTTACGCATAAACCTCACCTCATGCCGGCAAATTCCGGCGGCTAACGCACGCCGTCTGCTTTCATGGATGCGCTCTTCAGAGGTGGAGTCTAATGAGCGGGTTCCAACGCCGCTATGCGATGCTTATCCCTGAGCGTGATCCTTGGCTTTACACTCGGGCAGGGAAGGATTACCATCCTGCGCAAGGAATTTTTTCCTTTCCGGACGCAACCTTATATGACTGCTTGAGCGTAGGATCAGGATATGAGCCAAAGAAAACGCGAATCGAACGCCAATGAACTCAGCCGCCGGGGATTTTTAAAGGGTGCGGGCCTGGGCGCCGGCGCAGTCGCGACAGGCGTCATGACGCCTGCCGAAACTCTGCTGGCAGCCGAGAAAAAAGACGAAATTCGCGGCCCCGGTGAGCTGGCCGTCACGCTGCGAGTCAATGGCCGCCGCCATCGCCTGCAAGTGGAGCCCCGCGTCACGCTCCTCGATGCGCTGCGCGACCGTCTCGGCGTAACCGGGCCCAAAAAGGTCTGCGACCACGGTGAGTGCGGCGCCTGCACCGTGCTGCTCGACGGCCGTCCCGTTTATGCCTGCATGAATCTTGCCGCGGATGTCGCCGCCCGCAATCTTCCCGTCGAGACTGTTGAAAACCTGGGCACGCCCGAGCATCTCAATACCCTGCAGCAGGAGTGGGTTCGCCAGGATGCCTCGCAGTGCGGCTTTTGCACCTCCGGCTTTATCATGGCCGCAACCGCGCTTTTGCGTGATACGCCGCACCCCAGCCCCGAACAGGTGCGTGAGCAGTTGAGCGGCAATCTTTGCCGCTGCGGCACCTATCCCAAGATTTTCGCCGCTGTCGAGGCCGCGGCCCGCCGCGGCCCGGGATCGGCATAGAAAAAGAAACGTGAGCGGAAGAAAAGCCGCATCGGAGACTCAGGCAGCCAGACAAGCGATCAGGTGCTTCCCATGCTGAAGAAAAAAGTCCGGGCCACCGGCGGCATTATCATTCCGCCGCTCAATGGCCAGCCGCAAAAAATTGCAGATGCCGAAACCATTGAGGTTCCGGTGCCGGCCGGCGAGCCGCCGCTCTGGGATGTTTACACCCGGCCTCAGGTGGTGGGCCAGCCGATTCCGCGCATTGACGGTCCGATCAAAGTCACCGGCCGTGCGCGCTACACCTATGACCAGCTGCCGGCCGGCCTGTTGCACGCCGTGCTGGTGCGCTCGGCTCATCCCCATGCCCGCCTGCTTTCCGTAGATATCGCCCCGGCCCAAAAAATGCCGGGTGTGCGCGCCGTCATCCGGCTGGATTCCCCCGATCTGATGCGAGCCTCGGCCGCCTCGGCCGCCGGCAACCCCGAGCAAGCCGCGGCGATCCGCCAGGCCGCCTCGCACAGTCAGAAATCCAAGACCATGCTCTTTGTCGGCGATGAAATTGCCGCCGTTGCCGCCGATACGCTGGAGCAGGCCGAAGATGCTGCCCGCGCGATCCGGATTGAATACGAGTCGCTGCCATTTGTGACCGATGTCGCCGCGGCCCGCCAGCCCGATGCCCCTCGCGTTCATGCCGGCCAGGACAATATCCGTCCGCTGCCTTCGCCGCACGGTCCCGACGGCGACCGCGGTGACGTGCATGAAGGTCTGGCCCAGGCCGATGCCGTCATCGAGACCCGTTATGAAACCAATGTGGCCATGCAGAACGCGCTCGAGCCCCATGGCTCGGTAGCGTGGTGGGACGCGCCCAATCATCTCACCGTCTGGGCCTCGACCCAGGGCATCTTTGGCTTTCGCGGCGATCTGGCCCATTTTTTCCAAATGCCGGCCTCGCAGGTGCGCGTCATCACCGACTATCTCGGCGGCGGCTTCGGGGCCAAATTCGGCGCCGGCATCTACGGCATCGCCGCCGCCTGGCTGGCGCGCGAAACCCGCGCTCCGGTCAAGCTCATGCTTGACCGCAAAGCTGAAAACCTGGCCGTCGGCAACCGCCCCTCCAGCCATCAGCAACTGCGTCTGGGGGCCAAAAAAGACGGCACGCTCACCGCCATCGAGGTGGTGAATTTCGGCACCCCCGGCATTGGCCATGGCGCCGGCGCGGGGGCGGCCTCGCGCCGGTTTTATCTCTGCCCCAACGTCAGCCAGCGCGATCATGATGTGGCCACCAATCTTGGCCCGGCGGCCGCGTTCCGCGCCCCCGGTTGGCCGCAGGGCGCCTTTGCGCTCGAACAGGCCATGGATGAGCTGGCCGATAAGCTGCAACTGGATCCGCTGGAGTTGCGGCAAAAAAATTATTGGGACAAGCCATTCAAAGCCTTGCGAATCCAATACGAAATCGGCGCCGCCCGCTTCGGCTGGCGGCGCCGCGCCCAAATCGCCGCGTCGAATCGTAATTCCGGGCCGGTCAAGCGCGGCCTGGGCATGGCCACCTCCTGCTGGCCCACCTTCGGCCGTCCGCCCGCGCAGGCGCGCGTCGTGGTTCATTCCGATGGCGCGGTCGAAGTCACCGTCGGCTGCCAGGACATCGGCGGCGGCATGCGCATGATCGCCGCCCAGGTCACGGCCGAGGAGTTCGGCCTGCGTCCGCATCAGGTGCGGGTGCATATCGGCGACACCCAGCCCGGCATCTATGGTCCGGCTTCGGGCGGCAGCGTCACCACCACTTCGGTCGCGCCCGCCATCCGCGCCGCCGCCTACGATGCCCGTCAGAAATTGCTCGCCGCCATCGCTCCCCGGCTTGGCGCCGCGCCCGAATCGCTGCGTTTGCGTGGCGGCAAATTGCTGGGCGCGCCGCGCGCCCTGAGTTTCGCTTCCGCCTGCCGGCTTCTGCGCCATGCCACCATCAGCGCCGAGGCCGACCGCGCGCAAAACTATGAGCCGCATCTCACCGAAATGCACGGCGCGCAGTTCGCGGAAGTGGAAGTGGATACCGAAACGGGCCGCATTCGCGTGGTCAAAATCACCGCCGTGCACGACTGCGGGCGCTCGATGAACCGTCTGCTGGTCGAAAGCCAGGTCAACGGCGGCATCATCATGGGGCTTTCCTATGCCTTGCTCGAAGGCCGCGTGGTGGACCACCCCACCGGCCATGTCATGAACTCCAACCTCGATTTTTATAAACTGGCCGGCACGCGTGAAATTCCCGAGCTTGATGTGGTGATTCTTGATGCCATTGACCCGCGCGGTAATAATCTCGACGTGAAAGGCATCGGCGAGCCGGTGATCGTTCCCACCGCCGCCGCCATCGGCAACGCGGTCGCGCATGCGCTCGGCGGGCTGCACATTCGCGAGTTGCCCATGACGCCCGACCGCGTGCTCAATGCCCTGGCCGCGGTTCGTGCTTGAAATCAGAAATTCAATCAGGATCAGGATAAAGACGATGAACCGCTTTGAATGGATGGAACCTGCAAGTCTGGAGTCGGCAGTCCATGGCCTTGGCCCCCGGGCCAGGCTGCTGGCCGGCGGCGTGGACTTATTGGGCGAGATGAAAGACCACATCGCCCTGCCCGAGCGCGTGGTGAATTTGAAATCGGTTTCCGGCCTCGATGCGATCGAAATCGGCGACCACGGCCTGCGCCTGGGCGCTCTGGTCACGCTTGACCGGCTGGCGGCTCATCCCCAGATTCGCCACCGCTGGCGGGCCATCGCCGAGGCGGCCTCCAGCGTGGGCACGCCGCAGATACGCAACCAGGGAACGCTTGGCGGCAATCTCTGTCAGCGTCCGCGCTGCTGGTATTTCCGCAGCGAAGAGCATAAGTGCCTGAAAAAAGGCGGCGACATCTGTTTCGCCGTCGCCGGTGAAAACAAATACCACGCCATTCTGGGCGGCGGGCCGGCGTTTTATGCCCACCCCTCCGATCTGGCGCCGGCGCTGCTGGTTTTAAATGCCCAGGTGCGCATCGCCGGCCCCGGACCTCGCGGCCGCGGGCTGCGCCTGCGCACTCTGCCCTTGGCCGAGTTTTACCGCACCCCGGCCCAGCGGCTGGTGGGTGGTGAAACTCTGTTGTCGGATCAGGAAATTGTCACCGAAATTCTGGTGCCCGAGCCGTTTGGCGACAGCACATATCTCAAATTCCGCGAGCGGCTGTCGCACGACTGGGCCATGGCCGCCTGTGCCGCGCAAATTCAAATCTCTGCCGGTCATATCAAGCGCGCCCAGTTGGCGCTCGGCGGCGTGGCTACCATCCCTTGGCCGGTTCCCGCCGCCGCCAGGGCGCTCGCGGGACAACCCTTGAACCAGGCCACGATCGAGGCCGCCGCCCATGTCGCCGTCGCCGGCGCCCAGCCCCTGCGCCAGAACTGGTACAAAATTCAGCTTACGCAAACCATGGTCCGGCGGGCCATCCGCCAGGCCGCGTTCCCTGAAAAAGCCGACTTCGTCAGCGCCTGACGGGAGGTCATACTCATGCCGCAATCTGCTCTGAACTCCAACCCCGTTGCTTCCGCCGCCGCCCCGGCCTGCCGTCACCTCCGCACCAAGACGTTTTATTACCAGCAGGATGGCGCCGAAATGCAGGCCTCCGCCATAGCTTCCTATTGGTGCATGCGCTCACTGCGCGCCGCCGGTCCCGATGAAGACCTGGTCGAGCCCAGGCTCTGCCATGCCGGCCGCGCCTGCTATGAAGCGGAAAACTGAACCCAGGGACGCGGGCGGTAAATTATAGAGACAGCAGTGCCCGATGGGCGTGGATAAATTTTTAGTTTGCGCTCAGCGGCGGCCCATGAGTCCACCGGAATGTACACCGATGTACCTGAGGATCGCCGAGCGGGTTCCAACGCCGCTATGCGATGCTTATCTCTGAGCGTGATTATCATCGCCAGGCGAAGAATTTTTTCTTCTTATGCGCCTCCGGGCTGGGGTAATAGGGCAGGCTGGCCTGGTTGTGCAAAATGGCCAGGGGATTGTCGCGGCTGAGCGCTTGCGCCACGGCTTCGCCGCTCAGGCTGACAATGCGCCCGGCGGCCTCGCTCAGAATGGGCCGGCGTCCGCGAATGCCATGGCCGTCGGAAGCGATCACATGCACCAGCTCGCGTTTTAAATACTCCTCGGCCGCCCGCTGCGCCTGGCGGCCAAAGCCGCCCAGGTACGAGCTTCCGGTAATCTGCGCCACGCAGCCCAGCTTTACGTACCGGGCCAGCAGATCGGCATGAATCTGAAAAGTCGGGTTGCGCTCGGGGTGGGTGAGCACGGGCACATAGTTTGCATCCAGCAGTTGCAATAGCGCCTGCTCCATGCCATCGGGGGCAAAGACCTCGGGAAACTCGACCAGCAGATACCGGCCGCCATCCAGGCTGTATTTGCCGTAGTTGGCGATGGCGTCCTGAATATTTTCATATGTCAGATGAAAATCGCAGCCAATGTGCAGCCGCAGTCCTCCGCTCAGTTCGCTGTCAATGCGTGCCTGCAGTTCGCCGCGCAGGCTGGCGTTGCGCGCCGGATCGTAGTGGAAGGTATAGTTGGCGTGCGGCGTGGCGGCCAGGTCGCGGGTGCCGGCCTCGATGGCCAGCTGCGCCATGGCAAAGGAAATCTCGGCGTTTTCAGCGCCGTCGTCGAGCCCGGGCAGAATATGACAGTGGATGTCGGCGAAGCCGCTCTCATCCGTTTCACCGTGGCTGCTGTTATGGGCGGTTTT
>JAKAZV010000133.1 GCA_021826505.1 Acidobacteriota bacterium | reverse complement strand
CGCACCGCTTGGCGGTGTGGGCCGGGATCATGCTGATCCTGTGCCTGACCGCGCACGTCACCGTACATCGCGCACTGGACTTCGCGCAGCATAAATCCAATAGCCGTTGCGCGATTTGCCAGGCGGCACGCTGTGCCGCTCCCATGCCAGTGGCGCTCTACCGGCCCACGCAGCCCCAACGGGCGGCGGCTCCGCCCGTAGCCGCCGCGGTCTGGCGCGAGCAGACTCTTTGGCATTTTCCGCTATCGCACCGCCCGCCTCCGCCCGATTCCCGCGGTTAAGTTCCTTTTCCCCAAAACTCTTTTTGCCTGAAGTGTGGTTTTTCCATACTGCGCGGGTGTATTTATGAATTCATTTCACGTTCCGGCCGGACGCCGGACTCCTGGCCTGTGCATCGCCGGGCTGGCCGCGGTCATGATGGCGCTGCCGCTGGCGGCGCAGATGCCGAGGCCCAAGCCGGCTGCGCGCCGCGCGGCGGCAGCCTCCAGCATGAAATTGACGCTGGGCGGGGCGATCCGGCTGGCGCTGGCGCACAACCACGCACTGCGGGCCGAATACGGCAATGTGCTGGAATCCGAAGCCGATCAGATCACCGCCAATATGCGCCCCAACCCCACCCTGACCTGGGACGCGCTCTATGTGCCGATCTTCAGCCCGAGTCATTTTTCCACCAACTTCCTCAACCAGGTGCAGGAATTTGATGTGGGGCTGGGCTATACCTGGGAGCGCGGCGGCAAACGGCAGAAGCGGCTGGCCGTGGCCCGGCAGCGGACGGCGGTGCAAAACTGGCGCTACCAGGATGCCGAGCGGGGGCTGAAGTATGCGGTGGCGCGGCAGTTTATCGCGGCCCTGCTGGCGCAGTCGAGCCTGCGTTTCGCGCGGCGCGACCTCAAAGCCTTTCGCCAGTCACTCGGAATTTTGCGGCAGCGCTACCGCGCGGGCGCGATCAGCGAAGGCGATTACCTGAAGATCAAGCTGCAGAGCCTGCAATTTCAGAGCGATGTGGCGCGGGCGCGGCTGGCGCTGGCCCAGGCGCGGGCGGGATTGCGGCCTCTGTTGGGCGGCCCGAACGCGGCTCCGCGGCATTATCAACTGGTCGGCCACCTGCATTTTCACGGGCTGCGGCCGCAAAAAGCGGCGCTGGAACTGCTGGCGCTGCGCAAGCGTCCGGATTATCAGGCGGCGCGGCAGTCGGTGCGGGAAGCGGAGAGCCGGCTGCGGCTTTCCCGCGCCAACGGCAAGCAGGATCTGAGCTGGAACGCCACCTATACCCACGTCGGCGGAGTGAGCGAGGCGGGCTTTACGTTCGGACTGCCCTTGCCCTTTTTCAACCGCAACCAGGGTGGCATCGAGCGCTCGAGTTACGCGATCGCGCAGGCGCGGCAAGCGGAACAGGCGGCGGGAGAAGATATTCTGGCCCAGGTGCGGGCCGCCTATGCGGGCCTGCGCAGCCGGGCGCGCATCGCCCGCCTCTACCAGAGCTACCTGCCGCTGGCCCGGCAGTCGCTTACCATCAGCGCCTACGCCTACCAGCGCGGCGCCACCAGCTTGCTCAACTTTCTGGATGCCGAACGCAGCTACCGCAATGTGCAGCTGGCCATGCGGGCGGCGCTGGCCAATTACATGCTGGCCCTGGAACAGGTGCGTGCCGCGGTCGGAACCCGCCATCTGCCCTGAGCCTCGCGAGGAAAAAGTCATGCTCGAGAAACAGAAACGTGCGCAAAAACCGTTCAAACCGCGGGTGCCCTCCATGCCCAATTTCCATCTTCAATCTTCGTGGCCGCTGGTAGGTGTGGCCGGCGGCCTGATACTGTCCCTGGCCGGCTGCGGCGGCGGCGGCGCCAATAAAATGACCTCGTTTGCCGGCCGCTCCCAGGGCCCGCATGCGAGTCTTTTGAGCGTTCCCGCGGCGCAGCGCAGCCAGGTGCGGGTCGTAAAAGTGCAGGCTCTCTCCCTGCCCCGGACGCTGCGGCTGGCGGGCACGGTGAGCTATAACGCCTTCGCCACCACGCCCGTCATCAGCCAGCTCGATGGTCCGGTGACCCGGGTCGTTGTCGTTCCCGGCGAAGCGGTGCGGGCCGGGCAACCGCTGTGCTATGTGGAGAGCCCCGGGTTTTCCCGCATGCGCGCCCATTATCTGAAAACGCGCGACGCGGCGCGGCTGGCCAGGCTGCAACTGGACCGGGCGCGGGATTTATACGCCCACCATGCCATCGCGCTGCAGCAGCTGCAGGCCGCGCAGTCGCAGATGGCGCAGAGCCAGGCCGATCTGGACGCGGCCCGGCAGGCGCTGCTGGTGCTGGGCGTCAAAAATCCAGCCGCCGCCGGCGCGGTCACCGCCATCCCCATCCTGGCGCCGGTCGCGGGCGAGATTGTCGCCCGCGGCGTCGAGCCGGGGCAGTATGTGCGGGCCGGCAGCACCCAGGCGTTTTTAATTTCCAACCTGAACACGGTCTGGGTGCTGGCGCATGTCTACCAGCGGGAGCTGGCCTGGGTGCGGCCCGGGGAAACAGCGACCATCGAGACCGATGCCTATCCCGATCAGTTTTCCGGGCGCATCACCTATATCGCGCCCGAGGTGGACCCCGCCACGCGCACGCTGCAGGTGCGCATCGTGACCGCCAATCCGCGCCAGGAATTGAAAAAGGGCATGTATGTGACGGCCCTGATTCATGCCGGAGAAATGGCGCATGCGCTGGTGGTGCCCGCCGCGGCGGTGCTGCGAAACGGGGAAAACCAGCCCTTTGTTTACCGGGAAGCGGCGCCCAATCAGTTCGCCATGCAGATGGTCGGCCTGGGAATCACGCGCGGCGGCATGACCCAGATCACCTCCGGTCTGCGCGCGGGCGAATCGGTGATCGCCCACGGCAGCCTGTTTTTACAGTTCGCCGAACAGAACCATTAAACCCCGGCCGGGTATCCCATGATCAACCGCATTGTTCAATTCGCGTTACGGCAGGGCTTTCTCATCTTCATGCTCTGCGGCTTTCTGGTGGTGGGCGGCATTATCGCCTTCCGCAAGATGCCGGTGGACGCCTATCCCGATCTGTCTCCGCCCATCGTGGAGATCATCACCCAGTGGCCCAATCACGCCGCCGAAGAAGTGGAGCGGCTGGTGACGGTGCCGCTGGAACTGCAGATGAACGGGATTCCCAAGCTGAAGTACATGCGCTCCATCTCGCTCTACGGCTTGTCGGACATCAACCTGACATTCCGCGGCTCGACCGATAATTATTTCGCGCGCGAGCTGGTGTACCGGCGCATGACCCAGGCCTCGCTGCCGGCCGGAGTTACGCCCACCATGTCGCCCAATTCCAGTCCCAGCGACCTGGTCTATCGCTATGTGCTGGAGAGCCCCGATCATTCCCCCCAGCAGCTCAAAACCATTGAAGACTGGACTCTGCAGCGGGCCTATAAATCGGTGCGCGGCGTGGCCGACGACAGCGGCTTTGGCGGCACCACCATGCAGTACCAGGTGCTGCTGAACCCGGCGCGGCTGTTCAGCTATCACGTCACCATTCCCCAGGTGGTCAATGCCCTGGCCACCAACAACGCCAACAGCGGCGGCGGATTTTTCTCCCGCGGCGGGCAGTTTTATTACGTGCGCGGGCTGGGCCTGCTGCGCAACCGGGCCCAGATTGGCGATGTCGTGGTGGGCAGCTCGCACGGCGTGCCAGTGCTGGTTAAAAACGTCGGCCATGTGGCGATTGGCCACGCGCCGCGGCTGGGCGAGTTCGGGTACATGAAAAATAATGACGCGGTCGAGGGCGTCATTTTAATGCGCACCGGAGACCAGGCGCAGGTGGTGCTGAAGCGGGTGGAAAAGGAAACCCGCTATCTCAACCGGCATGTGCTGCCGCCCGACGTCCGCATCCACCCCTACTACGACCGCATGGATCTGGTGCATTTGACCACCTCCACGGTGGAGGGAAACCTGCTGCGGGGCATGATTCTGGTGCTGGTGGTGCTGATCTTTTTCCTGGTCAGCTTCCGCGCGGCGGTGATCGTGGCGGCGACGATTCCGCTGGCGCTGTTGTTTGCCTTTATCTGCCTGCATGCCAAGGGCGTGCCGGCCAACCTGCTTTCGATCGGGGCGATTGATTTCGGCATCATCATTGACGGCGCGGTGGTGATGATGGAAAACATCTACCGCGAGCTGGGGCTGCGGCACGGGCAGGAATATGATCTGAAGCAGGTCATCGTGGCCGCGGCCAGGGACGTGGACCGGCCGATCTTTTATTCCATCGCCGTCATCATCGCGGGCTACCTGCCGATCTATGCCCTGCACGGGCCCTCGGGCAAGCTGTTTCATCCCATGGCCGACACCATGGCGTTTGCCCTGCTGGGCTCGCTGCTGCTGACTTTGACCCTGGTCCCGGCGCTTTCGGCGCTGTGGTTTAAGCATGGAGTCAGGGAAAAGGTCAACCGCCCTTATGAATGGGTGAAGAATCGCTATGCCGCCATGCTGGACTGGTGCCTGGCCCACGGCCGCGCCACGCTGGCCGGGGCGCTGGTGCTGTGCGGCGCCAGCCTGGCGCTGACGCCCAGGATCGGGGGCGAGTTCATGCCCCATCTGGATGAAGGCGCGCTCTGGGTGCGGGCCACCATGCCGTACACCATTTCCTGGCGCGCGGCGTCCAAGATCGCGCCCCAGATCCGCCAGATTCTCAGCTCGTATCCCCAGGTGACGGTCGTCGGCTCGGAACTGGGCCGGCCGGATGACGGAACCGACTCCACCGGCTTTTTCAACTGCGAATTCTACGTCGGGCTGCATCCCTACGGCGACGCGGTGTGGAAGCACGGGCCCGTGCGCGATAAAAAAGAGCTGATCGCCGCGCTGGCGAAGCGGTTCCGGCAGTTTCCCGGCATTATTTTCAACTATACCCAGCCCGCCGAAGACGCCGTGGACGAGGCGTTAACCGGGCTGAAAAGCGCGCTGGCGGTGAAAATTTACGGCCCCAACCTGAACGTGCTGCAGGCCAAGGCGCTGCAGGTGCGCAACGTGCTGGCCGGAGTGCGCGGCTTTACCGACCTGACCGTGGTGCGGGAGCTGGGCCAGCCCAGCCTCATCGTCAAGGTGGACCGCGCCCGCATCGCCCGCTACGGCATCAATATCGCGGACGTCAATGCTGTGGTGCAGGCCGCGGTGGGCGGCACGGCGGCCACACAGGTCATTCAGGGCGAAAAGCTCTTTGACCTGGTGGTGCGCATGCAGCCGCAGTTCCGGCGCGGTCCGCGGGCCATCGGCGCGCTGCTGGTCGGCACGCCCAGCGGGCAGCAGATTCCGCTCAATCAACTGGCGCATATCTATATCGGCAGCGGCGCCTCGTTCATTTACCGGGAAAATAATGAGCGCTACATCGGCGTGCAGTACAGCGTCAGCGGGCGCAGCCTGTCCCATGCCGTGGCGGCGGCGCAAAAGGCCGTGGCCGCGCAGGTGCAATTGCCGCCGGGCTATCACATGACCTGGGGCGGAGAATACAGCGAATTTCTGGCGGCCAAAAAACAACTGCTGGTGATCGGGCCGCTGACGGTGGTGCTGATTTTCCTGATTCTTTTCGCGCTGTACGGCAACTTCAAATTTCCCCTGGCGGTGGCCATCGGGGTGGTGCTGACCGTGCCGGTCGGCTCGCTGCTGGCGCTGTATCTGACGCATACCGCCTTCAGCGTGTCGTCCATCCTGGGGCTCATCGCGCTGACCGGAGTCTCGGTGGAAACCGGCGTGGTGCTGGTTTCCTATATCAACAAGCTGCGGCTGGAGGGCATGGATATCGCCCAGGCCACGCGCGAGGCCTCGATCCTGCGCCTGCGCCCGATCGCCATGACCGCGCTGGTGGCCTGCCTGGGGCTGTTGCCGGCGGCGCTGTCGCACGGCATCGGCTCGGACACCCAGCGTCCGTTTGCCATCGTGATCGTCACCGGACTGATCTCGCGGCTGATTCTCGGCTTTTTCATCAATCCGGTGCTGTATAAAATGGTGGCGCGGCCCAACGACACGCTGCAGGTGTAA
>JAKAZV010000132.1 GCA_021826505.1 Acidobacteriota bacterium | reverse complement strand
GACATGCCTCCGCGCGGCTCCATCACAGATGTATGTTGCTTTCTGTGATTGGTCCGCACCGGCCGTGGGTCTGGATAGAAACGGGTTCGTCTCCCGTTGCGTTCTTCGCCCCGCCGTCACAACTTTTTGTTCAGGTAACTAGACGCATCCATGCAGCATTTCCACTTCGTGCCCCTTCCGCAAGCTCTCGAAATATCTACGCTTGCGCCGTCCGCCCGCTCAGTGTGTCTCTATGTCAATCAATGCCCTGATTCCGTCATCCGGAATTCTCATTCGCATTTCTTTGCCTGCTTCATATCATTCAATTCCGCTTGTTCCCGCGTCTCCATGCGACACTTTACCCACTTCTCGCGTCAGCGGTTTAGTGGCCGATCCGCATTGTTTTCAGCACCTTGCATGTCAATTGCGGCCCGGCATCTTCCCGTCGCTGTCGCGCGGTCTTTCGCTCATTCCGCCGGCCGGGCCGGTAACATTTCAGGCGATTCAAACGTAAAATGACACATGGCGCGAGTGGTGGATGAGTCACAAAATCTTTCCCTGCCACTGCCGCACAGGTAAACCTCAATGAAACGCCACTTTTTTTCTTCCTCCGCGCTCTGCGCGCTCAGCCTCGGCCTGGCCGCCTTTGCCGGCGGGCCCAAACCGCTGCGCCTGAAAATGTCCCGCCTGGGCTACCTGGCGGCGCCGGGCTTTAACGTCATGCTGTACAACGACAACTACAGCCCGGTCTTTTTCGATCAAAAGGACGCGGCGATGCAGATCATTCAGTATGACCGCCGCATCGCGACCAACGGCTCGGTGCGGCTCATGCCCACGCCGGAGCAGTGGGATGTGATTCCGCACCTGCGCCGCCGCATCGTGGACCGCAAGCACAACCGCCTGACCGCCGTCATGGCGTATCCGGCCTATCACCTGAACTATCGCGTCGTGGTCAGCGCGGAGCCGGGCGGCGTGCGGGTCAGCGTGAATCTCAAGCGGCCGCTGCCCGCGGCCCTGGTGGGCCGCGCCGGCTTCAACCTCGAATTTCTGCCCTCGATTTACATGGATAAAGACTATGTCGTGGACGGGCGCCGCTATGGCATGTTTCCCCGCTACCCCGAAGAGCGCATGGCCATGGTCCCGCCCCCGCCCGGCGGATTCAAGGGCGAGGCCTACTATACCCACGATCTGCACGTCGCCGAAGGGCATATGCAGCCCCTGCCCTTCGCCACCGGACAGACCATCACCCTGGCGCCGGAAAACCCGCGCGACCGCATTACCATCACCTCCGCCACCGGGCCGCTGAATTTCTACGATGGCCGCGATCTGGCCCTCAACGGCTGGTTTGTGCTGCGCACCCTGATTCCCGCCGGCAAGACCCGCGATGCCGTGGTGTGGCACATCCGCCCGCACTACATTCCCGGCTGGACGCGGCCGCCCATGATCGCGCACAGCCAGGCGGGCTACGCCGCGGGGTTCCGCAAAGTGGCCGTCATCGAGCTTGATCCCCGCTTCCACGCCCCCAAAACCGCGCAACTGCTCCGGCTGGCGGCCGATGGCCGCTTCCATGCGGTGTTCACCGCCCCGGTCTCCAAACCCCGGCCCTGGCTGCGCTACGACTACGCCCGCTTTAATTTTTCCTCCGTCCGCCGTTCCGGGCTCTACGAGATCGCCTATGCGGGCGTGCGCAGCGATCCGTTTCCCATCGCGCGCAACGTGTATTCCCATACCTGGCAGACCACGCTCGACGGCTTTCTCGCCATCCAGATGGACCATATCGCGGTGCGCGACGGCTACCATGTCTGGCATGGCCTGCCGCACATGGATGACGCCCGCCAGGCGCCGCCGAATATCATCCATTTCGACGGCTACAGCATGGGCCCCAATACTTTTTCCCCGTATAAACCCGGCCAGCATATTCCGGGACTGAACGTGGGCGGATGGTTCGACGCCGGCGATTTCGACAACGACGCCTTCGGCCAGACCACGACCATCCAGAACTTGGCCCTGGCCTATAACACCTTCCACATGAAATGGGACGAGCTGACGGTGAACGAAGCCTCCCGGGAAACCCAGATGCACCGCCCCGACGGCATTCCCGACGCCGTCGAGCAGGTCGAGCATGGCGTGCTGCAGACACTGGCGCAAATCCACGCCGTCGGCCATACCTTCGAAGGCATTCAAGCCGCCACGCTGCGGCAATACACCTTCGTGGGCGACGCCGCTTCGCAAACCGACGAGCATCTCTATGACCCGAAACTGGGCCCCAATCAGGTCCAGGGCGCCTATTCCGGCAAGCCCGACGACCGCTGGGCCTGGACCAATTACAACCCGTTCATGGAATATGCCGCCGTGGCCGCGCTGGCCGAGGCCTCGCGCACGCTGCGGGGCTGGTACCCCGCGCTTTCGCGCGAATGTCTCCAGACCGCCATCCAGCTCTACCATAAGCAAAAAGCCCAGCCCTTCAAGGTTTCGCGCCGTTTTCGCTTCTTTTTCCGCTTCGGTGCTCCCGACTGGAATGCCGCCCTCGAACTCATGATCGCGACCCACGGCGCCCGGCCTTACAAGCAGCGGGTCGAGCAGTTGTTCCCGCGGATGCTGCATCAATTCGGCTTTCAGGGCTGGACCGCGGTCCGCGCCTTGCCGTATCTGAACTCCGGCTATCGCGCCCGCTTCCGCGCCGCGCTCGCCGCCTACCTGCCGCAAATGCGGCGCCAGCTCGCCGCCACGCCCTTCGGCGTTCCTCCCACCCGCGGCGCCTGGGGCGGCTCCGAACAGGTAGCAAACTTCGGGGTCGAAATGTATTTTCTCCACCAGGCTTTTCCCCATCTGGTGGGCACGCGCTATACGCTGCGAGCGGCCAACTATCTGCTGGGCACCCATCCGGTGTCCAGCGTCTCCTATATCGCCGGCATCGGAAAAGTCTCGAAACTGATGACCTATTCCAATAACCGCGGCGACAATTCCTATCTGCCGGGCGGAATGATCCCCGGCTATGTCGTCATCAAGCCCGATTTTCCCGAGTGCATCACCCGTTTCGGGCTGCTTTGGTTCGAAGATGAAACCACCATCTCCGCGGGCAGCAGTTGGGTGCTCGAAGCTAATGCCGCGCAAGCCCTGGTCAACGCCGGCAAATGAGAGCAGCCTGTTTTGGACCCAGCCGCCATACTCGAGCAGATTCGGAATAGTCCGGGCCGGCGCGCGACCGTCAAGCAACTGGCGCGCCGGCTGCAACTGCAAGGCCCCGCGCGGGTCCAGCTCCGTCATCTGCTGCGGCGGCTGGCGAGCGAGCAAGCGCTGGTGGTGCATGGCCAGGCCTATCAGTTGCCCAGCCGTTCAACGCCCTCCGCCGCTCCCCGCAAACCCTCCGCCGGCCGCAAATCGGCGGCGCTGCCCGCGCGCAATACCGTGCTAGGCCGCATCAGTCTGCATCGCGAGGGCTACGGCTTTGTCTTGCCCGAAGCGGAGGGCTTCACGGAAGACATATTCATCCCGCCGCCCTTCACCGCCCACGCCATGCACGGCGACCGGGTTCAGGTCGAGATTCTGCGCCCGGGGCCGAACGGCAAAAACACAAAACGGGACGCAGCCGGCGCCGCGCGTACCGGCCGCATCAGCGGCAAAGTCATTCGCATTGCCGAGCGGGCGCAGGGCCAGATCGTCGGATTGCTGCATAAAAGCCCGGCGGGATTTTATTTGCAGCCCTACGATGACCGGCTGCCGGAGCGGATCGCGGTGGAGAAAGTTCCGGACGCCCTGCCCGGCCTGGCGCGGCACCGCATCCTGGGCGATGAAGCGGCGCATGCGTCCGCCCGCCTGGACGGGCCCGGTCCCTGGGTGGCGGAAGTTGAGGTCACCGAATTCGGCTCGGCCGTGCGGCAACCCCGGGGCCGGCTGCTGGAAATTCTGGGTCAGCCGGGCGATTTCGGCATTGATGTCGAGATCATGATCCGCAAGCATCACCTGCCGCACCATTTTTCCCAGGCCGCGCTCTCGGAGGCGCAGGCACTGGCCGGGCAGCGCGTTTGGCCGCACGCCGAAATGGCCCGCCGGCGGGATTTCAGAAACCTTCCCGTGGTCACGATTGACGGGGAAACGGCGCGGGATTTTGATGACGCCGTTCTGCTCGCGCGCGCCGGCGCGGGCTATGAGCTGGCCGTCCATATCGCCGACGTGGCCTTTTATGTGCGTCCCGGCTCGGAGCTGGACCGCGAGGCCCGGCTGCGCGGAACTTCCGTCTATTTCCCCGGCCGCGCGGTTCCCATGCTGCCGGCCGAGCTGTCGTCCGATCTGTGCAGCCTGCGGCCGCGCGAAGACCGGCTCACGCTCTCCTGCCTCATCCGCCTCGATCGCGAGGGCAGGATCGAAAGCTATGAAATCGTGCCGGGCATGATTCGCTCGGCCGCGCGGCTGACCTATGCGGAAGTCAATGACTGGCTGCGAAACCCTCCCGCCGGCCCCGCCCGGCCGCCGAACGTGGACCTGGAGCTCATGCTCGAGCTTCAGCGCAAAATGGTGCAGCGCCGCCGGGAGCGCGGCGCGATTGATTTCGATCTGCCCGAGGCCGAGATCGCCTTTGATGAACTGGGCCTGATGCATTCCATCGTGAAATCCGAGCGCAATGACGCCCACCGCATCATCGAGGAATTCATGCTGGCCGCCAACCAGTGCGTGGCCCGGTACCTCGAAAGCCGGAGCGAAGCCGCCATTTACCGCATTCACGAAGCGCCCGACGCCGGAAAAGTTCTGGCCTTCGAGGAAATCGCCTCCGGCTTTGGCTACAGTCTGGGCGCTGAAATTTCCACCCGTGCGCCGCGCCGGCACGGCCTGACGCGCGGCGGCCGTGCCGCCGCCCGGGTTGACCCGCGCGAGCTGGGCGCCCAGGTGAAGATCAGTCCGCGGCATTATCAGCAATTAACCGAACGGCTGGCGGGCAAGCCGGAAGAGCGCATCCTGTCGTTTCTCATGCTGCGCTCTCTCCGTCAGGCGCGCTACTCCGTCGGCAATGTCGGACACTTTGCCCTCGCCATGCCCACCTATACCCATTTCACCTCGCCGATCCGCCGCTACCCGGATTTAATCGTGCATCGCCTGCTTCATGCCCTGCTGCCGGAAGACGGCAGCGGACGCAGGCTTTGGGAGGAACGAAAATTTTCGCCGGAGAAAAGCGCGAAACGTTCGTCATCCGATACATTAGATAATAATTCAGATGTAATTGATAATATTGATATTATTGCGAGCGAATCAAGTCAGGCAGAACGCCGGGCGGATGAGGCCGAACGCGAGCTGATGGAATGGAAAAAGGTGCGCTTCATGGAGGCGCGCATCGGCCATCGCTTCCCCGCCCTGATTCTCAATGTCACCCGCCACGGCTTCAGCCTGGAGCTGACCGATATGTTCATTGAAGGCTTCGTGCCGCTGGAAAGCCTGGACGATGACCGCTACCGCTTCCATGCCGCCGCGCATGAACTGGTGGGCGAACGGCATCGCCGCCGCTTCCGGCTCGGCGACCGGCTGGAGGTCATCGTGGACCGCATTGATCCGGTGCGCAACCGCGTCCACTTCGCCCCGGCGGACGCTGAAAAAACCGGCCGCAAAAAAAAGATTGAACCATAACCGCGGCTTTTGGCAGATGAATCCTGTGCGCCTAGACGGAAAGGCATCGAAGCAGATAAAATCCGCGAACGGCTCGACTGCCGGCACGATGATATTCAAAGCGGTCGCGTTCAGTTAATGGATGGTGAAACGTTTTTCGAAGATTTGTTCCGCCGCGAAAGAGAGCTGCTTCAGAAGTCAGACCTGAAATAATGCACGCGCTTTATTTATTAGACATCTGGAGAATGGATTCGGGCAGGCGCTTGCCCTCGATCGGAATGCGGGAAGCAGCCGCGTTGATCTCGTCCAGATCGGCCGGCGGCAATTCTATGGAAACGGCGCCGTTATTTTCCTCGAGCCGATGAATTTTTGTGGTTCCTGGTATGGGCACGATCCAGGGCTTTTGCCGCAGCAGCCAGGCCAGCGCGATTTGCGCCGGCGTCGCATGGTTGCGCTCCGCGATTTGCCGCAGCAGCTCCACCACCGCCAGAT
>JAKAZV010000131.1 GCA_021826505.1 Acidobacteriota bacterium | reverse complement strand
GCCGATACAAATGGCGTGGATGTTTGCGGGCAGAGCGGAGTCGTGACAGGGGCTGAACTCGACGATCTCCGCGCCCAGATCGCGCAGGGCGTCGAGATTGTCTTCGTAGTAAAAGCTAAAAGCCGCGTCACGGGCAATCGCAATTCGCAATTCAGATTTTAGGTTTTTGACGGTAGCAAAATTTTCAACATTATTGTTGACGTGACCGGACAAGGGCAAAATGCGCTCCAGGTTCATGCCGCGCTCGACGGCGTCCGCAAGATGAGCCAGCCAGGCATCGCTGACGGCGCCCTCGGCGGCGGTGTGGAGGCCGAGATGGCGCTCGGGCAGGCGCAACGCGGGATCGGCGGGCAGATAGCCCAGAGCGGGAGGGCAGCGGGCGGCGGCTAAAGCCTCGCGCAGCAACTGGTAATGGCCCTCGCCGCCGACCTGATTCAGGATCACACCGGCAATATTCAGAGCGGAATCAAAGCCGGTGAAGCCGCGCACCAGGGCAGCGACGCTGCCGGCCATGCGGGAGGCATCCACGACCAGCAAGACCGGTATTTGCAAGAGCCGGGCGAGACTGGCGGTGGTGGCATGGGGCGCGGCGCGCGCGCCATCAAACAGGCCCATGACGCCCTCGACCACGGCCACCTCCGCGCAGGCGGCATGGCGGGCGAAAAGAGCGCGGTTGGTTTCAGGCGAGAGCATCCAGAGATCGAGATTGCGGGCGGGACGGCCGCAGACCCGCGCATGCAGGCCGGCATCAATGAAATCGGGACCGCACTTGAAGGGCTGGACGGAAAGACCGCGGCGCTGGAGGGCAGCCATCAGCCCCAGCGCCACGGTGGTTTTGCCGGATCCGCTAGCGGGCGCGGCGATAAGCACGGCTTTTGACACAAACAACCTTTTACCGAGTTCCACTGAATAAATTGAAGCGCACGCCGATGCGGGCCGCAGTGCCCAAACCGGGATAGCCGAAGACTTCCTGCGGATGCTGATTGAGCAGGTTATCGAGGCTGGCATGCAGATTGATGCGCGAAGTCAGCGCCACGCCGGTGCGCAAGTTGAGCGTGGCGAAGGCGGGCGAGAGATTGCGGTTGGGCAACAGCAGCGAGTTGCCGAAGTTTTTATCCACCAGATAGGTGCTGTCGTTGCGGCGGCTGGAAAAATAGGCGTTCCAGTCAACCAGCCAGCCGCGATGCCAGAAATGCGGCCGATACAGCACATCGAAGCTGCCGCTTTCGGGCGCCATGCGGAACGGCCGCGCGCCGACCAGAGGCGCGTAAGCGCCAATGGGTATGCCGGGAAAGGCGGGGTTGGAGGCCGGCTGCAAGGCATCGGAACTAAAGCTGCGCAGCACGCGGGCGTGCAGACGGGTGAAGGCGGCATGCAAATGCAGGCCAAAGGGCGCCTGTGCGGCCAGACTCAACTCCAAGCCTTTGTCGGATTCCGAGAGCGAGTTGAAGTCGGCGCCGAAGGTCTGGCTGGCGACGCTGGGCGGCACGCCAAGCGCGGGCAGCGCGGTGCTGGGCACGAACTCGATGAGATCGTATTCGCGGTTGTCGAAGACGGTGGCGGAGGCGCGCAGGCGGTCGCGCAGGAAATACTGATCCCAGCCGAGATCGAAGTCATGGCTGCGCTCGGGATGCATGGGCTGAATGCCGAACTGGCGAATGCTGGACTCGCCGCCGCTGGATGCCAGTTCCTGATAGAGCGAGGAGGCTTCATCGAAGAGATTGGGGTCTTTGATGGCGCTGCCGGCGCTGGCGCGCAGGCGCGTGGCGCCCAGCCATCCGCCCCCGCCCAGGCGGGGATACCAGGCCAGGCTGGCTTGCGGGCTGGTGCTGGAGCCAAAGGGAGTATTGCGATCCCAGGCGGCGCCGGCGCTGAGGAAGAGCCGGTTCCAGAAGCCGTCGTGAAATTCGCCAAAGACGCCGTTATCATGACGGCTTAACTGCTCGCCGGAAGAGAGTCCCTGCTCGTTGTAATAGCGATAGCCGCCGCCGAAACTGCCGGTGGGAGAAAAATCATAGACCGATTCCCAACTGACGTTGCGGCGCAGGGTATCGGAGGCAAAGATGGAGGGATATACGCCTCCGTAGTCGAGAATCGCCTGGCCGGAGACGGAGTAGCCGTTGGCGCCGCGAATGGTTTCAGGCAAGCCGATGTAGTTCACGCCGAACCCGGCGTTGTAGGGAATGCCGCTGGGCGCGGGGTTTTCGTAATAGTAGTTGACTTTGCCCTCGCTCAATTGAATTTCATTGTGCCAATGCGGAGCGGTGAGCTGATTGAGATTAAAGCCGGCGTAGGTTTCCGCCTGCGATTGCCAGGCGCGGTCGGTGATGCCGTAGAAGGCAATGGCGTTGGGCTGGCCGGCATGGCTGTCGAGATAACTCACAACACCGCTGAGATAGGTATGGGAAAGCGCCTGCCAACCCAGATGGGCCAGATAGTTCACATCGCGGTCATGATCGTTGGGAATTTGATTATGGGTGCCGAAGTAGCCAAAGTCGAAGGCGTAGTCCCAGGCATTCAATGCGCCGGCGAGGCGGTCGTTCTGCGCCACAGTCGCGAAGCTGCCCCAAGTGGTATTGGCGGTCAGCTCGGGCGCGACCCGGCCGCGGCCGCTGACGGTGCGCATCGCGATGACGCCGGAGACGGCGCCGGAGCCGTACAGCACGCTGTCGGCGCCGCGCACGACCTGAAGATTCTGGATGCCTCCGGGCAGAAGCGGAGAAAAAAGATAGGAGCCGAAGTCGAAGCGCTGGATGGGAATGCCGTCGAGGGTGAGCTTGATGAAACTGCCGTCGCCGCCGCGCATATAAACCGTGGCCAGACCGCCGGGCGCGCCGGTGTGGAGCACCTGCACGCCAGCCAGCTGCTGCAGGGCGCGGGTTACGGCATCGCCGCCCAGAGCCTGCAGCTGGCGCTTATGGATGACCGAAACCGCCTGGCCGATCTGCGCCGCGGGCAAGGGCGAGCCGGTGGCGGCGACGACGATATTCTGCCGCAAGGGCGCGGGCGAGAGCGTGAAATCGCGGCGCGCGCGGACTCCGGAACGCAGGCGAATGATCAGCGTGACGGAGTGAAAGCCATGCGCCCGGGCCTGGAGGCGGCAGGCAAACGCGCCGGAAACATTCCGGACCCGGAGCCGGTATGCGCCCTGGGGATTGGTGCGGGCGGAAGCCAGAACACGGGCGGACGCGGACAGGCGGCGGAGCTGGATGCGGACGCCGGACATGGGACGGCCGAGCGAGTCATACACATGGCCGCGCAATCGCACAGATGCCACACGGGATTGCGCCACGGCGCCCGGAGTAATACAAAAGAATAACATCATAGTTATAATTACATATAACATGAGGGGCGATGAACGGCGGCGGAATAGCGCGCCGGAAGCAATGAAGCTGGACATGATCGTCTCCTGCATCGCGGCCCGCGCCGCGAAGGGAAGATCCGGCGGGAGCCGGATGAGCGATCCGGAAACGTGTCAGGAGAAATGCGGAAGCAAAAGGAAGGAAGAGCCGACAGGATGGCCGGATTCCAGAATCTGCCCGCGATTCCCCTCGAATCGCCTGCGGACCGAGAACTGGTCTCAAAAGCCAGGTGAACCACGATAGCCGTATGCATGCGGCATTTCTTTCGCTCACAATTCCGCAAACAGCACGGAATTGTTTCGCTGGAAATCCCGCATACTAACCTTGCCTAAACGAGGAACACCATTTTTGCGACCAGTTCGAAGATTCCGGGCAGGTCTCCTGACTGGCGGTTTTACGCGCGACGCCTCCTTCCCAAGCCTCAAGGCTCAGTGGATTCCGGCGCCGGCATGCCGCTTACAGTGGCGGGGCCGTGTGGGCTTGGGAAATGGCCGAATCAGGCCGGTTTCCGCACCCAGCTTCCCTTTTCAATCCCAAAGACGGGATCACCCGGAAGAATTTCGAACTACGGCTGAAGTATATCACCTTTCTTTCTCTGAATGTGTTTTTAACAAACTCAGGGCTTAAGACGGCTGAGTGAAGGCGGCGCGGCGGCGGGCGAGGAAGCCCAGGCACGGTTGGGTTGGACGCCCAGCTTAAATGCCAAACGGCCGCCACGCGCCAGCGAGCTGAAGCTGACCCAATCGCGAGACAGAGGCCGGCCATGGAAACGCACAGACTGAATGTATGGCCGAGAACCAGGATGGGCCGAAGCGGTGATAATCAGGCGGCGGCCGGAATACGGCGCATGGAGATGAATCACGGCGCGGGGGAAGACCGGACTGGAGAGCTCCCAGGCGCGGCTGGCGGGATCCACGGTGTAGAGGCCGAGCATGGAGAGCACGGCCCAGGATGACATTTCACCGCAGTCGTCGTTGCCGGGAACGCCGTTGGCGGAGGTGGTGTAGCTCTGGCGCAGAATGCGGCGCACGACGGCCTGGGTGCGCCAGGGCTTGCCCGAGAAGTCGAACTCGAAGGGAGCTTCAAGATCGGTTTCATTGTAGGGGTTGTAATATTGAGCGGCCCAGACGGGATGGGGATAGTTGAAAAACGCCTCGAGACGGCGGTTGAAGCGGGCACGGCCCACGGCGTGGATCAGCCAATCCAGATCGGCCGGCGCCAGCCACTGATAATGCCAGCCCGAGCCTTCGATGAAGCCGGCGCTTTGGTCCGGATGAAAGCCCGGCACCCACTCGCCATTGGCGTTGCGCGGACGGAAGAAGCGGTCGCGGGGATCGAAGGCATTGCGCACATAGAGCGCGCGGCGATAGAAGCGGCGGGCGGCGCGGGGATGATGCAGGGCGCGGGCCAGATCGTAGAGCGAGGCATAGGCGATGGCGTCTTCCTGGATTTGCGAGACCGAGCCGTATTTCACCTTATCGAAGGGCACGAAGTGCAGGCGGTTGATGTAGCGGATGCCGGCTTCGCCCTGATAGGGACGATGCGGGGGCGGGGCCTGGGTTGCGTCCTTCACCATGCCGCGCCAGGCGGTATGGATGCCGAAGCCGTGGATGCCATCGAGCCAGGCCATGCTCATGACGGTTGTCAAGGGACTGCCGGCCATGACATTGGTATAACGGTTGATCTGCGGCCAGCGGTCTATCCATCCACCTTGCTTGTACATGAGCACGATCGAGCGGCACATGTCGCGCAGGCGGCCCGGCGCGATGAGCGCGAGCAGCGGCATTTGACTGCGGTAGATATCCCAACCGGAATAGTTGGCATAGACAGAGTGGCCGGCGGCCATATGATGGATTTTGCCGTCAAAGCCGAGATAGCGGCCATCGGCGTCGCTGAACACTGACGGCATCAGCAGGCTGTGATAGAGAGATGTATAAAAGACTTCGCGCCGCGCGCGCGTGCCGCCGGAGACGCGGATGACCGAGAGCTGATGGTTCCAGGCGCGGCTGGCGGCGCGGCGGAGCTGGGCAAAGCCGCGGCCGCGGGTTTCCTGACGCAGATTGTTTTCCGCGCCGGCCAGATCCACATACGAGATGCCGATGCGCAGAGTGACGGTGCGCGGCCGGGAAGCAGCCGGCCAGGACGCATAGGCGCCGATCCATTGGGAGTGACGGGTTTGGGACTGGCGGCGATGGCTGGCCTGGGGAGTTCCCTGCCCCCGAGTTCCCGACCAGGTTCCAAAATGCCGGAAGGGCGCGCTGAAATGCATGGCGAAATAGACGGTATAGGGATGGCGGGCGCCACAGAAAACCTCATCCGTCACCGAGCCGGTGATTTCGCGATCGCCAACGACATGCACGCGCGCGGCCAGGGTGTGATTGAGGGTATGGCTGATGGGGACGAGAATGTTGGCGGCATGATGGGCGGGAAAGGTGAAACGGGCGAGACCGGCGCGGAGGGTGGCGGTGAGCCGGGCGAGAATCTGCCAGCGGGAGAGCAGGACGCGGTAATAGCCGGGGCGGGCGGATTCCCGGGCGTGGGAATAAGGCGATTCGAAGCCGCGGACACTGGTATGGAGCGGACCGGAAGTCGCGGTGAAAAAGACGTCGCCTTCGTTGGGACAGCCGGGACCGCTCATGTGGGTCATGCTAAAGCCCTGAATATCGTGCTGATCGTAGTGATAGCCGAAGCCGTGGCTTTCGGTGTCGGGGCTGAGCT
>JAKAZV010000024.1 GCA_021826505.1 Acidobacteriota bacterium | reverse complement strand
CAGCGGCCTGAAAATGCTTGAGATCCGCGTAATCCACCAGCAAATTGTGGTCAAATTGGGCCCAATACGTTCCCGACTGCCAGGCTGGCGCGGCGATTTCGAGCGGCGGTTTCGCTGCGGGCCGCGCGGGCTTCTGCGCCCGCAGTCCGGGCGCGAAGCTGGCCAGTCCCAAGCATACGGCTGAAATTTTGCAGGCTGTGTGGATGCGGCGTGTCATTCCACGATTACATCCTGACCCACGCCCGCCGTCAAGGCCGAAAAATCCGGCGGAATCGTCAGCAATCCGGCATTGGATATCACGCGCATGCCTGGCATGTGTGTGCCCTGGCCCTCAGGCGGGAATGTGCGGCGAGGGATGGTCAGGCGCGGAGGTGGGCCAGCCGCTGGCCAGAATCGCAATCAGGATCAATCCGGCGCCGAGCAATTGCCGGCCGGCTAATTCAGAATGCAACCAGTACCAGCCGCCCAGCCAGGCAAAAACCGGCTCCAGCGCCAGCAGCACAGCGACATGATTGGCCGGGGTATATTGCTGCGCCCAGGTTTGCAGGGTGAAGGCCAGCGCCGTGGCCAGCACGGCCAGGAATGCGATCAGGGCCCAGAGTTGGGGGGAAGATTTCCAAACCATGGGTTCGGCCCAGGGAGCCAGAATGGCAAATAAAATCGCGGTTACGGCCACTTGCAGCACCGCCAGGGGCTGAAAGGGCAGGCGGGTGCAATAGTTTTCAAGCGCCTGGATCATGCCGGCAAACGCGACCGCGCCGAGCAGGGTCAGGCCATCGCCGAGCCGGAGCCAGCCGCTCCAGCCGGCGCGGGCAAAGGCCAGAAAATACAAGCCCGCCAATGCCAGCAGCGCGCTCAGCCAGACCCGCGGCCGGGGCGATTTCCGGCGCTGCAGAGCGCCCAGAAAAGGCACCAGAATTACGGAAAATCCGGTGAGAAAGGCCGAGCGGGCGGGGGTGGTGTAGCGCAAGCCCTCGGTTTGCAATACGAAACCGGCCGTCATCCAGCCGCCCAGCGCCAGGCCGGCCCGCCAGATCGCCGGCGTCAGGCGGCGCAGCCAATGGCGGTAGATCAGCGCCAAGAGTAGCGCCGCCAACCCCATCCGCGCGGCATTCAAGGCCAAGGGGGAAGCACTTCGCAGCGCCTGCTTGACGGCCACAAAACTCATGCCCCAGATGAGGGTTGCCGTGAGCAATGCGAGATCGGCCTGCCAGGCGCGCGCCCTTGCCGGCGTTTGAGTACCCGGGTTCATTTCTCCGGCTCCGCCAGGCAGAGCAGCAGCAGCAGTATGCGCTGCAGACCGCGAATGCGGTCGGCGGGATCGTACCATTCGGCGAGGGTATGCGTGGCGGCGCTGGCGCCGCCGGCGCCGAGCGTGACGGCCTCGCAACCCAGGGCCAATGGGACATTGGCGTCCGTCGAGGCCAGCCGGGGCTGGGTGCGAAGGCCCAGCCAGGCATCCACCGCGCGCACAGTGCGCCACAGATGCGAATTGGCAGCCAGGGTCCCGCCCGGGCGCTCGCCCAGCACTTCCAGCCGGCCGGTGACCACGCCCCGGCGCGCGCGGCGGTTTTCGGCGCGCACGCCGGAACGCAGCGCGGTCTCCACCCGGGCGCGCAGCCGGGCCAGCTCCCGGGAGTTGGCGGCGCGCAGATCCAGCCGCGCGGCGGCCCGCGCGGCGATGGAATTTATCGAAGTGCCGCCTTCGATGCCGCCGATATTGATCACCGCCCGGCCGGGGCGCGGCGCCAGTGCGGCCAGCGGCGCCAGGCAGCGCTGCAGGGCATGAATGGCGCTGGGCACGCCCGCATCGTTCCAGCTATGGCCGCCGGGACCCTGGCATTCCAGCAAGATCCGCTGGCTGGCCAGGCCGCGGTTAGTCACGTTCTGACAGCCGGCGCCATCGATAACCAGGCTGTAACTGATGCGCTCTTTGCCCGGCTCGTGCTGGAAAAGATAGCGCATGCCCTTAAGGTTGCCTTCGCCTTCTTCTCCCACATTGGCGCAGAACATGAGTGTGTGCCGCAGGCGCCCGGACGAAGCCAGCAGCAGTTTCATCACACCCAATAAAGCCGCCAGGCCGGCGCCATTATCGGCAATCCCGGGAGCATGCAGCCGATGCCGCGCGTCGGCGCGCGGCTTGAGCGATGTGCCGGGCGGAAAAACCGTGTCCAGATGCGCGCTGATTAAAATGCCGGGGCGATGGGGTTCCGTGCCGGGGCGCAGGCCGATGACATTGCCGGCGGCATCGAGGTGCGGATGCCGCGCGCCCAATTGCCGCATCTGCCGCAGCATCCATTCGGCGCGCGGGCCTTCCAGGCCGGTGGGCGCGGGAATGCGGGTCAGCTCCATCTGGCGGCGCGTCAGCCAGGGCTCCAGCCGCTCCAGAGCGGCGAACAACCGCCGCGCTTCGGAATCTTGCATGATCTGGCGTGGAGTGGGCATGGCTTTAAGCTTCCCCAGCGGGCTCGTGCTGCTTCGCTTCCTCCTCGGAATAACTCACCGCGACCAGATACAAGCCCCGCGCGGGCAGCGTTCGCCCCGCTTGCCGGCGATCGCGCTGGATCAGTACGCGCGGCCAATCCGCCGCCGTGCGCAGCCCTAAACCGGTTTCCAGCAGAAAACCCGCCAGATTGCGCACCATGTGATGCAGGAACCCGCTGCCTTCGATTTCGAAGATGAGTTCCTGATCCTGCCGCCAGGCCCGGCTGGAAAAAATGGTGCGCACGGCACCCGAAACCGGCAGCCGGCCGGTGGCGAACGAGGTGAAATCGTGCTCACCCGCAAACTGCGCCGCCGCGTCCAGCAGCGCGGTTTCATCCAGCGGAAAAGGATAATGATAAACGTAATGGCGTAAAAAGGGCGGCAACACACGGCCGCGATAAATACGGTAGCGGTAAAGCTTGGCGCGCGCGCTGCGCCGAGCGTGAAATTCATCCGGCGCAATGGACGCCGCCAGCACGCGCAGGTCGGGAGCGAGAAACGCGTTCAGGGCCGTGCGCAGATTGGCGGCCGGCAAAGCGGCCGGCAGCCGGAAGCTCGCCACCTGCCCGAGCGCATGCACGCCAGCGTCGGTTCGGCCCGAGCCATGCACACTGACCGGCTGGCCGGCAATGCGCTCCAGGGCCGCGCTTAATTCCGCCTGCACCGTGCGCAGTCCCGGCTGAATTTGCCAGCCATGAAACAGTGTGCCGTCGTAGCTGAGTTCCACCCGAAAATTAGGCATGCGCACCTGGAGCCGAGCCGCCCATCCCGTCCATTTTTTCTTCCGCTTTAAACCGCGGCCCGTATCTCAGCTTAAACTGGAGAATACTGGATTACAGCCCGGCGGGAATGAAACTCCCGGGCGGGAATCGGCGTATTGACTCATAGCCCGGGAGGATGACTCCGCCTGGGACCGCAATTTTCATCTGAATGGCTCTGATCCCGGCGACTGTTCCCGCGATCCAGTCCATTGGAGCATTGATTTTTCAAGGAAATTACTGTGATGGCGAATGGATCTTCCCGTTGCTGGCGCATTTTCGCTTTGAGTTTTATCCTGGCCGGCCTGGCCTGGGCGCAAGGCCGCCCGATTGACGCCAATCCGCAGGGCATTCAATATTCCCGCGGACGGCGGTGGTATTCCACCTTGTTTGGCCAGAGCGCGATTCCCGTGACCCCGCTGAATTTGCACAACTCACGCCGGATCTATACCCTCATGCGCAAGGGCAAGCTCTATCTTTCCCTGCGCGAGGCGATTGCGCTGGCGCTGGAAAATAACCTCGATATTGCCATTCAGCGCCTGAACCTGCCCCTGGCCGATTCCGACGTATTGCAGACCCGCGCCGGCCTGGCCCCGAGCGGAGTTTCCACCGCCATCGTCAGCGGCACCCTGGGCGGCAGCGCCAATCTGGGCGCCGGCGGCGCCAGCGGCGGTGGCGCCGGTGCTACCGGTGTGGGCATCAGCAGTGCCGGCGCCGGCGTGGGCGGCATCGTCGCCACCCCGATCGGCGGCGGGCCGGCCGTGCCCAGCCTGGACCCGGTTTTTACCTCAACCCTCGAGCTGAGCAATACCACCACGCCGGAAACCAGCACGTTTCTCACCGGAACCAGCTCGCTCGATCAGCATTCCGGGCTGGCCAATTTCAATGTCACTAAAAGCTGGCTGACCGGCACCCAATTGACCGCTGGCTTCACCAATCAGCGCATCTCAACCAACAGCCTGACTTCGACTTTTAATCCCTATATCCAATCGGGCTTGAATTTTCAGCTGACCCAGCCGTTGCTCGAAGGCTTTGGACCTTCGGTCAACGGCCGTTTCATCATGATCGCTAAAAACGATCGCCGCATTTCCAACCTGGCCTTCCGGGCGCAGGTGGAATCCACCGTCAACCAGATTGAAAACATCTACTGGGGCCTGGTCAGCGATTACAACGCACTGCAGTATGCGAAACGCGATCTGCAGCTCGCCCGCCAGACCCTGGCCGATAACCGCCGCCAGGTGCAGATCGGCACCCTGGCCCCGATTTCCATTACCCAGGCGCAGGCCCAGGTCGCCACGGCTCAGCAAACCCTGATTGCCGACCAGACCAACTACGAGTATCAGCAGTTGATCATGAAAAACGCGGTCACCAAAAATATGAACAATGCCGCCCTGGCGACGGCGGCCGTGGTCCCCACCACCAAAATTCATATTCCCGCCGCGGCTCACTTGCGGCCGGTGCCTGAGTTGATTCGCGAGGCCATGCAATACCGCCCTGATTTGCAGGAGGCGCGCATCAATCTGGCCAACGATCAGATCAGCCTGCACGGCATCAAGAACGCCTTGCTGCCGCAGGTGAACCTCTTCGCTTCATATTCGGCGACGGGTTTGGCCGGCAGCCATTTTATTCCTCCCGCCTGTTTGCAGCCCAATCCGCCCTTTTCCTGTAACTTTGTCAAAAGCGCCTCCATCCCCGGCAATCTGCTGGGCGGTTATCCACAGGATTTCAAAGGCCTGATCGCCGGCGATTATCCCAGCTATACCGCCGGGTTCAATATTCAGATCCCCATCTTCAATCGGGCGGCGCAGGCGCAGGCGGTGCGGGCACAGCTGGAAATCCAGCAGAACAAACTGCAATTACAGCAGACCACCAATACCATCGCGCTCGAGGTCCGCAACGCCAGTTTTGCCCTGCAGCAGGATCTCGCCGCGGTGCGGGCCGCGCGTGAATCGGTGCGCTATGACCGGCAGACGCTGGCCGCCGACCAGAAGCGATTGCAACTCGGCGCCGCCACCATTCTCACCGTCAACACCGACGAAACCACGCTGGCTCAGGCGGAAAGCAATCTGGTGGGCAACATGGCGGCATATCAGAGCGCTCACCTCACGCTGGAAGTTCTGACCGGGCGCCTGCTCACGGATAACGATATTTCTGTAAGTGACGCCATTCGCGGGCATGTAACCCGGCTGCCAAAGCTGCGGGATTAGCGCCTCAGGCCGGTTCTCATATCCGGCGAAGTGAACCGTGTTGCCGGGTTGTCAATCCATGCCAGCTAAGTCCAGCAATTCATCCTCTCGGGTTTTCCGCGGCCTCGCCTTCGATGTTGAACGGCAGCGCTGGTCACCCGCGCCGGGCAAGCCTCCGCTCCAACGCGATATTATCCGCCATGGTCCGTCGGCGGTGATTCTGGCCCTGGATGCCCGGCAGCGGCTGTTGCTGGTCCGGCAATACCGGGCCGCGGCGGGACAATTCCTCTGGGAACTGCCGGCCGGCACGGTGGAAGCTGACGAAACACCCTTTGCCTGCGCCCGGCGCGAGCTGGCCGAAGAAACCGGCTACCGGGCCCGGCGTTGGCGGCGCTGGACGCGATTTTTTCCATCCCCGGGCATGCTGGATGAGGAAATGCACGCCTTTCTGGCGCTTGATCTGCTTCCGGGTCCGGCCCGGCCGGAAGCCGATGAAGCGATCGTGACGCGCTGGTGGCCGCGGGAACGCTGGCAAAGCGCATTACGCGCGGGACGCATACGCGACGGCAAAACCCTGGCCGCGCTGGCGCGCTGGCTGATAGACCCTGCGGGCGGCGGGAAAAGCATCGCATAGCGATCAGGTTCGCCGCTTCGCTTTCCACTTGCACGTTCCGCATTCCTGGCTTCCGCACCCCTGGCCGGCTCGTATTCTTTTTTTTCTTAAGCTCGGAATGGTCCGTTTTTCCACATAATTTCTTTGTCTGCCCGCCAATTGCCCTATAGTTTATTTTCGCGGCCATGAATTCCGGCTCCCATTCAGCGGTATTGCCCCAGTGCGTGGTGCTGGCCGGCGGCGGCACCGGCGGCCACCTGATGCCTGGGTTGGCGGTGGCGGCGGAATTGCGGCGCCGCGGGGTGCCTCGCATTATTTTTGTGGGCACCGCGCGCGGCCTGGAAGCGCGCCTGGTGCCCGAAGCCGGCTATGAGCTGCGCTTGATCGAAATCGGCGGCTTGAAACAGACTGGCTGGCGGCGGCAGCTTCGCACCTGGGCACAACTGCCGGGCGCGGTTCTGCATGCCCGGCGGATTTTGCGCGAAACCCGGGCCGAATTGGTACTGGGCATTGGCGGCTATGCCTCCGGCCCGGTGCTGGCGGCGGCGCGCCATCTCCGGCTGCCCTTGGTGCTGCTGGAAATCAATGCCCAGCCCGGCCTCGCCAACCGCTGGGCGGCCAAATGGGCATCGGCCACAGCGCTGGCCTTTGCCGAGGCCGCGCCGATGTTTCCGCGCGCCGTTCTGACCGGCATTCCCGTGCGGCCGGAATTTTTCGCCCCCGCGCCCGACTCATCGCCTGAACCCGAGGGCCTGCGCCTGTTATGTTTCGGCGGCGGCCAGGGCGCGCGCCCGCTCAATGAAGCCCTGCAGGACTGGCTGCGCCAGCCCGAATTATCGCTGCCCTTTCAGGAAATCGTGCACCAGACCGGCGGGCTTGACTGGGACCGCGTCTGTCGCGCGTATTTAAAATTGCCGGGCCAGCATTTTTTATTGGAAAACAGCCTGACCTATCTCAGCCCCAATGGCTGGCAGGTCCGCGCCATGCCTTTTATTCAGGCCATGGCGGAGGAGATGCGCGGCGCCAGTCTGGTGCTCTGCCGTTCCGGCGCCGGCACGCTGGCCGAACTGGCGGCGCTGGGCAAGCCGGCCATTCTGGTGCCTTTCCCCGGCGCCGCCGACCAGCATCAGCTGCGCAATGCCCAGGCGTACGTCTCGGCCGGCGCCGCCCGCCTGCTGGAACAGTCCTCGCTGACCAGCCCGCGCCTGGATCAGGCGGTAAGAGAAATCGCCGCTGATGCCCGGCTGCGGCAGTCCATGCGGGAAGCGGCCTTGCGGCTGGCCCATCCCCAGGCTGCCCTGCGGATTACCGATTTGATGCTTCAGGCATTTTCCCGCGCCAACAATCCGGCGGTTTCGCGTTAGTGTTGTAAAGGGCTGTTCGTTTTATGTGGTTCGCCAAGGCGCTGAAAATCCATTTTGTCGGCATCGGCGGCATCGGCATGAGCGGCATTGCGGAAGTGCTGCTGGGTCTGGGCTGGCCGGTTTCCGGCTCCGATTTGAAGGCCTCGCCCGTCACCGAACGGCTGGTCAAGCTGGGCGCGCGGGTGTCGTACGGCCACGCCGCCGGCAATGTGGACGATGCGGAAGTTGTGGTCATTTCCAGCGCCGTCAGCCCCGCGAATCCGGAAGTCGTGGCGGCGCGGGCGCGCCATGTACCGGTGATTCCCCGGGCGGAAATGCTGGCTGAGTTGATGCGGCTGAAATTCGGCATTGCCGTGGCCGGCATGCACGGCAAGACCACCACCACTTCAATGATCGCCACCGCGCTGGCTGCGGCGCAGCTCGATCCCACCGTGGTGGTGGGCGGGCGTCTCGACACGCTCGGCTCCAATGCCCGCCTGGGCGCTTCCCAATATCTGGTGGCCGAGGCCGATGAAAGCGACCGCTCTTTTCTGAAGCTCTCGCCGGTCATTGCCGTCATCACCAATCTCGACCGCGAACATCTCGACTGTTACAGCGGCATGGAAGACATTCAGTCCGCTTTTCTGGAATTCGCCAACCGGGTGCCCTTTTACGGTTTGGTGCTTTTGGGCGCCGATCAGCCCGTCGCGCGGGCACTGCTGCCGCGAATGCAGCGCCAGGTGCTGAGCTATGGCCTGCATGCGGAATCCGACCTGCTGCTGCATGACCTGAGTCTGGAGCGGGAGCTAACCCGCTTTCGCCTGCGGCTCTCGCCGGCGGCGGCGCGCATCCTGGGCCGCGGCCCGGCGGCCTCGCTCGATCTGGGCGAGTTTCAGTTGCGGGTGCCGGGCGCGCATAACGCCCATAATGCAACCGCCGCCGTGGCCGCGGGCCTGTTCCTGGGCCAGGATCTCGAAGTTCTGCGCTCGGCCCTGGCCCATTTTGCCGGCGTGGACCGGCGCTTTCAGATCAAGGGCGAGGAAGCCGGCGTCACCGTGATTGACGACTACGGCCATCATCCCGCCGAAATCGCGGCAACTCTGGCGGCGGCGCGCCAGCGCGGCTATCGGCGCCGGCTGATGATCTTCCAGCCTCACCGCTATACCCGCACCTACCATCTGCTCGATGATTTCGCGCCCGCGCTGCGCGATCTCGACCGCGCGTTCATTCTGGATATTTACCCCGCCGGCGAGGAGCCCATCCCGGGCATAGACGCCAGCACTCTGGTCGAGCGGCTGCGCGCGGCGGGCATTGCCGCCGAGTACGTGCCCAGCGCCGCCGAAGCCATCACCCGCATGGCCGAGCTGGCCCAGCCGGGCGACGCCATTCTGACCCAGGGCGCGGGCAATGTCAGCGGGCTGGGCGAGCAGTTGTTGGAGGCTTTGCGCCAGCGCGCCGGCGTTCGCCAGCCCGCTTCGCTCGGCATCGCCGGTTAGGACCGGAATCCAGCATGGCAAAAGAGCCCCCCATTCGCCGGCGCGCCCAATCGTCACGGCCTGTTGACCCGGAATTTGACGGCGCCGCGGATTCCGCCGAGCCCACTCCAGACGCACCGGCCGCCGAGCAGGAAACCGCCTCCCCCTCCGAGACCGCGCCTCGCTTTCGCCGTCTGCCCCGGCCAGTGCGGGTTCGGCAAAGCTGGCTCCGCCGGCATGGGCAAAAAACTGCCTGGGCATTGGGATTTGTGCTCGGCGCCGCTCTGGGCATCGGCTCCCTGATCCATTGGATCTACCACAGCCCGCGCTTTGCCCTGGAAAGCCTGCGGCAGATCACGGTCTTGGGCGCGCGGCAGGTAACCCCAGCTCAGGTGCGCCAGATTTTTGCCGCTGACTTGGGCCGCAATGTCTTTTTTATTCCCCTGCGCCGCCGGTTACGCGCGCTCGATCAATTGCCCTGGGTAAAATCCGCGGCGCTGCTGCGGCTCTGGCCCAACCAGCTGCAGGTGCGGCTGACGGAACGCCAGCCGGTGGCACTGGCGCGCGTCGGGCATGGCATGGAATACATTGATGCCGGCGGCGTGCTCCTGCCCATCCCGCCCCATGCCGCCTTTCAAGGCGCGGTCTTGAGCGGGCTGGCCGGCGCGGCCCACGGCAACCCTGGCGATGCGGACCGGCGGAAGATTCAGGTAGCGGCATTTCTCCAGCTGCGCCAGGCGCTGCATCAGCAAAAATTATCCGCGGCGCAAGCCTTTGCTGAAATTGATGTCAGCGATCCGCGCAATCTGCGCGCCCTGGTCACCCCCGCCGCGGCCGGCGGCCGCTCCCTGCTGCTCGATCTGGGCCGCCGTCATTTTGGCCGCCGTTACCGGTTGTACCTTCAGCATGTGAACCACTGGCTGGCCAGCTATCCGCTCCTGCAATCGGTGGACTTGCGCTATGACGGAGAAGCGATTCTGAACACCGGCGCCGCCCGCGCGGCTGCCGTATCCCGCTAACATGCGACGCCAATCTCCAACCAGTTTCGCCGTCGTCGATCTCGGCACCGCGTCCAATAAAGTGCTGGTCACCGCGCTCAGCCAGGGACGGCTGCAATATCGCGCTCATGCCGTGCGGCCCTCCGCCGGATTGAAAAAAGGGCTGGTCTTGAATGTGGCCACCGCGGCCGAAGCGCTGCGCCAGTTGATCGCGCAGGTGGAAACCTCGAACGGCCAGACCATCGAAAAAATTGTCATGAGCATCACCGGCGGCCACATCCGCGGCGTGGTGCGGCAGGCGGGCATGACCTTGCATTCCCGTTCGCGCGACATCACGGCTGATGATGTCCGCCGCGTGCTGGATCTGGCCCAGAATCAGCCCTGGCCCGAGGATTATTCCCTGCTCCATGTCGAGCAGCAGGAATTCGCCCTCGACCGTCAGTCCGGAGTGCATCAGTCCCCGATTGGCATGTCGGCCAGCCGCCTGGAAGCTCGGGTTTTTCACATCGGCGCCGGCGCCGGCGCCATGCAGAACCGGGTCACGGCCGCCAATCACGCCGGCCTGGCGGTAGCCGAGCTGATGTATGCCCCGTTAGCCGCGGCCGAAGCCTGTTTGCGCCATGAGGAGCGTGAAATGGGCGTGGCGCTGGTGGATATCGGCGCCGGCTGCACCAGCCTGATCATCTATGCCCACCAGGCACCCCAGCATGTCGGCGTCATTCCCATCGGCGGCGATCACTATACCAACGATTTGGCCATCAGCTTTCATACCCCGCCGGCCGATGCCGAACGCATCAAGCGCGCCTTCGGCGTGGTGGATGCCGCCTCTGCCGGCGACCGCACCCAGATCGAATTCCCCGGCGTGGGCGAACAGGCGCAATCCACGCTGTCGCACCGCGACCTATGCGACTGCCTGCGGTCCCGCGCCGCCGAATGGCTGCGGCTGCTGGAAAATGATCTCGACAAAAGCGGCTGGCGCCACCATCTCGGCGCCGGCCTGGTGCTGACCGGAGGGGGAGCCCGGCTGGGTGGTTTGCTCGAGTTGACACAAGCCAGCCTGCGCTTGCCGGTGCGGCTGGGCATTCCGGCGTTGATCGAGGGCGCGCCCGATGAGCTGGCGGCGCCGGAATTCGCATTCTTGACCGGCGCCACGTTCCGCTCCCACAGCTTTCATGTCCGCCAGCCCGCTCCGCCCAGCCGCTGGGCGCGGATCTTGCAGAAGCTCGACGCGCTGGATTAACCCTCCCGACGCGCGCCCGGCCAGTCACGGCCAAGCGCTTGAAATGCATGTAGTTAGACCGGCTTGCGCGGGCATTTTCCCGCCCTCCGTTCGCCCGAATCTCATAACCTCTGAAGGTGGAAATCCCGCCGTTTAATGCATGGCGATTGCCCTGCTCCCGCGCCGGGTTCAGGCTGGAATGGAAGGAGACTCTATGCAACGCCCGATCAAGTACCTGGAGTTGGGATTGACCAAGGCCGCCGGCCTGGCCTTCAACACCATTCAGTTGTTCAATCAGTTCAAGCCCAGCCAGCCCTTCACCCCAGCCTGGTCGGATAAACCGCTGCAAAAGTCCTGGCAGAAAACCAAGCCCAATCTGGGCTGGCCGCGCCAGACCGATTCGCTCTGCCCCACCTGCGTCAAGGAGGCGCGGCAGCAGATTCTTTCCGGCGAGCGCGATTATCGCGAGCTGATTACCTCGCATATCGGCGAAATCAAGGCCTCGATCGTTGAGCGCAACGGCCAGATCTGGATGGAAAAGGAATGTCCCCGGCATGGCAAGTTCGAGGACATGATGGCGGTGGACTCCAAATTTCTCGAGCACATCGAGGCCATGTTTCCCGGCCGCGACCTGCCCGCCCACAACGACACCGGCCTGCATAATCACGGCTCCAGCTCCATCAAGCACGGCCGCGGCTCGGTCCTGACCGTGGATTTGACCAACCGCTGCAACATGATGTGCGATCCCTGCTTCATGGACGCCAATCAGGTCGGCTTCGTCCACGAGTTGAGCTTCGACGACATCAAGGAAATTCTCGACAACGCCATTCAGATCAAGCCCCGGCGCCAGATGTCCATCCAGTTTTCCGGCGGCGAACCCACCATGTCGCCGCATTTTTTCGACGCCATCCGCTATGCCCGCAAAGTCGGCTACAACAGCGTGCAGTGCGCCACCAACGGCATCGAATTCGCCAAGAGCAAGGAATTCGCCCGCCAGGCGGCCGAAGCCGGCCTGCGCTACGCCTATCTGCAGTTTGACGGCATCGGCAACGATGCCAATGGCCATCGCAAAATCGGCAATCTGTTCGACATCAAGCTGCGCGCCATCGAAAACATGCACGAGGCCGGCATTGAAATCGTGCTGGTCGCCACCCTGGTCAACGGCATCACCAACGACCAGGTCGGCCCCATCGTCAAGTTCGCCACCGAAAACCCAGGCAAAATCTCCTTTGTCAGCTTCCAGCCGGTCTCGTTTACCGGCCGCGATGAGGACATCACGCCCGAGCGCCGCCAGCGCCAGCGCTACACCCTGTCGCACATGGCGCAGGACGTGAAAAAACAGACCGGCTACACCGAGCCCACCCGCGACTGGTTCCCCATTTCGCTGATGGGCGCCTTTGCCGATTTCGCCGACCTGGTGCATGGCCCCAACGCGCAATGGGGACAGATGAGTTGCGGCTGTCACCCCAACTGCGGCGTGGGCACGGCCATGATGGTGCACAAGCACACCAAGGAGCTGGCGCCGGTGCCGCAGTTCATCAACATCCCGCAGTTGGTGCGCGACATGCAGAAAGTCACCGATGCCGGCCGGAGCAAGAAAATGTCGGCCATCACCATGGGGCTGGCGCTGTTGAAAAATTACAAGCCGCTGCAGGCGCCGCGCAGCCTGACCCTGCATGATCTCTGGAAGAAGTTCGATAAAACCATGGGCGTCAGCGGCAAGGATTACGGCAAGGTCTCCGGCGACCGCACCCTGGCCGACATTCAGAAGCGCCGCGAGGACCCCTGGAACTTCCTTTTCATCGCCGGCATGTGGTTCCAGGATCTGTTCAACTACGACTTCCGCCGCACCGAAATGTGCATCATCCCCTACGGCACGCAGGAAGGCGAAATCTCGTTCTGCGCCTACAACACCGGCGTGGGCTGGCGCAACATCATCGAGGCCATGCATAAAAACGCCAGCGTGATCGAATGGAACAAGGAGCATGGCAAACACAAGGTCTATGCCAGCGGCGCCGCGGTCAAGATGGAAAGCTTCGAGCACCATCTCAAAATTGATCCGGCGGACGCGGCCCGCGTGCGCGAGCATTCGGAAGAGCCGGAAAACGCCCATCAGGAAGAAGTCCTGATGCGCAAATTGATGCGCGAGCAGATCCTCAAGCAGCAGTTGGGAGAAAGCCGCGATGGCTCCGGCCTGGTGCAGCTCGGCGGCAGTCTGGCCCAGCCGCAGGCCGCGCCGGAATCGGAACTGGTCGGCGCCCGCGACTGATGACCGATGGAATTTGTTCCCCCCCGCCCCGCCGGAGCCATCCGGCGGGGCATTTATTTTGCGCCGCTTTCTTTTCAATTGACCTCGCCGGGAAATCCCCTTTAACCTGAAAGTGCCCGGGCCGGGCTCGCTCCCGCGCCGGGCTCGCTTAAATCCCATGACCACCCCCGATGTGCCTGGCGGTTTTGTGCGCTCGGGGATCATGCCGCCGGCCTGAGTCGCCGGCCCGGCATCTTCCCCTGGCGCGATTAAGGAGAAGATGCCGAACCCCGCATCCGCCCCGAACCCGGAGCAGCGCCTGCCGCGGCCTGGCCGCCGTCAGGGCTGGTGGTGGGCCTGGCGGCTGCAGATCGTGGCCTTTCTCGCGATCTTCGGCCCGGGCTTCATCACCGCCAATGTGGATAACGATCCCGGCGGCATCTTCACGTATTCCCAGGCCGGGGCGCAGTTCGGCTATCTGCTGCTGTGGACGCTGGTTCCCACCACCATCGCCCTCATCGTGGTGCAGGAAATGGCGGCCCGCATGGGCGCCGTCACCGGCAAGGGCCTGAGCGATCTCATCCGGGAAGAGTTCGGTTTCCGCTGGACTTTTTTCGCCATGCTCGTGCTCGGCCTCGCCGATTTCACCAACATCGTCGCCGAGTTCGCCGGGCTGGCCAGCGGCATGGGCATCTTCGGGGTGGTGAAGTATCTTTCCGTGCCCATCGGCGCCGCCATCATCTGGCTGGTGGTGATTCGCGGCACCTATAAGCCGGTGGAGCGCCTGCTGATTATTTTTTCCCTGGTCTACATCGCCTATCCCATCTCGGCCTTCTTATCCCATCCCAATTGGCCGCTGGCGCTGCGCGACACCCTCGTGCCGGTGGTCATTCATAAATACGATTATTTTCTGGTCGTGCTCGGCCTTATCGGCACCACCATCACGCCCTGGATGCAGTTTTATCTGCAGGCTTCGGTGGCCGAAAAGGGGATCGGCAAAAAGGAATACGCGCTCTGCCGCTGGGACGTGATTCTCGGCTGCATCATCACCGACGTGGTGGCGTTTTTCATCGTAGTGGCCTGTGCCGCGACCCTGCACCCGGCTGGCTTTGTCAATATCACCAGCGCCGCCCAGGCGGCGCGCGCCCTGGCGCCGCTGGCCGGCCATTACGCCAGCCTGCTCTTCGCCCTGGGCCTGATCAACGCCTCGCTGCTGTCGGCCGCCATCCTGCCGCTGGCCACTTCCTATAACATCTGCGAGGGCCTGGGTTTTGAGTCGGGCGTCAACCGCAAATTTTCCGAGGCGCCGGTGTTTTACTGGCTCTACACCGGCCTGATCGTGCTCGGCGCCGGCTGCGTCCTGATTCCCCATGTTCCGCTCATTAAAATCATTCTTTTCTCGCAGGTGGCCAACGGCATCCTGTTGCCGGTGGTTTTGACCTTCATGCTGCTGCTGATCAACCGCGAGGACGTGATGGGCGAATACCGCAACTCGCGCCTGGGCAACTGGATTGCCTGGTCCACCAGCGTGATCATCGTGGGGCTGACGATCATGATGATCGCAACCCTCTAAGCGGTGGGCGCCGGGGTCTCTGCGGCATAATGGAAATTGACATCCCCACGCAGGAATCCATGCCATGCTGAACAGTTTTGGCGCCCGCGCGCGCCTCGATGCCCACGATGCTTCTTCGCCTGAAATCTTCCGGCTTGATGTGCTCGAACGCTCCGGCGTGGGCCCGGTTTCGCGGCTGCCCTACGCCCTGAAAATCCTGCTCGAAAACCTGCTGCGCCACGAAGACGGCCGCTTCGTCAAAGCCGATGACATTGCCGCACTGGCCCGATGGCAGCCGCGCGGCCAGGCGGAAAAGGAAATTTCCTTCGTCCCCGCCCGCGTGCTGCTGCAGGACTTTACCGGCGTGCCCGCCGTCGCCGATCTGGCCGCCATGCGCGACGCCATGCGGGCCCTGGGCGGCGATCCCCGCGCCATCAACCCGCTGCAGCCGGTCGAGCTGGTGATTGACCATTCCGTGCAGGTGGACCGCTTTGCCTCGCCCGACGCCTTCGCCTTCAACGGCCGGCTGGAATTTGAGCGCAACCGCGAACGCTATGTCTTTTTGCGCTGGGGCCAGCAGGCCTTCGAGCGCTTTCGCGTGGTGCCTCCCGACACCGGCATCGTCCACCAGGTCAATCTGGAATATCTGGCCCGGGTGGTGATGCTCGCCCGCGTCAACGGCCGCCTGCTGGCCTATCCCGATACTCTTGTCGGCACCGACTCCCATACCCCCATGGTCAACGGCCTGGGCGTGCTGGGCTGGGGCGTGGGCGGCATTGAAGCCGAGGCGGCGATGCTGGGCCAGCCCATCTCCATGCTGCTGCCCGAAGTCGTCGGGGTGCGCTTGAGCGGCGAACTCCCGGCCGGCGTCAACGCGACCGATCTGGTGCTTACCGTCACCGAGCGGCTGCGCAAGCTGGGCGTGGTGGGCAAATTTGTGGAGTTCTTTGGCGAGGGCGTGGCCCGGCTCTCGGTCGCCGACCGCGCCACGCTCGGCAATATGTCGCCCGAGTACGGCGCCACCGCCGCGCTGTCGCCCATTGACGAGGCCACGCTCGCCTATCTCCGCTTCAGCCACCGCGCCCCGGAGCGGGTGAGCCTGGTCGAGCGCTACGCCAAAGAACAGGGCATGTTTGGCGCCTCGCTGGATGCCGGCCGTTATGCCAGCGTGCTGGAAATGGACCTGGGCGGCATGGAACCCAGCCTGGCCGGCCCCCGCCGGCCCCAGGATCGCGTGCCGCTGTCCCAGGCCGCCCGTCAATTCGCCCAGGCGTTGCCCTCGCTCGCCCAGCCCAGGGCCAAAGCGAAAGCCGCGGCGCCCGTTGCCGCGGCCGAACTGAAAAGCCCTGAACTGAACAGCAAAGTGAAGACAGAAATCGAGGGCCAGGACTGCGAACTTCATCACGGCTCGGTCGTGATCGCGGCCATCACCAGTTGCACCAATACCTCCAATCCCTCGGTCATGCTGGCCGCGGGGCTGGTGGCCAAAAAAGCCGCCGAGCGCGGCCTGCGCCGCAAACCCTGGGTTAAAACCAGCCTCGCGCCGGGCTCCAAAGTGGTCACCGATTATCTGCAACAAGCCGGCCTGCTGACTTATCTGGAGCAGATGGGCTTCGGCCTGGTCGGCTACGGTTGCACCACCTGCATCGGCAACAGCGGCCCGCTGCCCGAGCCGGTCGCCGACGCGGTGCGCAAGGGCGCGCTGGTCGCGGCCGCGGTCCTCAGCGGCAACCGCAACTTCGAGGGCCGCATTCATCCCCTGGTGCGGGCCAACTATCTGGCCTCGCCGCCCTTAGTCGTGGCCTATGCGCTGGCCGGCGATATTAATGTTGATCTCACCCGCGAACCGCTCAGCTACACCTCCAGCGGCGATCCCGTGTTTTTGCGCGACCTCTGGCCCAGCCCCGAAGAAGTGGCCGCCACCGTCGCGCGGGCGGTCAAGCCGGAAATGTTTGCCCGCCAGTACGCCGAGGTCTTCACCGGCGATGCCAACTGGAAGTCGCTGCCTCCGGTCGCGGGCGTCAGCTACGCCTGGGAACCTGATTCCACCTATATCAAACAGCCGCCATTTTTTACCGCCGGGGGTGAGCCGCCCGCCGCTTTGCGCGGCGCCCGCGTGCTGGCGTATTTGGGCGACAGCATCACCACCGACCACATCTCGCCCGCCGGCGACATCGCCGCCCATAGTCCCGCGGGAGAGTACCTGCGCGGGCACGGCGTCGCGCCCTCCGATTTCAACTCCTACGGAGCGCGCCGCGGCAACCACGAAGTCATGGTCCGCGGCACCTTTGCCAATATCCGTCTGCGCAACCAGCTCGCGCCCGGCACCGAGGGCGGCGTCACCCGTCATCTGCCCTCGGGCGAGGCCATGACCATCTTTGACGCCTCGCTGCGCTACGCCCGGGAGCAGGTCCCCTGCCTGATTCTCGCCGGCCTTGAGTACGGCTCCGGCTCCAGCCGCGACTGGGCGGCCAAGGGTCCGCGGCTGCTGGGCGTGCGCGCCGTCATCGCCCGCGGCTATGAGCGCATTCACCGCAGCAATCTTGTCGGCATGGGCATTTTGCCGCTGGAGTTTCTGGCGGGCGAAAGCGCTGAATCGCTCGGCCTGAACGGAGAAGAGAGCTATGATATCGCGGGCCTTGACCGGCTCCAGCCCGGCCAGACGATTTCCGTTGCCGTCGGTTCGGCCGCTGGATCACGCGAATTTAAAGTTCGCGTCCGCATTGATACGCCGATGGAATTGGCCTACTATCGGGCCGGCGGCATTTTGCCCTATGTGCTGCGCCAGCTCTCGGGCGGCAGCACCGAAGCCGCAATCAGAATCGAAGAAGTTTGAGGAAAACTTCATGCCCCGCTCTCCGCGCCGCGACTTTCGCATAGGCATTTTTATTGCCGGCCTGATGGCCTGCCTGGCCGCGGGCGCGGCCCGCGCGCCCCGGGCCGCGCATCTCACCCTCGGCGTCCGCGCCGGACGCACAATTCCCGCTCATTTCACCGGCTTCAGCATTGAAGTCTTTTCCGCCGCCCATCGCTACATTGGGCCGGCCGGCAACTTAAATTTGGGCTTTCTGCGGCTCATGCGCAATCTGGGCCAGGGCACGCTGCGCATCGGCGGCAACAGCAGCGATGAAAGCTGCTGGCAGCCGCACTTGGCCCCGCGGCCGCGAGGCTGCCATTACACCATTACCCGCGCCGCCGTGCGCGGCTGGGCCCAGGCTTCGGCCCGCACCGGCTGGGGCGTGATCGTCGGCCTCAACCTGGCGCAGAATGCTCCCGCCTGGATGGAAACCTACGCCCGCACCGTCGCCGCCATCATGCGCCACACCCCGCGGAGCCACTGGCTGGGCTTTGAAATCGGCAACGAACCCGATATCTTTTCCCGCCACCGGCTCTACGATCATGTCAGCGCGCGGCCCAAAAATTATTCTCTCTCTGATTACGAAAAAGACTACCGCGCCTACGCCCGCGCCCTGCGCTCCCACCCCGCCACCGCCCAGGCGCCGCTTTACGGCCCGGCCTTTTGCTGCGGCTGGCTGGCGCATGGCCTGGCCCCGTTTCTCGGCCAGGTGGGGCATAAGAATCTGAACGTTGTCACCGTCCATAGCTATGAGATGACCCACTGCGGCGGCCACCACCCCACCATCCGGCAGTTGCTCTCACCGCACCGCATGGCCGCCATGGGCGCCCGCTTCAAACAAGAGGCCCAAGTGGCCCATGCCGCCGGGTTTCCCATCCAGATGGGCGAAACCAACTCTATCTCATGCCAGGGCGAAAATGGCGTCACCAACGCCTTCGCCGAAACCGTCTGGGGCCTGCACTGGCTCTTCCTCAATGCCCGGGCCGGCATGCGCGCGCTGAACTTTCATGAAGGCGGCAACTACCGCGGCCGCGGTTATTTTTATGACGCCGTGCTGGTTCACCTGCGGCATAAAACCCGTGGCGTATCCCGCCGCACGCAGGTTTATCGCAATCAGGTCTGGCCCTTGTACTATGCCATGTACGCCTTTGCCCGCCACGCCCAGGGTCGCGCGTTGTTATCGGCGCGCTTCGCCGCTGGCGCCGGGCTGACCGCCTATGCCGTGCGCGGCCGCCATGCCACCACGGTTTTCCTGCTTCCCGGCCGCCGCGCGCAAGCCGCCCATGTCGTCATTCCCGCGCCGGCGTCGCATCCGGCCCGGATTCTATATATCCGCGCCGCCAGCCTCGCCTCCCGCCAGGTCACCTACGGCGGCGCGCGTTTCACCAGCGCCGGCCGCCTCACCCATGCCCCGCGCTGGCATGCCGTCCGCGCCAACTACGGCCAGTACCGCTTCACCTTGCCCGCCGCGGCGGTGGGGATTTTTACTGTCCCGAATAAGTAGGCGGAATCATTTCCGGTGTATTGCTATATTTAGCTCTCCGCATCAGACCCCAGTACGCCCCGAACGCCGCCGCAAAGCCGGCAAACCAGGCGTAGTCGTAGAGTCCGCGCAGCGCCGGCACGAACAGCCCGATCAGGGCCACGCCGATGCCCGCGCCCAGCGCCCCCAGCGCGCGCGGGTTAAAGCCGCGCCGGAACTCATAAAACCCTCCCCGCTGGTATAAATCCTCGACCACGATCATGCGTTTGCGGATCACGAAATAGTCGCAGATCAGCACCCCGGCGATCGGCCCCAGCAGCCCGGAATAGCCCACCAGCCAGCCGGTGATATAGCTGCCATAGCTGGCCAGCAGCCGCCACGGCTGCAGCAGTAGCCCCAGACAGCAGGTGATCACGCCGCCCATGCGGAAGCTGATCCGGCGCGGATACAGGTTGGAAAAATCGTTGGCCGGCGAAACGATGTTGGCGGCGACATTGACGTTGAGCGTGGCCAGCAGCAATCCCGCCATGGCGATCAGCACCGCCCATGGGCTGCCCAGCCGCGCCAGCACCTGCACCGGATCCCAGATCGCGCGCCCGAAAATGATCACCGTGGCCGAGGTCACCGCGATGCCGATAAACGAATAAAACGTCATCGTCGCCGGCAGGCCCAGCGCCTGGCCCAGCATCTGCTCCTTTTGCCCCCGGGCGTAGCGGGTAAAATCGGGAATATTCAGCGCCACCGTGGCCCAGAAGCCGACCACCCCGGTGAGCGAAGGCACGAAGAACTTGAAGAACGCTCCGAAACTGTGGAACTTCGAGGGCGTGGCCAGCATCGGCCCGAATCCGCCGGCATGCGCCCGCGCCCACAGCAGCAGCGCCAGCCCGACCAGCAGCAGAAACGGCGCGCTCACCGCCTGCAGCCGCCGGATCAGCCGCATGCCCCACAGCACCACTATCAGGTTCAGCAGCCAGAAGCTTAAAAAACAAATCCACACCCCATGCGCCTGCCGCGCCCAGGCCGGATGCAGCGCGGTCAGCAGCGCGTTCAGCGCCTCGCCCCCGATCCAGGCCTGTATGCCGAACCAGCCGCAGGCCACCAGCGCCCGCAGCATCGCCGCCACATTGGCGCCCAGCACGCCAAACACCGCGCGCGCGAAGATGGGAAATGGAATCCCGTACTTGGCCCCGGCGTGCGCATTCAGCAGCATCGGCGCCAGCACCAGCAGGTTGCCCAGAAACACCGTGAACAGCGCCTGCTTCCAGTCCATGCCGCCGGCGATCATGGCGCTGGCCAGCATGTAGGTGGGAATATTGACGCTCATCGCGATCCACAGCGCCGCGTAGTTGTAGGTGCCCCAGGTGCGGCGGGCGGGCGGGATGGCGGCCAGATCCGCGTTCCACAGCCAGCTCGCGGGCCGGGCCTGGACGCCGGCCTCTAATGGCGCGCCCATGTGCGTCTCGGATTGCATAAAGGATTTCCGCATCATAGCGCACTTCCCTTTTTTTACCCACCCCGGGTTAAGCTATACCGCATGCAAACGAATCGTGCCCGCTGTCCCTGGGCCCGCAACGAACTGCTGGCCGCCTATCATGACGCCGAATGGGGCGTGCCGCTCTACGATGAGCACAGGCTTTTCGAGCACATGACGCTCAGCGGCGTGCAAGCCGGCCTGAGCTGGGAAATCGTGCTGCGCAAGCGGACGCGCTACCGCGAGGTCTTTTATCAGTTCCAGCCCGCAAAAGTCGCCCGCTTCAGTGAGCGCCGGCTGGAAAAACTGCTGGCCGACCCCGGCATTATCCGCAACCGGCTCAAGCTCCAGGCCGCAGTGCGCAACGCCCGGGCCATCGCGGCGGTGCAGCGCGAATTTGGCGGTCTGTCTGAATTTTTATGGCGGCTGGCCGGCGGCGCGCCCCGCGTCAACCGCTGGCGCCGGCCCGGCCAGGTGCCGGCCCGCACCACGGTCTCCGACGCCATGAGCCGGGAACTCCGCCGCCGCGGCTTCAGCTTCGTCGGCAGCGTCATCTGCTACGCCTTCATGCAGTCAACCGGCATGGTCAACGATCATCTGGTCACCTGTTTCCGCCACGGGGATTGTCAAAATCCAAGCTAAAATAGCCGCATGCTGGCCACTCAAATCCGTCAAAAAGACAGCTTCTTTTATTTCATTTCCTACCCCGTTCAGGATCTGCTGGCGCAGGTCCGTTTCAACAGCCGCTTCTACGGCGACCCGGGGGAAAAAATCGAGGCCGAACCGCTGCCCGAGGCCGACGAAGTCGCCGGCTTCATCGCCAAAATCGAAAAAACCGACTCCGCTTTCCAGCGCGAGCTGTCGCGGGCCAAGGTTAAATCCATCATCAATTTTTATGAGACCGCGACCACCCAGCCGCCGATTCCCGGCGCCGTCTTGCTGTTTACCAAAGACAAACTGGATTTTGAGCCGCTGGGTGATCTTGCAAGCGCCGGCCATCTCAGCGAGCCGCGGGAAAAATTCCTGATCATTGACGGCCAGCACCGCCTCGCCGCGCTTCATTTCTATGCCCGCAAGCATCCCGAAGAGGCGGCCACGCTGCGCATTCCCTGCATGATTTTCGACGGCCATCACGACGATTTCGCCGCCGAAATGTTCGTCACCATCAACTCCACCGCCAGCCGCATCAATAAAAGCCATCTGGTGGATCTCTACGAAAAGGTCACCTGGGCCGCGCCCGACCGCAAGTTCGCGGCCCGCGTGGCGGAAAAGCTCTATTCCGAATCCGACAGCCCGCTGCGCTACCGCATCAACCGCCTGGGCGGCCGCAGCCGCCAGGAAAAATGGATTCTGCAGGCCGAGCTGTTCAACGAGATTCACCGCTGGACCCAGCACGGCGAATGGAACTACGAGGAGCCGCGCGCGGCCGAGCATGCCTATGCCCTGCTGCGCGATTTTCTCGCCGCTGCCCGCTCCGCCTGGGGCGAGGCCTGGGGCCAGTCCCATTCCATGGTCGCCAAACCGGTCACCCTCAAGGCCATGCTGCGCCTCTGCGCCGAGCTGGCCCGGCAAGACAGCGTGGCGGGCGAAACTTCCTCCGAGCGCCTGGCCCGCTGGCGCCAGCGCCTGGCGCCCTGGGGCCAGTTGGGCCGCGAGTTCCGCGCCGAGGGTTTTTACGAGCGCTTTCCCGCCAAAGGCCAAGTCGAGCGCGTTGGCCGGGTCCAGAAGCGCCTGGCCGAGGCCGCCGGCATCGTGGCCCGCCCCCGCGCCCGCCGCGCCGGCAACGATGAATGACCTTATATTCCCCGGATCTTGCCCGCTTCATCTTGAAAAGTTATAATGTTTACAATAGTTACAAAAGGCGATTTCCATGCCGGCCACCTCATCCACTGTCATTAGCCTGCGCTTGCCGCTCGGCAGCGGCAAGCGGCTGAAGCACATGGCCAGCCGGCATGGCTGGACGACCAGCGATGCCGGCGCGCGCCTGGTCGAAGAAGGGTTGCGGCGCTCGGAATTCGCCTTTATAGATTTCCGGGATTCCATCGCCGGCCGCCAGGCCTGCGTTCAAGGCAGCAGTTTGGCCGTATGGGAAGTCATTCTGCTGGTTCGCGGCTATCACGAAAATCTACCCGCTGTGGCTCGCCATCTGCGCTGGCCGCTGGCTAAGGTGCGCGCGGCTGTCAATTATGCCCATGCCTTTCCGGCTGAAATTGATCAGGCGCTGGATGAGAACGCGAATACTGATTTTGCCGCCTTGAGCCGCATGCTTCCCATGATTACGGAGTTCTCGGCCCGTAAGCCTTCGCGGCGCTAAACCCGGTTCAACAGCGGTTCTGCCGATGCTCAAGCTGCTTCTGGATGAACACATATCGCCGCGTGTGGCGGCTGGGTTGCGCCGCCGCGATTCCGGCATCAGTGTTCAATGCTTCGCGGAATGGGAAAATGGCGGTCTCCTCGGCCAGGATGATGCCGCCTGTCTCGCCGCAACCGGCCTGCGGGGATGGACCCTCGTTACCTACGACCGCCGCACCATCCCGCGAATACTCAAGCAATGGGGCGAGGAAAACCGCCATCATGCCGGCGTCATCTTTGTGGACGAAAAAACGCTGGCGCCGGATGATATCGGCGGGCTGGTGCGCGCGCTTGCCGCACTGTTTAAATCAGCCCGGCACTGGGACTGGAAAGACCGCATCTGCTTTTTGCGGCGGTAAGTCTGATGGGCCTATACCGGCACGGCGGCGGCTTCATCGCTCACGTCCAACTGTCGCGCCTGGAGCCGGCCGGCATCGGGTCCGGCTGCCTGGCCAGCTTTTGCAGGGCTTTCTCATGATGCATCGGCCGAGTCGCTGGCAAAGCCATGCGAAATCGTAGGCCGAGGGACGGGGTTCCTGTCATGTCCCGTTCAGTGCCAATTGAATAAAATTGGGCCACGTTTTACCACCGAGGCCGAACGCTGAAACGGCGAAGCAAAAAAAGTGGCTCCGCCACTTCGCGGGCCGTGATATAAGTCACCGCGCCGGCTTGCAGAAACGCCAGCGTCACGGCCCTGCCCAGCCCGCCCGCGCCGCCCGCCACCAGCACCGCCTGATCCGCAAAGTTTGCCGTCATATTCGTCTTATGAGTTGGCCGGCATCTGTTCCAGTATGCGCCGGCCGCATTCAATCTCATCCGGATGAATCACATGCGGCAGGCCGGGGTAGCATCGCAGCTCAACTGCCCCGCCCATTCGTTTCATCACCGCCGCCGTCTCCTCGACCCGGCGCCAGGGCACATGCGGGTCCTGGTCGCCGGCGCCGAGAAATACCGGCGTTCCGCCCAGATCCCCGGCAAAGTTCCACGCCGTGCCCGGCGGGCCCATCAGGCCGCCGGTAAATGCCAGCACCCCGCCGTAGCGGGCGGGATGGCGGGCCGCGAATTCACAGGCCAGGCAGGCGCCCTGGGAAAAACCCGCCAGCGCGACTTGATTCCGGGCAATCCCGGCCGCCGTGATGCTGCGCAGAATTTCTTCGATCTGCCCTAGCGCCGTCTCCAGCGCCGTCCGGTTCAGCTCCAGCGGCTGTAAAAAACTCGCCGGATACCAACTCTGGCCGGCGGCTTCCGGCGCGATATAGGCCAGCCCGGAGAGCTGAAACTTATCCCCCAGCTTGAGTATGTCGCTCGCCGCAGCGCCCCGGCCGTGCAGGCAGATCACCGCCCCGGCGGCTTCGCGCAGCCCTCTCCCGCTCTGCAGTATTTCCACGCTCGCCCCTGTCGCTTTGCCGCTGCTTACCCCAGCGTCACCTCTTCGAGCCATTTCGCCACCTGCGTGGGCCAGTGCAGCTCGGCTTCAATCCGGTGCGCCAGCGCGGCGGCCGACTCCGGCTCGCCATGCACCAGAAAAATCCGCCGCGGCGGCCGGGGAAAGCCCCGCAGCCAGGCAATAATCTCGCCCGCGTCGGCATGATCGGAAAACTGCTCGAAGGCGGCGATTTTGGCCCGCACCGGCACGCTCTGTTTGAAAATCGTCACCGGATTGTGGCCCGACTTGATCAGATTTCCCAGCGTTCCCGGCGCCTGGTAGCCCACGAACACCACCAGGTTTTTCGGGTCTGGCAGCCGCAGCGCCAGATGGTGCATCACCCGCCCGCCCGCGGCCATGCCGCTGGAGGAAATAATGATCAGCGGGCCCGCCTGCCCATTCACCGCCTGGCTCTGCGCCGCGGTCTTGTCGAAAAAGACATGATCCCAGCTTTGCGGCGGGCCATAGCGGCCGATCAGCTCGCGGGTTTCTTCATTGAACTCATCGCCATGGCGCAGAAAAATTTCGATCGCCTCAATCGCCATGGGGCTGTCCACGTGCATGGGAACCCGCGGCATGGCGCCGGTCTCCATTAAATGCTTCAGCAAAAACAACAGCTTCTGCGTGCGCTCGATGGCAAAGGCGGGAATCACCACCACCCCGCCGGCGCCCAGCACCGGCGCCAGCGTCCGCGCCAGGTCGGGGCCAATATCCACGTCCGGATGCTGGCGGTCGCCGTAGGTGGACTCCAGCACCAGATAATCCACCGCTTCGCTCACCGTCTCCGGGCCGGCCACCATCGTCTGGGCCGAGCTTTGCCGGATGCGGCCCAGGTCGCCGGTAAACAGAATGCGCGGCCCCGCTCCGCCATCGGGCGGCGTCAGCTTGAAATCGGCAAAGCACGAGCCCAAAATATGCGCCGCCCGCCGCAGCCGCAGCTCCGCCCCCGGCCCCAGCGCGAACGGCGTCTCCATCGCCAGAGGGCGCACCTGCTGCAGCACCGCCCGCGCCTCGGCTTCGGTATAAAACGGCAGCGCCGGCTGGTGCCGGGTCAGTTGCTTGCGGTTGCGGTAATGCGCCTCTTCTTCCTGCAGCCGGCCCGCGTCGGGCAATAACACGCCCAGCAGTTCGGCCGTGCCCTGCGAGGCGTAAATCGGACCCTGATAGCCCTCATGCTCCAGCCGCGGCAGATAGCCGCTGTGGTCCAGGTGCGCATGCGTCAGCACCACCGCCTGCAGCGTCTTCACGTCCAGCGGCGGCGGCTGCCAGTTGCGCTCCCGCAGTTGGCGTTCGCCCTGAAACATGCCGCAGTCAATCAGGTACGCCCCCTGCGGCGTCGTCAGCAGGTGTTTCGATCCGGTCACCGATCCGGCGGCGCCGAGAAATTGCAGCGTATATGCGGACATAAGGGAACCAGCGTAAATGTAGCATGCCCCGGCCTTACAATAAGAAGATCCATGGCCATTTCCGAACCAGTTTTAGCCTCCGATGCCCTGGTCCAGATTCAGCCCCGCGCGCGGGCGCTGCCCCGGCCGCAATGGATTCGCGCCCGCGCCCCGGTGGGCGAAAATTTTCATAGCCTGAAAAAGCTGGCCCGCGGCCTCGCCCTGCACACGGTCTGCGAATCGGCGCATTGTCCGAATATCGGCGAATGCTGGAACCACGGCACCGCGACCTTCATGCTGCTGGGCGAAATCTGCACCCGGCGCTGCGGCTTCTGCGCCGTGCCCAAGGGCCGGCCTTTGGCGATTGATCTGGATGAACCCCGGCGCGTGGCGGAAGCCGTGGCCCGCCTGGGTTTGCGCCACGCCGTCCTCACCTCGGTCAACCGCGACGATGACAATCTCGGCGGCGCGCGCATCTTTGCCGCCAGCATCGCCGCCATCCGCCGCGCCCAGCCCGGCTGCACCGTCGAGGTCCTGATTCCCGACTTCAAGGGCAGCCAGCAGGCGCTGGAGATCGTCGTCGCGGCCCGGCCCGAAATCCTCAACCACAACACCGAAACCGTGCCCGCGCTCTATCGTTTTGTCCGCCCCGGCGCCCGCTTTCAGCGCTCCCTCGAACTGTTGGCGCGGGTCAAGCAGCTCGATGCCGCCATGGTCACCAAAACCGGCCTCATGCTCGGCCTGGGCGAAACCGATGCCCAGTTGCTCGATGCCCTGCGGCAGTTGGCCTCGACCGGCTGCGACATTCTGACCCTCGGGCAATATCTCCAGCCCACCCTCCGGCATTTGCCGGTAAAGCGCTATTATTCCCCGGAAGAATTCGCCCGCCTTGGCGTTCTGGCCCGCGGCATGGGCTTTCGCCATGCCGAATCCGGACCCCTGGTGCGCAGCTCCTACCACGCCCACGAGCAGACCTATTTAGCTAATGATGTAACCTCCGCGCCGCCGCTTTGATATAGCCGCGCGGCAATTTCTAGGAACGCATGGCCGGCTTGCCCGGCGCCGGCGCTTCCCGGCGTCCCGCCGCTCCGGCCGCCGCCGCGGATGCCGTACCGCCCGCCTTGGCCTCGGCCGCGGCTGCAGCCGCGGGCGCCGCTCCCGCCGCCGGCACGCCCAGCTTCTTCCGCAGCTCGTTTTCGAGCTGCTGCGCCAGCGCTTTATTTTCCCGCAGGAACTGCTTGGCGTTTTCCCGGCCCTGCCCGATGCGCTCGCCCCCGTAAGATAGCCAGCTCCCGGTTTTTTCCACCACCTCGTGCAGCACGCCCAGGTCAATCAGGTCGCCTTCGAGCGATATGCCCTCGCCGTACATGATGTCGAACTCGGCTTCCCGGAACGGCGCGGCGACTTTGTTTTTCACCACCTTGGCCCTGGTGCGGTTGCCCATCACCGCATCCCCGTCTTTAATCGCCGCAATCCGGCGGATGTCCACCCGCACGCTGGAGTAGAACTTCAGCGCGCGACCGCCGGTTGTGGTTTCCGGGTTGCCGAACATGACCCCGATTTTTTCCCGGATCTGGTTGATGAAGATCAGGCAGGTGCGCGATTTGGCCACAATGCCGGTCAGCTTGCGCAGCGCCTGCGACATCAGCCGCGCCTGCAGCCCGACGTGCGAGTCGCCCATTTCGCCGTCCAGTTCGGCTTTGGGCACCAGCGCCGCCACCGAATCCACCACCAGCACGTCAATCGCGCCCGAGCGCACCAGCGACTCCGCGATCTCGAGCGCCTGCTCGCCGAAATCGGGCTGCGATACCAGCAGCTCGTCCACATTCACGCCCAGCTTGTGCGCATAAATCGGGTCCAGCGCGTGCTCGGCGTCAATAAAGGCCGCCAGCCCTCCCTGCTTCTGCGCCGCCGCCACTACCTGCAGCGCCAGCGTCGTCTTGCCCGAGGACTCCGGCCCGAAGATCTCGATCACCCGCCCCCGCGGCATGCCACCCACTCCCAGGGCAGCATCCAGCCCCAGCGAGCCGGTGGAGATCACCGCAATCGGCCCGATCGAGTCATGGCTGCCCAGCCGCATGATCGAGCCTTTGCCGAATTGTTTTTCAATTTGCGAGAGCGCGGCATCTATGGCGCGTGAGCGGTCGTCAGCCATGGTGTTTCAATCCTTTCCGGAATCCCTGAGCCCGAAGCACAACCCAGCATAGCGAAACTTTAGCGAAAGTCAAACAAGAATTTTTTCACCGTTTTTGTCCCATTTTGGAACTACGCAGCCACGGTGAATTGAAGGTTTATACCATTTAATTTTTATCAACTTTTATCGTTTTCCGTTTTTATAACTTTCGAACCCACGCCCGCCGGGGTCAGCACCTGTCCCGGTCCGACCAACCGGAAGCGCACCCGCCACAGCAGTGTTCGCGACGCCAGCGCCCAGCATTCGAGATAATTTTTATCCCAGCCGACCAGATACTTGCCTGACATTCCCATCGGCTGCAGATGCTGCCCGGTCAAGCGCCACAGCAGCCGCCCGTCGTGCTTGTCTACCAGCGCCATCCCGTTATGCCCGCCCCACAGCAGCCAGCTTTTCGGCCCGCGCAGAATCTGGCGGTAGCGGCCGGGCGCGGTCACCCGCCAGCGCGGACGGTCGTTTTTCAGCCGCCGGCATTCCACCTGCGTCCCGGCGGCCGGATCCGGCTCGGCCGCGGGCCGCAGCAGGGCGATATTTTTTCCATCCAGCCAGGCGCGCGGCCGCGCGCCCCGCCAGGGACGCGTCCACACCTGCCGGCCCACTTGCCCGCCCGCGATCAGGCCCGCGGGAACTCCCGCCCCG